>CAYYJM010000100.1:4037-20325 GCA_964471755.1 uncultured Alcaligenaceae bacterium
GTCCACCGCAAGCACCATCACAATGAGTTGACGTTCCGCATGCTCTACGCCTGGACGGAGAACTTCGTCCTGGCCCTGTCGCACGATGAGGTCGTTCACGGCAAGGGGTCGCTGATCAGCCGGATGCCGGGCGACTGGTGGCAGCAGTTCGCCAACCTGCGGCTGCTGCTGGCGTGGATGACGGCCCAGCCGGGCAAGAAGCTGCTGTTCATGGGCGGGGAGTTCGGCCAGTTCGCCGAGTGGAGCCATGACCAGAGCCTGGACTGGCACCTGCTCGACTATCCGACGCACCGCGGCACTCAGTTGCTGGCCCGCGATCTGAATCGGTTCTACCGTCATGAGCCGGCCATGCATCAGCTCGACTGCGACCCGGCCGGCTTCGAGTGGGTGGACGTCGGCGACTGGGAGCAGAGCGTGCTGTCGCTGATCCGGCGTGGTCGGAATCGCTCGCGGGTCATCCTGGCCGTGGCCAATTTCACGCCGGTGGTACGGCAGAATTATCGGATCGGCGTCCCGTTCGCCGGCCACTGGCGCGAACTGCTCAACACGGACGGCAAGGAGTACGGCGGCAGCGGCGTGGGCAACCTGGGTGGAGCCTGGGCCGAGCCGACACCGTGGCAGAATCGGCCGTGGTCGATCAACGTGACGCTGCCGCCGCTGGGCATGATCTTCTTCGTGGGCACGGAAGCGTGATCTTGGCGCGTCGGCCGCTGGTCCGGCAGGAGTGTCATCGCCCTGTCATCTGCCGGGCCAGGGTGCTGTTCGCGTCGGCGAGGCGGGCCAGCGACTCGGTCGCTTTCACCTTGGTTTCGTCGAAGCCGGCGCGACGGAGATAGATCCGGGCCAGCGCCTCCGGCTCGGCCGGCGTGCGCGGTGCCTTCGCGGCCTTCTCCGCCTGGGCCAACTCCATCATCCGGGTGCCGTCTGGCGAACCGAAACTACCGCTGTGATCGTTCCCGACCGGCACATCCTCCGGCAGGTGGCGTGGCAGGGATCGGCTCACGGTCGTGCCACCAAGGATCTCACGCTCAGCGATGATCCGGCCGAGTTCCAGCGCGAGCAGTGCGGCCAACTGATCATCGTTCGGGCACTTCTTGACGAGGCCCTCGGAGATGTAGATTTCTTCGACGCCGCGGTGGAATAGTTCCTCCTGCGGTACGCCGATTGTGGTGAACGTGGGTCGCACGCCCAGAGAGCGGTTTCCGGCAACGACCTGCCGACCGACGACGATGACACGCTTGGCGACGGCCTCGGTCGCCGGAGCCCGCTGGATCGGCTTGGCCGCCAGACGCTGGATCTCGGCATTATCGCTGGGCACCAGGGCCAGCTGCGCCGTCTCGGGAAGACAACCGACCAGACCGATCAGCAGCCCGGCCGCCAGGATTCGTCCAGGCATGGCATTCCCCCTCCAACCATCCGAATGGTGTGTGAGAGGAGCCATAACAAGGCCGACGAAAAGATTCCAGGCGAGAACGAGCCGGCCTTACTTCGCGTCAACGACATCGATGACGACGCAGGAGACGTTGTCACGCGAGCCGGATTCGAGGGCGAAGTGGACCAGTCCCTCGGCGCAGGCCTGCGGATCGGGTTTGTCCTGCATGAAGGTACTCATCGCGTCATCGGGAACGACACCACAGAGGCCATCGGTGCAGAGCAGGTAGCGGTCGCCGACCTGGAGCTGAACGACCTTGACGTCGGGTCCTTCGCCGACCTCGTCGGAGCCGAGATACTTCCACAGGACGTTACGGAATTTGTGCGTCTTGGCCTCGGCCGGAGTGATCGTCTTGGCCTCGACCAGGGCCTGGGCGATCGAGTGATCCACGGTCAGTTGGTCGATCTTCTTGCCGCGAAGGTGGTAAACCCGACTATCGCCCAGACCGGCGACATAGAGCAGCGAACTGCCCTTGCGCCACAGGGCCAGAACGATCGTCGTGCCCATGTTCTTCAGTTCGCGATCGAGGCGAGCGAGGGCCTTGATTTCCTCGTTGGCCTGGACGACGGCCCGGCGGATGATCGCCTTGGTTTCCTCGTTGCCGACGACACCGTTGATGTAGCGTTTGAGTTCGCGCGGAATGATCTCGACGGACCGCTTGCTGGCGACCTCGCCGGCCGCCTGGCCGCCCATGCCGTCAGCGACGAGGCAGACGGTCATGTCGGGGAACAACTTGACGTCGATGGCGTCCTCGTTGTTCTCGCGGTAGTTGCCCTGGTGAGTAAACTTGCCGATGTTCATCGCAAGGGCCATGGAGCCACCTCGTCCCACCTGCGAACCTTGTCGATCACCCCGTACTTGTTCATCCGACGGATGCAGTCGCGGGGTGCCTGGGAACAGGCCTTTGCACCACCTGTAGCCCATGGTATCGCTTTCGTGCCGGATTACCAGCGCAACCCGTGACGGGGCTCACCTGAGCTAATGCAGTATAGACCACCCCCTCGCCGGGAGCAAACGACGGGCCGACCGTTCCGAGCCCTGCTTGACCCCGCGCGCCGGCACGATCTATAATCGACACAGCATTCGCGTGACCGTCGGCTTGATCCGGCTGACTTGATCCGCGAGCGTTGGCGAAAGCGAGGCTCCTGTGCCGGTCCAGATGGAACTGAAGCGCATCATCATCAGCGAGATCAATGATCAGCAGGTGATTGTGCTGAAGGAAGTGGAGGGCGAACGCAGCTTCTCCATCATGATCGGTATTTTCGAGGCGACCAGCATCGAGCGTCGCGTCAAGAAGCAGCCAACGCCTCGGCCGTTGACCCATGATCTGGTCGCCAACGTGATCGAGCAGATGGGCGGCGACCTGTCCGACATCTACATCAGCGAGCTGCGCGAACACACCTACTTCGCCAAGCTGCGCATCAAGTACAACGGCGAACTGATCGATGTCGATTGTCGGCCCAGCGACGCCATCGCCCTGGCCGTCACGGCGAACGTGCCGATCTACGTCGCCGAGGACGTTCTCGACGAGGTTTCCAGCGAGTAAACCGTCGTCGAGAGCGGGGCAGCGCTCCTCGGGGCGCTGCGATTGCCCCCTTTCTCGGGATGGCTAGAGATGTGGGGTGGGCGGGAGCGCCACCGACCCCTTATCGCCACATCAGGCCGGAACAGCGCAGGCCTCGACACGTTCCCGGCTTCAGTGGCGTTCCCGCCCACCCGACATCTCTACATCTCGCAACGACCGGGATGCCTCTGTTCGACCTGGTCGCTTGCGGAGCCGGGCGATTGGCCTTATAGTCATCACCGGTTCCCTCCCGGCTATTCCGGAGTGGTATCACCCTTGAGGCACGGCGCATGACCACACCGCTACTTTCTCGACGCCGATTCCTTCATCACGCCGCCGGTGCGACGGCGCTGACGGCGGCCAACTGGGCGAGCGTTCACGGCGCGAACGAGCAACTCCGTCTCGCGTCGGTTGGCGTCGGCGGCAAGGGCTGGTCGGATCTGAACGGCGTCGCGGCCAGTCCCGGGGTCACCGTCGTCGCCCTGTGCGACCTCGATGACACCCGCGAACACATGGGCCAGGCAGCCCGGAAGTTCTCGAAGGCGGCACGCTACACCGACTGGCGAAAACTCCTCGACCATCACAAGGAGTTCGACGCGCTCACCGTCTCCACGCCGGACCACATGCACGCTCCGATCGCGCTGGCGGCGATGGCTTTGGGCAAGCACGTCTTCTGCCAGAAGCCGCTGACGCATTCCGTTCACGAGGCCCGCCAGATGCGTCTGGCCGCTCGCAAGTACGGCGTCGTCACCCAGATGGGGAATCAGATCCAGTCGCATGAGGCGTACCGCACGGCGGTCAAGCTCGTCCACGACGGCGTCATCGGCAAGGTCAAGGAGGTTCACTCCTGGCAGGCCGGGTCGATGCGCTGGCTTCTGGTACCGGATCGGCCCACGGGAGAGGATCCCGTTCCGGAGACGCTTCATGGCTGGGACAACTGGCTCGGCGTGGCCCCCGCGCGGCCGTTCAAGAAGACCATCTACCATGCCTGGAACTGGCGTGCCTGGCAGGATTTCTCCAACGGTCAACTCGGCGACTTCGGCTGTCACATCCTGGATCCGGTGTTCCTGGCTCTGGGTCTGACCGCGCCGACCTCGATTCGCGGTCGCTGTTCGCCGCTCAACCGCGAGGTCTGGTATACCTGGTCGGTTGTCGAGTACGAGTTCCCCGGCACGGCCCGGACGACGGGAAACCTGAAGCTGACCTGGTATGACGGTGAGGGAAGATTCCCGCCGCGCGAGAAGCTCGGCCTGGCCGCCGACGTGAAACTGCCCGGCTCCGGTTCGCTGCTGCTCGGCGAGAAGGGCACGCTGCTGATCCCGCACGTCGCGGCACCGCGACTGCTGCCCGGAGATGCCTTCGCGGGGTACAAGATCGAGACGGTCCCAGCCGTGGATCACTACGTCAGCTGGGCCGACGCCTGTCGGGGCGCGGGCAAGACGACCTCGCACTTCGACTACGCCGGGCCGCTCACCGAGACGGTTCTGCTCGGCACGGTGGCCCTGCGCGTCCCGGACGAGACGCTGCGATGGGACCCAGCGGCGATGAAGGTGACGAACTCCTCGAAGGCCGATGCCCTGCTGCGGAAGACCTATCGCAAGGGCTGGGAACCGGCCTGGGTGTAACGGAACCTCACCGGACGATGTAGGACCGCCAGTTCATCGGCTGCATCTGGCGATGGCGTTGCCAGGCGGAACTGGAGGCGGGACCGTCGCTGTCCGATGCCACCGCGGTGATCCCGGCACGAGCGGGGGCCCGGGTCGGTGTCGGCGGGACGGCCAGCAGAGAAAAGCCGGCGAGGTAGAGCAGGGTGGCGAGGCTGGCCAGCACGGTCCACGTCTTCATCGGATCTCCTTACCAGAACAGGCCGGCGGGGCGAGTCTCCCGCCAGCCGACGCCGGCGACGGTCGCGGGAGACCATCACCGGCCAGGGTTGTTGAGAGAGGATTAGCAAATCGGATGCCAGAACCTTCTTGACCTTTTCGTCGGGAGACACTTCCACAAACGGGACAAGGGCTTGCGCAAAATGTGGCACGGTGCGCAGGCCCGGCGAACCTTGCCGCCTGGGGCAGGACTTACAATCGAAAAGGGGACGTTGTTGTAAGGTCAACGCGCAAGCCAGCACGTCGAGGGCGTTTCCCGATCGGGACGAGCTGCGAGGAGGCGATCATGACCAGGACCGATCCGGGCGAGCTGTTTCAGGGTTTCTTGCAGGCCCAGGCGGAGGCTCATGCCGAGGGTCTGGGTACGCCCACCATCGACGGTCTGGTGACGCCGTTCGAGGACACTCCCTTTCGGCCACTGGACGCTCGCGCCGCCTGGACCGATGCCGTGGCCGTCGTCGGTCTCTTTCCCGGCGTCGGGCAATCGACGATTGGGGCGGTGCCGCCGACCTGGCCCGGCCTTCTGCTGGCCCTGGAGCCGACCGCTGACGTGCCGCTGGCACTGGGCCATTTTCCGCAGCGAGTCCGCAGTCTGACGCTGCTGCTGCGTCGTGTGCCGACGCCGACGACCACGATCGGCGACCGCTCCGACCTGCTCACCTGGGCGCGATCGCAGGCCGGGCCGTTGCCACGTCTGCTGGCCGCCGGCGTTCTGCGTCTGACCGGTGAACTCGACGCCTGTGCCGACCTGCTCAACGTGGACGTGCCCGCCTCGCTGGAGTCGCTCCGGGCGAACGAATCGGCGGCGTTGACCTGGCAGCGAGGCGATCATCGTGCCGCTCTGGCCGCGTGGCAGACGCAACCAGCCGGACCGGCCGTGCTGTTCAATCGCGGCCTGGCCTGCCTCTTTCTTGGCGAGAAGGGACCGGCCCGAACCGCCCTCGATGCGGCGTGCGCGGCTCTGCCGGAGAGTGGAGCCTGGCATCACCTCGCCTCGATCTACCGGACGCTGATCGATCTGGGGTGATCGCATCGACAGCGAACGAACGCCGCTCGCCTTTGATCTCCGCAGACGGTACACTTCTCCGCGTCCCCCGTTCACGGAGTCACGCCATGTCGCGTCTGCTCGCGCTGGTCCTGCTGCTTGTCCCGGCGTTCGCCTCGGCTCAGGAGGCCCGCACGAAGGCCCGGCTCCTCTACTCGTTCGAGACGCCCGGCGAGACGGCCCGACTCGCGAAGTCGGCCGAGAACGCCACCCTGGAAACCGTCCAGGATCTCGGCGTCAGCCACGGCGAACGCTGTCTTTGCTTCACCGTGCCGAAGGGAGCCGGCTACGGTCAGTTCCGCCTCGATGCCGACGCGATCAAGCACTGGGCCGACTTCGACTATCTCGCTCTCGACGTGACCACCAGCGAGGCGACGCCCCTTGCCCTGATGGTCGAACTGTGGGACGGTGCGAGCCGCAACTACGCCACGCGCTGCACCTTCGAGAACGTCAAGCTCCGGCCCGGTCGGCAAACGCTGCTTTATCCCATCGCTCGCGCCCGGCGCAATGGCAAGGAGGGCCGGGAGTGGGAGGAACTCCAGCCTCAGGACAAAATCGATCGCGATCGCCTGAGCCAGGTCAAGATCTTCCTCACGCCACCGAAGGACCACGACGTCGTCCTCTATCTCGACAATGTCCGCCTTCTTCAGGAAGATGCCGCGAAGCCGCGCTTCGAGGTTCCCCTGCCGAGCGGGGCGCTCGCCTGGAAGTTCGCCAGTCCCGGCGTCCGGATCAAGGGCTTCACCACCCTCTCGCCGAAGACGTTCGCCGCGAGCAAGCTGACCGCTCAGGGCGACGGCTGGCCGGATCTGTTCAGCGGGACGTTCCTCGTCGCTCCGCCCGGTGAGACGGCATCGATCGAGGTCCGCGTGCCGGATGGGACGTATCACTACACCCTGTCGGCCGGCCCGATCTACCGCACCGATCGATTGCCACGATTGCTGCTCCGTCTCGGTGATCGAGGCATCCTCGACGACGAACCGGACGCTGCGACGTACCAGTCATCCCGGCATCTGCTCCGCTTCATGGACACGCTCTACTCGGTGCGACCGCACGCTCTCTGGCTCGATTTCATCGCCCGGATGTATCCGACGCACACCGGGACGATCGAGGTCCGTGACGGCAAGGTGTCCCTACAGTTTCGCGACGTCTTCCTGTCCGCCCTGGTGCTGACACCGGAGCGACACGCCCTCGAAGTGCCCGCCTTCCTGGAGAAGTTGCGTGTCGCCCGGATGGCAGCGTTCGAGCGTGACCTGCGTGCCCGGATGGTCAAGAAACCGGAGTCGGGCGAGCGTGCCTCGATCGTCTATCTCCCGGCTCATGATGCGACCCTCCTGCCGTGGACGCTGCCGACACCGGAAGAACGCCAGGCGATGCGCCACGACGTGCAGGCCGTCCCCGGCCAGCGGGTGACGCTGCGTCTCGGCGTGGTCGCCGGGAGCGATCTCGGTGACTGCACGCTGTCACTTCGCGGCAAGGACCTGCCCGCTTCGGACGCGAAGGTCTATCTGCAAAACTACCGCGACGATGGCGAGAGCGTCCGCGAGTCGGTCTTGCTGCCCGGCGATCGCTTCCCGCTCGGAGGCGGCATCACCTGGTGCTGGTGGACGACGTTCCTCGTCCCGGCCGACGCGAAGCCGGGCAGGTATGAGGCCGACCTGGTCTTCACTCCGGGCAAGGGAGAGCGACGATCCTTTCCGGTGACGCTGGAAGTGCTGCCGATCCGTCTGCTCGATCGGCTGCCCCTGTCGCTGGGCCTGTACTACTCGCCGCCGAGCGGTCCCGGCTGGGACGACGCCACTCGTCGGCGTGTGTGGAAGGAGCAACTCACCTGGATGCGCTCGCTCGGCTTCACGGCGACGAGCGTCGGCACCGGCACCGTGACCGGCCTCCGGGGTAACGGCAGCGTGGCGATGCGTTTCGACGCGACGCCCTTCGACCTGGCGAAGGAAGCCGGCCTCGGCGTTCATCCGGCTCAGTTCCAGATGGGCAACACGCTCCCACTCGGTCGGGCCATCGGCCGGCGTCTGCCCGGCAGTCTCGGCGCGAAGGTCGATCAGCAGCCGGGCATCGAACTGAAGCAAGCCGGCTTCGCGGACTACTTTCTCGATGCCTGTCAGCAGTATCGCGCCTTCCTCCAGAAACAGGGCCTGCCGGTCGCCGTCGAGGTCGTCGATGAGCCGCGTGAGTTCCCCAATCCGTGGAACCGGAACCTGGCGGACACCCTGGCCTACTGCGTCCTCGTGAAGAAGGCCGGCCTGACCGGATTCGTCACGCCGATGGCGGACAGCAACAACGGCAAGGACTACACGCCGATCGCCGACGCGATCGATGTCGTCAGCGTCCACGCCTACCCGGCATCGACGAAGTTGATGGCCCGCGCTCGCGAGAAGGGACGCATCCTCTGGCTCTACAACACCGGCATGGATCGTCTGTCATGGGGCTTCTACGCCTGGCGAGCCGGGGCGACCGGGCGGTGGGAATGGCACTTCTACTTTCCCGAGGATCAGGCGAAGGGGGGCTATCCGGGCCGGGAGCCATACAACCCGTTCACGTCGAGCCACGGCTTCGCTCCGCCCGGCCCGCTGACCGATCCCGGAGCGATGCGCTACCAGTCGGTCTTCCTGACCGCCAGCGAGGGCATCACCGATCACGCCTACCTCTTGACCCTGGAACAGCGTCTGAGGGAGGCCGAGGCCGCCGGCAAACACGCCGACGTGGTCCGGGAGGCGCGGGTGTTCCTGGCCGCCCTGCGACGAGCGATTCCGGCTATCCCTGGCAGCAAGAATCTGCTGACGGAGGCCGATGGTCCGCTCGTCGGCATGGGCCTGACCGATGAAGCGAGACGATTCACTCCACAATGGCGGCGGACGATCGTCGGCTTCCTGCTACGATTGGAGTAGATCCAATCGTAGCAGGAAGCCGGCAAGCCGGCGGCTCGATGAAATCCACCGAGGCCCACGTCATGAGCAGCGTTCCCTTCGAGCAGACCACCGTCTTTCAGGGTCTGCGTCGATCGCGTTACTTCTACCTGTTCGCCGCCCTGGTCCTCGACCTGGTCGTCCTCTATCTGCTGGCCGGCCTCCAGATCGAGCCGCCCGGCGAGAACTCGACCTGGAAGTTACTCGGCTTCGCCATCTCCTTCGAGCCGTTCAGCTGGAAGAGTGCCTTCTGGCTGTCCCTCTTCGTCCTGGGTCAGGTCCTGCTCGGTCACTGGGCCATGGTCCAGGCTCTCAACGCGCCGAGCGTCACGCAGCTCTATCCAAAGGACACCAGCGCGGGCCGACGCTACGGCGAGATGACCGGGCCGGAGATCGTCGCGATGGTGCGCGAACTCTGCACCCAGATGGGCGTCGGTCAGCCGTCGCGCATCCTGATGCAGACCGAGGCGGTTCCGAACGCCTACACGGGCGGCATTCTCGGCCTGGGCACCATCGTCGTCCTGCACTCGAACCTGCTGGAGATCATGCCGCGAGCCGAGGTCCGGGCCATCATCGCTCACGAGGTGGCCCACATCCGCCGCTGGGACTCGTTCGTCAACCAGCTCGCCCACCTGCCGCGTGGCTTCCGTTTCTTCCTGCTGGCGATCCTCTTCTTCAAGGTACTTTCCGGCCTGTTCCACTCCGGCGGCGTCGACGAGTTCCTCACCCGCCTCGTCTTTGTCTGGATCGGCTACCACGCGCTCACGTTTCTCTTCGCCCTGATCGAGCGGGTGGCCAATCTGGCGATGCAGAAGGCGGAGTTGATCGCCGATGGCCATGCTGCCCAGGTCGTCGGCCCGGAGCCGACCATCAACGCCCTGCTCCGGGTCGGCGAACGATCCGAGGCCATGCTCGCTCTGGTCGAGGCTCTCGGCCCCTGGCATCTGCGGCTCGAACGCGATCTGACCCAGCAGGAACTGATGCGAATGCTCCAGCGGTTTCCGCCGGGCGAGATGCGCGAGGAGGTCGCCCGGGAGTCCGCTCCGGAGGTACTCGTCCGCGATCAGCTCTTCCTACTCAAGGAGAAGCTCCACGTCCCGCTGACCGATGAGCAGGTGAACGACCTCGCCGCCCGGGCGGCGCAGGCCCTCAAGGCCGAGGAGGCGAAAAAGCCGGAAGAGGATCGCGTGCCCGCCCCGGACCCGGCGCAGGAAGATCGCCTGCTCGACTGGCACGCCTACGACTTCGACAAATCCGGTGCCCTGGATCGGCAGGAACTCTCGCGCCTGGTCGCCACCCTGCGAGCGAAGCCGGATCGCATGATCTTCCGCCAGTTCCTGGAGCCGGAAGCCGAGTGGGAGAGCCATCCGACCATCCGTCATCGCCTGCTGTTTCTCTACGAGACGTTCATCGAGCCCGGCGAGCGTGGGGCGTCAGCCCCATGAGTCTTGCACACGGCGAAGACGAAGGCGAGCGTGGGGCGTCAGCCGCATGACCGTCTTGCACACGGCGAAGACGAAGGCGAGCGTGGGGCGTCAGCCCCATGAGTCTTGCACACGGCGAAGACGAATACTCATGGGGCTGACGCCCCACGCTCGCCAGAAATGACGGAGCCCCCATGTTCCTCTCGGGTCGCTATCGCGGACACTGGGACCAGAGCGTCTTCGGTCGGCAGGCGATGACCGACCTCGTCCTCCACTTCGAGGACGGTCACATCACCGGAGCCGGCGAGGACGTCGTCGGCAAGTTCCGCTTCTCGGGAACCTACGACCAGGCGGGAAATATCGTGATGGTCAAGCAGTACCTCGATCGTCATCAGGTGGTCTACGTCGGCCGGTACGACGGCGAGGGAACGATCCACGGCACCTGGGAGATTCCGCCGCTGTGGCGTGGCACCTTCGCCCTGACCCCCGAACCGCGCGACGTGGCCGACCTGCCGATCCAGGATCTGTGAGGGACGCGTCATGCTGCCGTTGCTGCTCGTCGCCGTCGTCGGCCAGCCCGAACCTGCTCGGCTGGACCAGGCCCTGAAGCTGGTTCGGCCCCACCTCACCTGGCACGCCCCGGTGCCGCCTTCCCGTGACGATCGCCCTCGTCAAATCCAGGAGGAGAAGCGGAAGGAGGAGGACACGCCCTGGCAGGATGCACTGGGAGCGCCGCAGGCCTGGCAGGGTGACATCCCCCGGACACTCATCGACGCGGTCGAGGGCATCCGCCAGGCTCATCCGCAGAAGCCGGAAGCGCCGCCGCTCTCGGCCTATCCCTGGCGGCTGAAGGATCCGGCACACGCCGACATTCGCCAGGCCCTGGCCCTGCTCGACGCCGTTCCGCCGGGGCCGGATCAGGCCGTCGCTCGACGCTGGGCCGCCGAGCTGCGCCGCAACAATACCGTCCTGACCCTCGACGTGGCCGGGGCCTTTGCTGCCGGCAAGCGAGCCCGCGTCGTCCTCGACGCCCGCAATGCCGACCGGGTGACACTGCGTCTCTACCGTCTCGGCTCGGCCGAGGATCTGCTCCGCGTCCTGGATCGCATCGGCACCGACTTCGTCTTTCGCAGTCACGATTTTGACCGGCTCCGCAATTGGGGCAAGCTCCGCGAGCGGGAACTGTGGGAACGGCCTCGGGATGACCGCGAGGCGATCCGTCTGCCGGAGGTGCTTCAGCGGAAGCCGCTGGCCGCGTGGCAGCAACCGCTCGACCGACTCGATCAGATCGACCGCGCCACCCTCCGGTACGACAACGACCTGCACTGGTTCAGCGAGGAGGACACCGGCCACGACGACGCCTGCCACCGGCACCGCGTCCGGCTCGAACGTTCCTACCTCTGGCACGACAACGGCTTCTCGTCCTGGCGAGCCGGTCTGATCCTCGACATCCCGGCGGCCCATTTCCAGGAGCCGGGCGCGTACCTGCTTCAGGTCGAGGCGAACGGTCAATTCGTCCTCGCGCCGCTGCTCGTCGATCCGCCCGCGTTGACGTTGCGACGCTGTCCCGATGGCGTGCTGGCGATCGTCGGCGACGAGGGAGGCAGCAAGCCGCTGGCCGGGGCGACCGTGCAGGCCCGGAAACAGGTTGCCGCTGTCACGACCGATGGCGAGGGCGTCGCCTTCCTGCGCGTCTACGCCCGGGGCGATCGCGTGATCGTCGCCGAGCATCGCAGCCGCTTCGCCGTCGGCGGCTTCGGGGCCGTCTTCGCCGGCATCTACAGCACGCCTGAGGATGCAGATCGACCCGACCGCAAGCTGCGTCCCGCGCGGGATCGTCTGGTCCGCAAGGAGGCCCTCGTCTACGCCGACGGCCTGGTCCTGGCCCTGTGGACTGATCGGCCTGTCTACCGGCCCGGCGAGGAGGTCCACGCGAAGCTCATCGTCCGCAAGCGTGTGCCGAGGGCCGGACTCGGCTTTCGCGCCGTGGAGTACGACGCGCCCGGCCTGGAGCTGCTGCCCGAGGGGACCGCGGTCCAGGTGAACCTCGTCGATGCCGAGGGCAAGATCCTGGAGGGGAGCGAGTGGAAGCTGAACGACTTCGGCAGCGCCGCCGGCACGTTCCGTCTGAAGGCCGAGGCTCCGCGCGGCGAGTATCGCCTTCGGGCGACGATCGACGATCGGAGTCGGCTCCTCCCGGCTGTCTTCCAGGTGGACGAATTCTACCGCCCCGCCGTCGCGATCGAGGTCACTCGTCTGCCAGCGAAGCTCACACCGGGCCGCCCCCTCGCCCTGACCCTGACCGCTCGCCATACCGGCGGACTGCCCGTCGGTCGGGGCACGGTCACGTTCGCTCTCGTCGGCTCGACGACCCACTGGAACCTGACGCCGGAGCCGATCCCGCTGGACAGTCAGGGGAAGGCCCGGATCGAGATGACACTGCCACGTCATCTTCCCGGCGAACGGATGAGTCTCCAGGCGACCGTGACCGAGGCCGACGATCTGCGCACGACGCGCGCCTTCCCGGTCGAGATCGAGAGCCAGGCGATGCCGAGGCTCGGCCGACTGCCGCGTTTCGTCGCCGCCGACCAGCCGATCGTCTGGCGGATCGCGGCGAAGGAAATCGAGCTGGAGCAGGGCCGGGATGTGGCGGGCACGCCGACGTTCAAGACAACGCGCGTGCCGGTCGTCGATGGCCAGGCGAAGTTCACGTTCCCCGCTCCGGGCTGGTACTCGGTGCGGGCCGGCGACGAGGAGCTACCCGTGTTCGCTCACGGCGGCACCGAACCGCCCTGGACGACCTGCACGCGCCGCCAGGCTCAGGCTCTCGATGAGGTCGGGCCCTGGATCGATCTGGCCCATTATTCAGGAACGGAGGGCGGTTCCGATCATTCGAGTGACAATCGATCGCCAATCCTGGCCCTGCTCGGTCCGCAGGAGGGCGTTGTCGGTGGGACGCTCCCCGTACTCGTCTACGTCCCCTTCGAGTCGGCCCGGCTGTTCTTCACGCTGGAGGGGCACAGCGTCGTCGATTACTTCGCCGTCCGTGTCGAGGGCAGGGCGAGTCGGTATCACGTCGTGAACCTTCCCCTGCGCGATCGACATCGGCCACACTTCTACCTCCAGGGGACGATCCTGGCCGCAGGTCGGAAGGATCGCCAGCCGGAGCAGGCGATGGCGAAACTGGCCGAACGCGAGCAACTCGACGAGGACTCCGGCGAAGATCCGCTCTGGTGCAAGATCGCTGTCATCGGGCCGCCACCAACGACCGGCGTGCGCGTCGAGATCCGGACGGATCGCCCCGAGTACGAGCCGGGCGACCGCGTGACCGTGGATGTCCGCACGCTCGATGCCGGAGGCAAGCCGCTGGCGACGGAACTGGCCCTGGCCGTCGTCGATGAACGTCTTTTCGCCATCGCAGGCGATCGTCTGCCGGCGGTGCTGGCAGCCTTCACCGGGACGCGCGGTCCCGAGCGCTTCCAGCGCAAGACCTGGCGGCACAGTCCCGGTGTTCGGCCCGATCACGGCGAACGTCAGCAGCTTCAGCGAGCGATCGATCAGGCTCAGAAGTCGGCACAGTCGGCGGAGTTGGAGCAGGGAGAATCCCTGCGAGAACGCCTGGCGGCGATCCCTCGTCCCGAACTGGGCGGACTGCCGATCGCTGTCATCCCGCTGGCACCGCCCCGGACGGCACTGCGAGAGACGGCCTTCTGGGCACCGCAAATCCGCACCGATGCCGAAGGCCGGGCTCGTGTCATCTTCGACGCACCGGTGAATCTGACCCGCTACCGAGTCAGCGCCCTGGCCCTGGCACGGAGCGGCGATCTGGGCACCGCCCGGACGACCTTTCGTGTCGGCAAACCGCTGGAGGTGGAAGCGTTCCTGCCTCCGGAGATGGTCGTCGGCCCGACACTGGCGTTGCCCATCCAGGTGCGCAACGCCACTGATCGCGAGCGGCGTGTTACGGTGATGGCAACGCTCACGGGCCTCGAACGGCCCGGAAATCCGCCACCGCGTACGATGACGGTGACAGTGCCCAGCCACGGAGCGGCGACGATTCGCCTGCCCGTGATCGCCCGCAAGGAAGGGGCGGCCAGCGTCACCGTCAGCGCCGGTGATGGTGCCCATGACGACGCCGAGACGCGACAGACCAGGGTGGTGCAACCGAAACCGATGCCGACGCCCGCCGAGCCGCCCGCTCCAGCGAAGTGAGGAGGAAGCGTGCTGACGGGGCTCTATCCCTCGCCCGGAGCGACCAGTTCACGGATGATATCCGGCAGAACGGCCCAGGAACGCTGGTAGGTCGCTTCGAGCGGCAGGTCCACGAAGTAGCCCGGTTCGAGGAACAACGGCGCGTCGGGCAGCGCGTCGCCGACGGCGAGCGGTTCGACGTAGGCCGTCAGCGGTTCGCCGGCATCGTAGCTGGCGACTGCCAACGGCTTGTCAGCTGGCCGAGCCGCGAACGGCTCGCTGGTCAACTCGCTCCAGATGACGCGATGGATGCCGTCCGGGTCGCGCTCCGTCGGTGGGAAGAGATCGACGAGGACAACGTGGATGCCGTTGCGAAGGAACTCGATCACCTTGGCGACGAACGCCGCGAGGGCGTGCCGGATGTTCTTGTTACCGGGTGAGATGACCTCGATCATGGCAACGACCCGGCCCAGACGGTGCCGCACGACGATGCGATTGGCCTTGCGGGCGTAGGTGGACTCGGCGATGCTGGCGGACTGGCGGACCTGGGGCAGCCGGTCGATCGTGGCCGTGCCGCCTGCCCGGGTTGGTGGCTGGTTCGCCGGCGGTCGGAGTTGCAGGGCGACGACATCCGGTTCCGGGCCGGCAACACGCTGGTCGGCCATGGCGAAGTAGCCGGGCGGAAGCACCCCGGCGTTGAGGGTATTACGGATCTCGATTGTCCACCCCTGGTGGAAGTCGTGGAACGTCCCGGCTTCGACGCGGGTCCAGTCATGGATCGGCATGACGATACCTCCTGCGATCAACCGCATTGTACCAGGTTCGCCGTGCCTTATCTTCCCGGCGCGAACCACAACCCTGATCGCGGAGCCCAGGGACGAGAGGTGAGCATGACCGAGGCGGAGTGGCTGGCTGGCGAAGATCTGCGGGCCTTGCTCGACTACCTCCACGGCCAAAAGAAGATCGGCCGTGGGCCGGCGCGGTCCCGCAAGTACCGGCTCTTCAGTTGCTCCTGCGTTCGGCGGACCTGGGAGAACCGCGGGGAGCAGGATCGGCAGGCCGTCGAATGGTCCGAACAGTACGCCGACGGCATGGCCCCCCGAGCCGCCATGCCAGCGACCTGGCCCGATCTCCATGCCGCGGTGCGCTACGCCGTCTATTGCGACCCGGGGATGGCGTCGCACGACGTGGCCAACGTCGCGTACTTTGGCGCATCGAGCAAAGGTGAGAGCGGATCGCCGGCTTATCACGCCGAACGCCGGCATCATGCGATGCTGCTGCGGGAAATCATGGGGAACCCGTTCGCTCCGATCACCGTTGTGCCCGTCTGGCTCACGCCCACGGTGATGCAGGTGGCCCTGGTCGCCTACGTGGAACGCGAACTGCCGAGCGGACATCTCGACACCGCGAGCCTCGCGGTTCTCTCCGACGCCCTCGAAGACGCCGGCTGTGCGGACGCCGACCTGCTCGGTCACCTCCGCTCGTCCGGGCCGCACGTTCGCGGCTGCTGGGCCCTCGACCTGATCCTCGGCATGCAGTAGCCACCCTTGGTGCCTTGACCACGACGCCCTGTCTCACCAATTGACCGGCGTGGCGAAAGGTGGTATCGAAACTCCTGGCTTGCACATGTGTCACCGTCATTGGGTTGAAGCAGGATGGGTCGCAAGGTAGGACGCAAGAGTGGTCCGGAACCCGACACAACAGCGGTTTCGCCGCCTACAATTCACGAGGCCACCCTGGGAGGCGGTGGTACTGTGATCAAGGGGGCGACGATTATCGGCAGTAAGGAAAGTAATGCACGCTTGGCCTGATGTTTGCAGCGGTATCT
>CAYYJM010000101.1:0-20271 GCA_964471755.1 uncultured Alcaligenaceae bacterium
GAACCCACGACATTCACGTTGGCAACGTGACGCTCTACCACTGAGCTACACCCGCATGTCGTATCTTTACCATAGAGGCCATCGAGCCGGATGGCAAGAGAGAAAGGACGAGGCGACGACTTTTTCCGCCGGCGAGAGGAGCGCGACCGGGGCGAGCGATCGGCAAACTCAACCAGAAAGTCGGGGTTGACCCTGTTTCCGTTTTTACCCTAAGATCCGTCCCGCGTGGTTGACCCCCGCCTGGAGATCCAGCCCGTAGGCCTGAGCGGCCGGATACCTTCTTGATCGACCCGCCGGGTCAGAACCGTCCAGGCATCGGCCCCGTGGTGTTCACGGTCGAACTCCCATAGCTCTGCACACATGGAGGGTGCACAATGCGGATGCGTACTATCTGGCTCACCCTGCTCACCAGTCTGGCTCTGTTCAGCCCAGTTCGTGGTGACAGCCTGAGCGTTGGTTTCTCCGATGGCGTCCTGAACACGACGCCGGCCATCGTCAACTTCAAGACGACGGGCTCCGACATGAACGGCATGGCCGTCACCTTCAAGTTCACCGACAACACCACAGCCACCAGTTTCTGGCTGGGGGGCAGTAATTCCGTTGGCAGCTCCGGCGGCGCGACCCTCAGCCTGACGGGGGACAGTTACTTCACGCAGTGGAGCCTGAACAACGCCTCGGGGCTGGGCATCACCAGCATGGTCATCGACGCCGGGCTGGGCAACACCGCGTTCGATTTGACCTGGGGGAATCTGTTCGGAACGACGAATTCGTCGTCTGGTAAGACCTTCAATCCGACCACCGGCAAGACGGGCCTGGACATCGTGGCGACCTACTCGGACAAGATGGCCGTCAACCCGAACTCGGCGGTCGGCGATCTGTATCGCACCCTGACGGTCCAGTTCACCAACAACGGCGGCCTGGCCACGGGCACGACGATGAATTTCTGGGCCGACACCGACACGATTGAACCGCCGGCCACGTCGCAGGGCATCCAGACGCCAGCTCCGCCGGCCCTGCTGCTGGCCCTGTTCGGCGCACCGCTTCTGTTCCGTCGTCGGAAGTAACGCGACTGGCTATCGGTGAGCCGGGAGCGTCAGCGACCGGCTCGCCAAAGCCGAACTCACTTTGATTTTGCCCTACCCATGTCGCCGTCGGCGTGCCACAATCACTCCATCATCACCTCGGATGGGGAGGGCCCGGCATGGGAATCTTCGGCAAGATCGGCGGCGAGTTCATCGACATCATCGAGTGGAACCAGCCCTCCGAGAGCGACACGCTCGCCCATCGGTTCCAGCGCCACGCCAACGAGATCAAGTACGGAGCCAAACTGACCGTCCGCGAGGGCCAGGCCGCCGTCTTCGTCAACGAGGGTCGCATGGCCGACGTCTTCGGCCCTGGCATGTACACCCTGGAGACGAAGAATCTGCCGATCCTGAGTACCATCCTCGGCTGGAAGTACGGCTTCAACTCGCCGTTCAAGGCGGAGGTCTACTTCATCGCCACGCGCCGCTTCAACAATCTCAAGTGGGGCACGTCGAATCCGATCATGCTGCGTGATCCGGAGTTCGGCCCGGTGCGGGTCCGCGCTTACGGCACCTACGCCGTGCAGGTGACCGACCCGGCCGCGTTCCTGCGTCAGCTCGTGGCGACCGATCCATCGTTCGAGGCGTACGAAATCACCGGCCAGCTGCGGAACACGATCGTCGCTCGCTTTGTCGATGCCGTCGGCGCGGCCAAGATCCCGGTTCTCGACCTGGCCGGCAACTACGAGAAGCTGGTGCAGGAGGCCCTGGTGCGGATTCGGCCGGAACTGGCCGAGATGGGTCTGGCCCTGCCGTCGTTCTATGTCGAGAACATTTCGCTGCCGCCGGAGGTGGAGGCAGCCCTGGACAAGCGAACGCAGATGGGCCTGATCGGCAACCTGAGCGACTACGCTCGTCTCCAGGCGGCCAACGCGATTCCCGATGCGGTCCAGACACCGGGCGGCGTGGCCGGCCTGGGAGCGCAGATGGCCGTCGGCGTGGCGATGGGCCATCAGATGGCCGGCGCGATGAACCCGACGAGTCCGCCGCCGATGCCGGTGGTCGCCTTCTTCGTCGCTCTGAATGGTCAGCAGGTGGGGCCGTACGACCTGGCGACGCTGCAACGGCTGATGGCCGGTGGTCAGTTACTGCGAGCGACGCTGGTCTGGCGACAGGGCATGGCCGGCTGGGCCGCCGCCGAGACGGTCGCCGAGTTGGCGGCGCTGTTTCCGCCACCACTGCCGCCGGGTCCGGGGCTACCGCCGCCACTGCCGCCGGGGAGCTGACTTCATTTAGCCGCCGGCTTGCCGGCGGTGCCTTCACGCGAACAGCCGCCGAACGGGCACCGAGAAGCCGGGCAGCACGTCGGGCAGGGTGAGTTCGTCGCCGTTGTGAAAGATCTGTTGCGGGGCGTCGTCGCGATAGACAGAAGCCGTTCCCGTGTCTGGGTCGAGGACGACGACCACCCGGACGCCGGCCTTGAGATACTCGACGACCTTGGTGAAGACGTCGGTCCAGCGGTCCGTCGGCGAGCGGACCTCAACGACCAAATCGGGAGAAACAGGGAGCAGTCCTTCGGGGACCGGTCCCTTTGGCAGACGCTCGTAGCTGAAGAAGCAGACGTCGGCCCCTCGCACGGTATCAGGATTACGCCCCGTTTGAATCCACGAATCATTGCTCATTACATGACCGAGTTCCTGTGACTCGACGTGTTGCCAGAGCATCGCCCCGAAGGTCAAGCAGATCTTGCCGTGTCGAGGATAAGGCACGGCGTACTCCTTCACCACGCCTTCGATCAGTTCGGCATGGATGTGTTCGTAGCGGGCCATGAACTCGGCCGCCGTCAGGAGCGTCGGCGTTGGTACCGCCGGTGGCGGAGCCGTGGTGGTCGTGGTCATCGCATGTCCTCCCTGTCGATACGGTGAGAATACCACAAGGCCAGATCCCGGACCACTCGAAGGCGGCTCACCCTTCTCCCGACGCCCCGCATCTCCTAGCATCCCTCCATCACGATCCCTGCGGAGGAGATGCCATCATGGCCGATACCCTGGCTCGCCGGCTGGCGGAATACGCACACCGGCTCACGTTCACCGACTTGCCCGACGCGGTCGTTCATGAGGTCGAACGCCGCTTCATCGACTCGATCGCCACGGCCGTCGGGGCCATGCCGTCAGAGGCCTACGCCGTCGCTCGCCGGTGCGCTCTCCGCGTCAACGGCACGCCGAACGCCACCCTCTTCGGCGGCGGCACCTCCAGCCCCGAGTGGGCCACGTTCGTCAACGGCCTGCTCATCCGCTACCTCGACTACAACGACACCTACCTGTCACTGGAGCCGGCCCATCCCAGCGACAATCTCGCCGCGGTCCTCGCAGTCGGCGACGCGCTCAAGTCCACCGGCGAGGAGATGATCACCGCCGCCGCCCTCGCTTACGAGATTCAGTGCCGCCTGTGCGACGCCGCCAGCCTGCGCAAGCACGGCGTCGATCACGTCACTTACGGAGCGATCTCGGCCTGCCTGGCCGCGTGCAAGTTGATGAAGCTCGACGTGGCGAAGATGACCCACGCCGTCGGCATCGCGGGCGTCTGCAACGTCGCACTGCGACAGACTCGCTCCGGCGAACTGAGCGAGTGGAAGGGTTGCGCCTTCGCCAACGCCGCCCGCAATGGCGTCTTCGCCGCGACGCTCGCCGCCGAGGGCTTGTCCGGGCCGGCCCCGATCTTCGAGGGCGATCTCGGTTTCGAGAAACTCGTCACGCGCGAGAAGATCACCCTGCCCGCGCTCGGTGGCGAGGGCGGCTCGAAGGACTTCATGATCCCGAAGACGTACATCAAGTTCTGGCCGGCCGAGTACCATTCGCAGAGCGCCATCGACGCGGCCTTGCAGCTTCGCAAGGAACTCGCCGGCGACGTGTCGAAGGTCGTGAAGATCGACATTCACACGTTCGAGGCGTCGTACAATATCATCGGCAAGTACAAGGAGGCGTGGGCACCGCGGACGCGTGAGACGGCCGACCACAGTCTGCCGTACTGCACCGCCGCCGCCCTGTACGATGGCGACGTGACCCTGGCGACGTTCGACGAGAAGCGTTTCACCGACCCGGCCCTGGTCGCGTTCACGGCGAAGGTGAAAATCCACCTCGATGACGCCCTGACCACGCGCTATCCGCGCGGCATCCCGAACCGGATCACGCTGACACTGACAGACGGCCGACAGCTGGTGAAGGAGGTCGAGTTCCCGCGTGGTCATGCCGGTAATCCGATGACCGACGACGAGGTCGAGGCGAAGTTGCGTCGACTCTGCACGCCGCGTTACACAGAGGAGCAGATCGGCAAGATCCTCCGGACGTGCTGGACGCTGCCGGTACTGAAGGATCCGGCCCGCCTGATCGACCTGATAAACTGAGTCCCGGCGAGCGGGAGGTATCCGGCGAGCCGTCGGTACCGTTTGTGAACCGGCGTCCCGGGCTCGCTCTGGTTCGGCTGGTGGATCCCCAACGACTTCTTTGTCCAGGGGATGCGATCCACTCCAGAAAAGTCGTCAAATCTCGTTAGCTTCGTGGCGAAGTACCAGGTGGATAGTGCCGCGAGAACAAGCCGTCGCCGCGGAACGGGTCGGGAGACTTCGCCACGCCCGGTCTCCCGGCCCGCGGGCGGATCACCCGGATGATAACTGTTCCACCAATATCTGATGCTGTGGTCCAGTCGCTTCAAGCGTCGCGCGTCGAGTCGATTCGCTCGTTGGTTCCAGAACGATCCGCAAGTGATCGGCCGGTAGTTCGCTCAAAACCCTGTCGGCCCACTCGATCAAGCAGACACCATCGCCGCCAACCAGATCGTCGGTGCCGAGGTCCACGAAATCAGTCGGGCCGCGCAGTCGATAGGTGTCGAAGTGATAAATCGGTAGCCGGGCGGGATACTCCTGCATCAACACGAACGTCGGACTGGTGACAACACGTGAATCACGGATGGCCAACCCCTCGGCGATGGCCCGGGTGAGATGTGTTTTGCCGGCTCCAAGCGGCCCGATCAAGGCGACAACCGCGCCGGGAAATAACAGCGTTCCCAGGCGACGCCCGAGGAGGAACGTCGCGTCCAGGTTCGGCAGATCGATCACGAGCGGCACGGGTACTCCTTCAGGTGATGCGCCACTCGATACGGTGGGCGAGAGGAACGCTCACGCCCCAAGGATACGATCCCACTTCGCCTTGTGATAGGCGATCTTCTGTGCGTTGGTCATCTTCGAGAAATCCGGTGTTCCGCTGGTCTCGGTTCCAATCGCCTTGCAATCGCACTGACAGGAACAGGTCTCGACCTGCTTCTGTGTCGCCTTCTTATCCACAGGCTTTGGTTCTACGACATTCTTCGCCACGGGCCTCTGAGGGAAACTGATCGTCTGGCCGTTGCCTCCGTAACTCATCACGCCGGTTTGCAGGACCATGTCGTCCTGGAGTGAGCGTTGCGGTTTGACGTTGAGAGCCTGCAACACTCCGTGGTACGCCTTGACAGCCTCTTCCGGACTGATGACTCCATCGACGATGTAGCGGAGAAAGTGAATGAACGCGAGTTGGTTCTCGGCGTTGTTGATCTTTCGACCGTACAGGGCGACTCGGGCGCCATACTTCCGTGCCTCGGCCAGGAGTTTGAACGCATCGTACGTCGTTCCGGCCGAGCCACCAAGGATGCCGACGACGAGGTGCGGGTCGTAATGAACCAACTCCTCCATGGCCTTCGGGCCGTGGTAGACCATCTTGAGAAACAGAGGGCGGCCGGCGCTCGTCACGCCACCGAGAGTGCGGACGACAATGTCGTTGATGTAATCCGGAACTGCATTCGGATCAAACGATCCCGGCACATTTGGATCGAACAGTTCAAGGAAATGACGAAAACCCTTCCGCTCGGCTTCGTGCCGGAAGGCCTTGTATTCCTCGAGGGCGAGGCGATCGATCCCAGTATCGTTCTGGAAGGTGATGCTGTACAGGCCAAGGTTCGCGCCAAGACGACGTTCTTCCGGTTTACAATCCAGATGCCCGCACTGAATATGGTCAAGCGTCGCCGTCCGGAACGGCAACGACGGATCGGTTGGATACCGACCCCCACGAACGACGTGAATGTCGGTCGTATCATTGGCACGGGCAGCCGGCGTGATCGGACTGTCATCGAACAGTCGACGCTGGATCGTCAGCACCTCACTCGTCGAGGCAGACATCAGCATGATGTCCACCAGTTGCGCCTCGACGATCTGCGTGATGATGTCGCGAAACTCGCTCAGACTGCGATAGCGAACCTCACCGGGATGGGCCTCCGGCGAACGTCCCGGTGCGCCGATGGACAATGCCATGTCGGCATCCTTGGCGTCCGCGAGGATGAAGTCCTTCGCGTTGCGTGGATCAGCATGGATCCGCGCCAGTTTGAGGTCGAGCGATTTCTGTACCATCGGACTCGCCTCACTTCTTGTTCGACTGCCAGGCCGAACGGGGAATCGCCTTGCCGTTACTCGCCGTCGTCACTGTTGGCGTGGGATGAGGCGTTGGAACCGGCGTTGGTTTAGTGGCCGGCGAAGGGGTTGATTTCTGGCCGCCAAGGCGAGCCTCGACCTGATCGATGATCTCACGCAGAACGCGGCCGGAATTCGTCAATCCCATACGTTCCTTCGGCGACAGAGGCAACTCGATCTGCTCCCGCGCACCGCCGCACCCGATGACCGTTGGCACCGACAAAACGACGTCCCGCAGACCGTAGAATCCCTGCTGTAACGTGCCCACCGGCAGAACCTTCCGGCTGTCGAGAAGAATCGACTCGACAAGAGTACGGATTGACAGGCCAACAGCGAATCCGGAGCCCCCCTTCAGCTTGATGAGAGCCGCGCCGGCCGTCTTGGTTTCCTCAAACGCCTCGCGCTGCAACTGGGCGTTGAAGGTCGGCCACTGCTCCAGCGACAACCCGGCGACCGTGGCGCTGGACCAGATTGGCACCATGCTGTCGCCGTGTTCCCCAAGGATGGTCGCCCGGACCTGAGTCGCCGGGGCCTTCAGTCGTCGAGCGAGATGACTCTGGAACCGTGCCGTGTCGAGCAACGTGCCGAGACCGATCACACGCTGCCAGTTCAGGCCGCCGCGTTTGATGGCCAGATAGGTCAGGATGTCAACCGGATTGCTCACCACGACGAGATACGTCGAATCCTTCAATCCGGCCGACTTCATCTGATCGAGCAGGGATAGAAACAGATCGACATTGCGATTGATCAGATCGAGTCGGCTCTCGTCTGGCTTGCGACGCAGGCCGGCAGTAACGACCACCACGTTACTCGTCGCCACGTCCTCCATCGTTCCGGCGTGGATACGCTGATCGAACGTCAGGCTCGATCCCTGAAGCAGATCCAACGCCTGCCCCTGGCACATATCCTGATTGGCGTCGATCAGACAAATGTCGCTGGCAATACCGCCACACTGCAAGGCGAACGCGGCCATGCTGCCGACCAGGCCGCCGCCACCAACGATGCTCACTTTCATGGTCACACCTCAGGAGAGCGCCGACATCACCTGGTCCGTGATGTGCCGCACAATGGTTTCGATGTCAACGCCGTCCTTCTTGCCATCCGGAGCCGATTCCACCCGTCCGCTCGGGTTGGCGGTGACGCCGCAGGTCATGCATTCACTGTTGGGTTCAAAAGCATACGGCGTCGGAACGAAATCGCCATAACCTTCCGCGAAGCTGCTCACACCGCACGTCGGTGCATCCTTCTTGTGAAAGCGAACGTCATCGTAGCCGAGACGCTTCTTCAGGGCGAGCAGTTCGCGAGTCTTCTGTTCGTCGAAGTAATTGATTCGACCCAGTTGCCTGGCCAGGATGAGGATGTTGCAGTAGGCGTCGATGATCTCGGTGTTCCAGTACGCCGCCATCAGGTCCGGCCCAAAGGTGACCGTGCCGTGGTTGGCGAGCAGAACCGTATTGCAGTCCTTGACATACGGCGCGATCGTTTCGGCGAACTGCTGGTTGCCCGGCGTCTCGTAGACAGCCATCGGCACCTCACCGAGGAAGACCTCGACCTCCGGCAGAATGCACTTCGGAATCGGTTCGTGAGCGACACAGAACGCCGTTGCGTGCGGTGGGTGGCAGTGAACGACGCCGTTGACATCCGGGCGCAGTTTGTAGACGACGAGATGGAGCAGTACCTCGCTCGTCCGTTTGCGCTTGCCGGCAAGTTGATTGCCGTTGTAATCGACCTTGCAGATGTCGTCCGGGGTCATGTACCCCTTCGAGATCATGGTAGGCGTGCAGAGGATCTCCCGCTCATTCAGGCGGATGGTGATGTTGCCATCGTTGGCGGCGGCGAATCCCTTGGCGTAGACGCGCCGGCCAATCTCGCACATCAGTTCTTTCAGTTCTTTCTCGCTCGCTGCCATGACCGTTGCCTCTTGTTGGAATATCCAACCGTTTCGTCACTTGCCGGATTCAAGATCACTCGTGATATCAATCACATCGAGCAGGCAGGCACAGTACGCATCCACCGGCACCTTCCGGGGATAGAACGCGGCGGCCGCCTCGCCTCCCTCACTGACCCCGATACGCGATCCGATGCCAGCACCCAGATCGTCGTAAATCACCAGATCGTCGCCGTCACCGACGGCATCCTGTTTCAGACTCTCCAGACTGCACGGCACACCGATCAACCAACGCGCTCCGACAAGAGTCGGATGCACTCGGGCCAGCGTGACGGTGCCGATCACCTCAGCGATGCGCATGACCGTCGAGTTCCTTCAAGGTGCCCGCCACGGCCTCGGGACAGGGCAGGCACGATTGGCAGAGTTCGCGAATAATCTGCCGAACCTCGTAGTACGTCCGGCCCGGCATCTCAACAACAAGAACGTTTGCTGCCAGGGTGAGCGTCGCCCGGGCTGCCTGGAACACCGACGTCACGGACACCGCACGAATAGTTGGCATCTTGTTCAAAACACATGCAACAAGGCCGGCATCATCGCTGAAGATAACAGCCCCATCGCACTCGTCTCGAATCACTCGCTCCCCGATTGCCCTCGCCCAGTCAGCGAGAGATCCGTGACATCGCGATGTCAACTCCGGCAGCGGCCATTGTTCACGGCGAAGAGTTTGCACGGCCGGAACCACCCACGAATAGGCCCGATCATGTGCGAACCCAATAATCTTCGCCCGGTCACTCATCCGTCGCAGAGCCCCAGGGTCATCCATCGAATCGGCGTCGCACGCGTTCCGAGGAGTTCCTGCACGCCGCGACCGTCGTTGGTCAGGATCACCCGCACTCCCGCCCCGGCCCCAAGGCCGTCGATGGCCAGGACCGGTTCGCCGTCTGGTTTGTCATCGACGCCGAGCAACTGCACGATAAGCAACCGCCAACCCTTCAGGCTCGGATGTTTCATCGTGGCGGTCGCGTGACCAACGACGTGGCCGAGTTGCATGGCCGTCTCCCGTTACAGCACCCGCATCCCGTTCACCGTCGTCGATCGCCGTTGCCGGGTGAAAGTCAACGGCGTGGTGACCCCTTCACCTGTCGGCGTCGCGATGCTGAAGCTCAGGTGTCCCTCGCCGCCGGAACCCAATCCAGCCAGGCTCGCCCCGTTCTGCACGAACAACGTCGTATCCATCTCCCGACCCATTCGCGTAATCGTCTCGACATTGCGTGAATGGATGATAGCCGTATGTTTGAATCCGTGTTCATACTTCTTCGCCAGAGCGATGGCCTCATCCACATCCCGGCAGCGCACAAACGGCACGAACGGCATCATCTGCTCGTGATCGACGAACGGATTATGTTCGTCGGTTTCGGCGAAGAGAAGTTGCGTACCTGCGGGCACGCGGAATCCCGCCTTCTCGGCCATCGCCATTGGATCGATCCCAACGAGATCCTTGTTGACTACCAGTTTGTTCTTATCATCCCCGCCGGGGACAAAAGCAACGCGAAGGAGTGCCTCGAGTTGTTTGGAATCGAGTCGTACGGCCAGGTGACGAGTCATCGCTTCGAGCAGGTCGTCGAAGATGCTCGCGACGGCGAACACTTCCTTCTCGCCGATGCAGAGAAGATTGTTGTCGTACGCGGCCCCGAGGATGATCGACTTCGCGGCGTTGTCCAGATCCGCGGTTTCATCGACGACGACCGGCGGATTTCCGGGCCCGGCGACGATTGCCCGCTTCCGACTGCGAAGAGCGGCCCGGCCAACGGCCGGACCACCGGTCACGACTAGCAGTTTGACCTCACGATGATCGAAAATCGCCTGAGCAGATTCGAGCGTCGGCTTCTCGATGATCGTCAGCAAGTTGTTGATACCGATCGCCTTGTGGATCGCTTCGTTGAACAGGCGGACGCCCTTGCAGGCGATCCTCGCTCCGCTCGGGTGCGGATTGCAGACGAAACTGTTGCCGGAAGCCAGCAGATTGATCGCGTTGCCGGCCAGGGTCGGTAGGGAGTGCGTCACGGGGGTTACGATGCCGACCACGCCAAAGGGCGCGTATTCGGTCAACGAAATGCCCTTTTCGCCGGACACCGCATCGGTACGCAGGAATTCCACGCCCGGAATGCGATCGGCAGCCACGACCAACTTTTCGATCTTGTGATCGAGTCGACCGATGCGTGTCTCCTCGAATTCCTCACGGCCGAGTTCCTCGGCCTGATCCCGACAAATTCGCCGCACGCAGTCGATCGCCTTGCGACGATCGTCGAGACTGCGTCCCTCGAATTCACGCTGTGCGTCTCGCGCCGCCTGGGCAGCCGAATCAACATCCACAAAGACGCCCCAGGATTGGGGGCCGCTGTTGATCCGGGACTTGACATCCGGTGCCTTGCCAACTCGGGCCAGCACCTGCGAGACAACATTCTTTACGATCTCTTCGGTCGATTGCATCGTTCGCCCTTTCAACCGCCCGCCGAGAAGATCGTCTTGTTCTCGACGTTGACACTGTCGATAATGCCGATGATCGTGGCGTCCACCGGGAGTTTGTCCGTCTCGGGCGTCAATCGTGCGCTGGAACCCTGCACGATCAACACCATCTCGTCCTGTCCCGCGCCAACCGTGTCCACGACGACGAAGGACCGGCCGGTGCCGACCAGTCGGTCCCGCGTTTGCGGATCCACCCGCAGGGGTTCGACGATGAGCAACTTGTGCCCGGTCATCGAGCGCACCTTCTGGGTGGACACCACACTCCCTGTCACTTTCGCCAGGAACATGAACCGCTCATTTCTTGCGCTCGGCGATCACGTTGAGAATTTCCTGGTTCTTCGGAAAGCGGTTCTCGTCCCACTTCGAGAAGACTTTCTCACCGTCGATCACCACGTCGAAGATGCCGCCACTGCCGCGAACCACCTCGACCTCGATGCTGTCCCCATGCACCTGCCGGATTGCGTCCACCAAACTGGTGGCGTACTGGCGGTAGCCTCAGGACGTGCAGTAGGTAATCTCCACCTTCATGGTCGTACTCCGTCGCCCCTGGTGTCGTGGTTGGCGATCCTCTCACCCTTTGATTCCGCGCCACTCGGATGGCACCTGTATTATTAGACAGCCAATGCCTGGCGTGTCTGCCGGGCGACGATTAATTCCTCGTTCGTCGGCATGATCCACACCTGCACCCGACTCCCCTCCTGGTGAATGGCCGCCTCGCCCCTGGCCCCCTGGTTCTTCACCGGATCCAACGCGATGCCAAACCAGTCCAGGTTGGCGCAGACCGCCTCCCGCATCCGCACCGAGTTTTCGCCGATGCCGCCGGTAAAGACAATCGCGTCGGCACCGTTCAGCAGAAGCAGATACGCTCCGAGATAATGCCGGACTGCCGCAACAAACACGTCGAGCGCCAGTCGAGCCTTCTCGTCGCCTTGGGTCGCGGCTTCCTCAATGTCGCGCAGGTCGTTGAATCCACTCAGGCCAAGCAGGCCCGATTTGTTCGCCAGATCCGACAGGATCTCGTCCAGAGTCTTGCCCGTTTCACGCAGCAGAACCGGAAGAGCGAACACGTCGAATTCTCCGACGCGATTGTTATGCGGCAACCCCGACTGCGGACTCATCCCCAGACTGTTCGCCCGTGAACGGCCGCCCTCGATCGCACACACTGAACTGCTGCCGCCGAGATGGCAGCTGATGATCTTCGCGTTTGGATTCCCGAGTAACTGGCCCGTCCGCCAGCCGATGTAGCGGTGACTCGCTCCGTGAAAACCCCACTTCTGGACGCCGTGTCGCTCCATCCAGTCCAGCGGAATCGCGTACGCTTTCTCTGCCGGCGTGATCGTCTGATGGAAGCCGGTTTCAAACGCGGCAACCAACGGGATCTCCGGCAACTCCCGGGCCAGAAGCCGCATCGCCGACACATAGGGCGGATTGTGCGCCGGAGCGACATCGTTGTACGCTTCCATCGCCGCCAACACCGCAGCATCGACGCGCTGCACGCCGCTGACACCCTTCGCGTGGACTGCCTTGAAACCAATCGCCGCCAGTTCCTGCGGACTGGTCAGGCACTTCTGCTCGGCCAACTGCGCCAGACACAATCGGACAGCCACGGCATGATCGCGGGCCTGCACCGTCGCCGTTAAACGTCGTCCATCGACCTCGACGAAGGAGGCCGACTCCGCCGCTCCGATCCGTTCGACACCACCACGAGCAAGAAGGCGCTCGTCGGTCATGTCGAACAGACGGTATTTGAAACTCGTGCTGCCCAGGTTGGCGACCAGGATCTTCATGATCGCGTCCTCTCCTCTCCTCCGGCCGGAAACAACGCCCGGGCCAGAAACCACTCACTTGCCGAGGAAGACTTCCAGCACTTCCTTCTCGGGCCGCGGAATGACGTGCGCCGAGATCAACTCCCCGTTGGCGGCCGCCGCGGCCGCTCCGGCATCGACTGCTGCACGAACCGAACCAACGTCACCACGGACGAAGGTGATCACGAAGGCGTTGCCAATTTCCAGCTTGCCGGCCAGCGATACGTTCGCTGCCTTGCACATCGCGTCGGTGGCCGCGATCGTCGCGATCAGACCCTTGGTCTCGATCATGCCCAGCGCTTCACCGACCCCGTTGCGACCGTTCATCGCCATGTTGAAATCTCCGTTGGATGTTCGTTGGCTTAGCTGGCCGCCGGGACTGATTTCCGTTGCGGCAGAATCTGACTCAGATCCTCATGCGGCCGCGGAATGACCTGGACGCCTGCGACCTCGCCGACCCGAGCGGCCGCGGCCGCCCCGGCGTCGATCGCCGCCTTGACCGCGGCCACATCGCCAACGACCATGGCCGAGACCAGGCCACTGCCGATCTTCGTCCAGCCGATCAGCGTCACGTTCGCCGCCTTGAGCATCGCGTCGCTGGCCTCGACCAGCGGAACCAGACCCTTGGTTTCGATCACGCCAAGGGCTTCCATGTTACCGGCCATTTTTGTCGTCCCTCCCGTATCAGTGCGTGCCTGTCGCTCCGGTTGCTTTCGCGCCATCCGCCACTCCCGAATGGGCCGCGTTACTTGAACAATTCCAACTTCGTTGCCTTCGCCAGGTGAACCGCGTTCCCCTCGTCCGTGTCCAGGTGGACCTCCAGTTTGATCCCCGGCCCGAGACGTACGAGCAGATCCTCCAGAACTGCGGCACAATCGCTCACGACGCGCAGTTTGAGCCGGTCGCCGTCCTTCACTCCGTAGTATGCAGCGTCACTCGGCCCCATGTGAACGTGCCGCTCATGGCGGATGACGCCCGCCTTCAATTCGATCATGCCCTTCGGCCCCATCAGGAAGCAACCGGGTGAGTCGCGATGATCGCCACTCTTGCGAACCGGCACGTCCAGGCCGAGATACATCGCATCGGTGAAAGCCAACTCCACCTGACTGTGATCGCGACAGGGCCCCAGGATGCGCAGCCCATTGAGCATCCGATGACGCGGACCAATCATCGTCACCGTCTCTTCGGCGGCGAAGAAACCGTCCTGATAGAGCCACTTCATCGGCGTTAACTGGTGCCCCTTGCCGTAGAGCCGTTCCAGGTCTTCCTGCGTGACGTGCGCATGTCGCGCCGAGACGTTCACAACCAATTTTGGAGCCGCCGGGCGATCCGTGGTCGTCTGGCCATTGGCCTGCAACCGCTCCTGAAGAGCCGCTCGCACCAGGCGCTCAACCAGGTTGCGATCCAACGTCGCGTTCATGTCGCAAATTCCTCCGCCTGTCCCGCCAGGATCACCCGCACCCCGGTCTGTTCCACCAAATCCTGCTGCGCCGAAGTCAACACCGGATCGATGATCAGCGTATCGACCTCCGACCAGGGGCACAAATACGCCAGGGCCGATCGGCCGACCTTCGTGTGATCGGCCACGATCACAACCTCTTCGGCACAACGCATCATCTGCCGCTCGCAATCCACGAGTAGAAGGTTGCCGTTGTACAAGCCCTTCGCGTCCAGGCCGCCGATCGACAGGATCGTCTGCTGAACGTGCAGATCCTGCATCATCCGCACTGTCGGCGGCCCCAAAGCGACGCCGGTCTTCGGGTAAACAAAGCCGCCGAGGAAAACCAAATCCGTCTCCGGCCGACACGCGAACAGGTTGGCGATCGGCAAACTGTTCGTGACGATCTGCAACGATCGACCGACCAGCAACCGGGCCACCTCCAGGGTCGTCGTTCCACCATCGAGCAGGACCGATTCGCCATCCTGGATGCGTGCCGCAGCCGTCGCCGCGATGGCCTGCTTCTCCTCCAGTTGCCGGGCCGAGCGTTCCTCCAGCGTGGGCAGGGCGGTGCCGTCTCCGAGATAGATCGCGCCGCCGTGTGTTCGTCGGAGCAGTCCTTGCTGATGCCAGTAGTCCAGGTCGCGGCGCAACGTCGATTCCGACGCCTGGACCTCGCGGGCCAGATCCTGCAACGCGATGAAGCCGCGAGTCCCCACCAGTTCCAGGACCCGTTGGCGTCGTTCCTCGACCAGCATGGCGGAACCTGACTGTTACTGAAGGAAATCTGTCACATCCTTGGTATGTACTGATAGATTACAGCCATCCACCTCAGCCCGTCAAGCAGAATCTCCCAGGCTTTTCCAGATTCCGCCATCCGCATCTTCTTTGCGACCGGCAAGATCGAGTTTGCCGACGGAGGCGAGGAGTCCTCCTTGTTGCGAAATGCAGGGCGGTCTGGAGCGGCACCGAGGCCTGATGTGTTTCGGGGCCCACCACAGCGCAGGCCCGCCGATGTGCCGTTGAATGAAGTAGAGCGTCTATTCCAGATTGGTGGGTCAACTTCGCTCGATTGATCGACAGACTGGTGAGGATGACCCACCATTTTAGAGTAGCCGCCCTACTCCATTGCTTCGACGGAGAACCGTCGGCAAGCCGGCGACTAAATGAACCCTCACGGCACGATCCGGAACGAATCCAGCACCTGGCGGAGTTCCGCCTCGTTGGCCATCACATGACGTGTCGGCCCGTAGGCGCGAACGATGTGGACGAGGCCGCCGACCCGGTAGAACCGAACGATCAGACGCCAGGGTCGATTGTCCAGCCGACAGTGAATGGCGATCTCCTGGCCGACGGCTCCAGGAACGACCCGCTCGGTCTCGTTCAGAACGTCAACGTTTCGAGGAGTCCCCTCGCTCACCGCCTGGATCGGCGGCAGGCGTTGACCCGGATCGACGGCCTCCTCCGCGTCCTGGGGAACCCAGTCGATCCAGCCACCGCCAGCCATCATCTGATCGCGGCGCTGCCTGTCCCATTCGTTCTCCTCCTGGTGCAGGTCGCGCAGCCGGTTCACATAAGCCTGTTCGATCTGCCGCAGAGGGATCTGGGCCGAGATGCTGTCGCGCCGCACGTCCACGTAGAGGGACCGGCCCGGCCAGACGAGCAGAACCTCCGGCGTTCGTCGCACGCGCAGCGTCTCGACAAGGGCATCGTCCATTCGACCCCGGCGAGCGACGCCCCAGGCGGCTGGCCGATTCAGTCGGAAGCCCCGGTCCGGACGGCGGATCACCGGGTCGGCGGTCCTGTCAAGCTGATCGGCGACCAGGGCCTCGCGGTAGGCATCGCCCAGGTGCCTGAGGTCGTCGCTGGTCAGAGCCAGGAGGGTCAGGGCCGTCAGCCCCGAACCGAGGATCACCCCGGCCAGGGCGAACGGCAGGCCAGCCCGAGCCGACCGGTCCCACAGGATCCGCACCACGGCCATCAGGCCGATCGCGACGGCCAGAACCGTGCCGACGACGGTGAACGCTCCGATCAGGGCGAGGATGAAACTGAGCAGGGCCAATCGGCTGACACGCGGCACCGGGTCGGCGGCCGACGGAGCCCGCAGCACCGACTGGCACTCGGGACAGACGACCTCGTTATCCGCGTGGCTCTCGTCCACCGCGAAGCGGGCCCCACACGAACAGATCAGAGGGAGCGGCATGCTGGGTCGCTTCTGTAGATGACGGCGAACTGGCCCACCGGACGGCAAGGACCGTCGGTAACGGCTACCGGAAGCCGTCTCCTCGATTTTAGCCACTCGGTCGAGGCGGGAAAATCCGCCCGGGGCTGATTTCCCGCGTATGAGCGGCGGCCTTCATCTCGTACAATCAAGGCACCGGTTCGCGCGGTGAGGATGTGCCGATGTTCGCTCAGGGCGAAATCTTCCTGGATTTACATCTGCCCAACGCCACCACCTGGTTCTACTCGTCGGCGTTGCTGGCGGTGGCATTGTTCGTCAAGTTCTCGCGTCTGTTCAGCATGCGTAGCCTCGACGTGCTGGCGCTCTTCCTGCCCATGCCCGGCATCCTGCTTCTGCTCGAATCGCATGGCAGCAGTCGGTGGGGCTACGTCTGGCTGCTGGCCGCCTCCGGCTTCTTCTTTGTCCGCTGCCTGGTCGATCTCGTCCTGGAGCGCCGCCCCACGCTCGCGCCGAACCTGAGCCTGGGCGGCATGATCTGGCTTTCGGTCGCCCTGTATGCCGGCCTCGTCGCCGTCGCCTGTCGGCCTGCGCCATCGTCGCTCAGTGCCGAGAAACCGCCGACTCCGCTCGACGAGGTCGTCAAGCAGCCGGTCGAGAAGATCGTCCGCAGCCAGACGGACCACTCCGTCGATGATGCCCGCATTGGCATGGGGGTCGAACGTGGCCTGGCCCTGGTCTGTCACCTGGCGATCGTCATCGGTCTCATCGTCGTCGGCACGCGTCATTTCGACGATCCGACCGCCGCGGTAGCTACCGCTCTGTTCTACCTGCTCTTGCCGTACACCTTCCTGCTGCTGCCCGCCGGCGACACGAGCTTCTCGCGCTGGGACCACGCCTGGCCGATGGTCCTGCTCGTCTGGGCGGTGGTGTTCTACCGTCGGCCGATCGTCGCTGGCGGTTTCGTCGGCCTGGCGGCGGGTAGTGCGCTCTTTCCGCTCTTCCTGGTGCCGCTCTGGTTTAGCTTCTACCTCGCCCGGGGAGCCTGGAGATTCCTCTTCTCCCTGCTCCTGGTAACCAGCCTCTGCCTGGCCCTGCTCGGTCTGGTGATCTGGATCAACGGCGAGTTGCCCGCCGGCCTGCGTTCGGGCTGGACCCTGTCCCACTGGCAGCCCTGGCAGGCTCCGCCTGCTGGCACACCCAGTGCCTGGGAAGGCGTCCACTGGGCCTATCGCTTGCCGGTCTTCATCCTGTTCCTGGCCGTGGTCCTGCTGACGCTTCTGTGGCCGGCTCCGAAGAACCTGGCCCATCTGCTCGCCCTGAACACCGCTCTGCTGATCGCCATCCAGTTCTGGTACAGCGATCGGGGCGGCGTCTACGTCCTGTGGTATCTGCCGTTCCTGCTGCTGCTCGTCTTTCGGCCCAACCTGAGTACGTTCCGGCCTCCGAACGTGCCCGATTTCTGGATGCTGCGCCTGGCACGCTGGGTTCGTCGCCTGGTCACGGGAACTCGGCCGCGACCGTCGGTTCCGCCCAGTCGCGAGGTTGCTCTTCCGCCCACCGCCCCACGGCGGTAGAACAGACGGGTCACAGGAAGACACGGAGGCCGGGAAACAAGGAGCAGGGATGCTGCTGTTCATATCGCGGGTGCTGCTGGTGGCCTTCGTGCTGACCGCTCCCCTGGTGCTGGCCAGCTGGCAGATGGAAGGCCAGCGCAACTTTCGTGTCGTTGAGCCGGGCGTTCTCTACCGCAGCGGTCAGATGAGCCTTGTCGGTCTGCAGCGGGCCGTCCACGATTACGGCATCCGGACGGTGATCACCCTGCGCGAGACGGGCGAGGGGGCTCCGAAGAGCGTTCAGGAAGAGGAACACTGGTGCCGCCACGGAGCGGGCCTGAATTACTACGCTTTGCCGATCCGCAGCTGGGAGGCCGGGCCGGGCCAGGCGGAGGCTCCAGCCCTGGCCAATGTCCGCCAACTCCTGGACATCCTGCGCGATCGACGAAACCATCCCGTCCTGATCCATTGCTACGCCGGCATCCACCGTACGGGCATCTACTGTGCCGTCTGTCGGCTCGATCGCCAGGGCTGGTCGCTGGACCGCACTGTCGCCGAGATGCAAGCCTGCGGCTACGACGAGTACGGCGAACATGCCGATGTGCAGGGCTTCCTGCGCAACTATCAACCCCGGGGCCGGTGACCACCACTCAGCGGTGCCTTGACGAACGCACCGAACGTCACGAGTGCGCCAGCGCGAAGGTGGGGGACTTCGGTTGAAGAAGGAGACACGGCCCGGCCGATCAGGTGGTGAGCGGGTAGAGTTGAGCAGGGAAAATCAAGAAGCGAACCGGGTCCCGGGTGAGGCAGACATGAAGTATCTTCGCTTCCTGCTGATGGCTGCTCTGATTGGCTCCATGACGGGCTGCAACACGCGATCGGCGTTTCAGCGCAAGTCGCCTCCCGATCCGCTGGTCAGCTCGGCCAAGAAGCCGATCGTCGGCCTGCCCACCAGCGGCAATCCGATCTGCCGGACGCAGGTCTATCCGGGGCCGCCGCCCATTCCAGAAATGAGCGTCCGGCACGACCCGTGATCGCGCCGGCCAGAAGCAGCGCTACCCCTCGGCTACTTGCTTCCGCTCGGCGGCTCGATGCCGAAATCGCGGATGGTGAAGATGGGCCGATAGTCGTACTTCGGAGCCAGAATTTCCCGGGCTCCTTCCAGCCGATCGACGATGCAGATCACCACGGCGACCGTCGCGCCGGCCTTCTCCACTTCCTCAATGGCCTGGATGACCGAGCCGCCGGTCGTCAGGACGTCATCGACCACGGCGACGCGGGCCTTCGGTGGCAGAACGCCCTCGATGCGTTCCTGGCTGCCGTGGGCCTTGGCCTGTTTGCGGACGAAGAAGCCTTCCATCTCGCGTCCGTGGGCGTGGTAAGCCAGGACGGCAGCGGTGGCCATGGGGATGGCTCCGACCTCGATGCCGCCGATGGCCTGCACGTTGAGGTCGTGGCTGCGGGCGTAGATCGCCTCGCCGAGCAGGTGGGCCGCCTCGGAGTGGAAGAGGACCTTCTTGCTGTTGATGTAGTAGGTGCTGGTCTTGCCCGAGGCGAGGGTGAACTGACCAAAGGCCATCGCCCGGGTGCGGAACAGATCGAGAAGTCGCTGGTCGGGATGCGGTGTCACGCGTGGTTCCTCCATGACCACCATCGTAGTGAGATGGGAAGTCCTGGAGTAGAGTGGGCCGATCCTGGCCTTACTTCTTCATCCGATGGAACTCGTACGTCGAATAATTCTTCCCGTACCCGAAGCCGGCGGGTCGCTGGGCGACACCGTAACGCGCCAGGCAGAGTTTGAGGTGATCACCGTCCAGTTCGTACACCCCGAGCCGGGACAATCCCTTCAGCTCGCGGTCGGCAAGCGAATCGACCTCGACGACGGCGAGATCGATTCGTTTCGGCCTCTGGTTTGTATCCAGGGCGAATGTACCCGCGATGATGTACGAGGGGTCCGTGTAATCTTCCTCGGTGACGAACTTCTCGCCGTCAAACGTGAGCGTCCAGTGGCCGATAATCGACTCCCCGGCGGCCCCGTACGTGTGGACGACCCCATTGGCGGTCGTCTCTCTCACCAGAGTCCATTCGCCACGAAGCTGCTCCCGTTCTTTCGCATCGGCTCGCTCTGGAACAGAGGTAGGAGCATCCGTGAACGCGATCCGTTCAACGGCGAAAAGGGCAAGAAGCAGCACTCCAGGGAGAAACCGCATGGGAGACATCTCGCAGGGGTTCATTGCGGACGCCTGTTGTGGCTGTGGCGCGCTTTCTATCCACCCGGCCCGCATCGATCATCGTTCTACCACTCCTGCCCCAACTTCACAAGCGCCGCCAGCCCTTTCCGCTTCTTTCTTCTCCTTCTTCGG
>CAYYJM010000102.1:0-2657 GCA_964471755.1 uncultured Alcaligenaceae bacterium
CGTTGGTGCTGCCGAAGTCCTCCACGAACACCTTGTCGTCGCGCACGTGGAAGGCACAATGTTTCTTGCTGATCAGCGGGCTGGCCGGACGCAGGTGACACTCTGCATCGCGGCCCACCAGGAAGGGAGAGACTGGAATCCCCAGTTTCTTCCCGGCCTGCTTCCCCGCCGTCAGGACGAGTAGCGTCAATTTCATAGACGACCCCTCTGGTTGGCCCGGAGGTGCAACGAGAAACGCGACGAAGCACAGGAATCACTCCTGTTTCGTCCGTCGGAGCCTTTTCCCCTCCGGCCCGGGTTCCACGCAGCATCCCGTGGCAGAACCGCAAGACCAGAGCATTCTATCCCGTTCCTGACGACTGCTGGCGAGTGCGAACGGACTCGTCTCGGGATCACGCATTCCCGGGTGAACCGTTCCCAGGCAGCCGGCCGAGCCGGGTGGGAGTTCGCTCGGACACCTCACGTCTCGTACAATCCGGGTTGTCGAGCTATCGAAATTCTACGACGTGGATTTCCGATCATGCAACTGAAATGTGACGCCAGTGTCCCGCTTTTGTCATTTGTCGCCCTGAGCTTCTCGCTTCTGCTTGTCGGTTGCTCGTCGCCCCCCACGACGGCGGTGCAGAAGCCGTTCCAGGATGGGGTCCTGACCCTGGCCGGGCCGGAGGACACTGAGGCAGTCCTGCGCTCGGCCGTGCGCGTCTGGCAATCGCGTCAGGGGGCGAGCCCGGCGACCTTCGTCGGCTTCGATGCCGAGAAGGGACCGGCGCAGACCGCCGACCTGTGGGTGCTGCCGACCTGGCGATTGCCCCACTGGATCGCCGCGGGCAAACTTCGACCCCTGCCCGAGACGCTCACCTGGGGCGCGAGCAAGAGTACCTGGCCTGGACTGCTGCCCATCTACCGGGATTCGCTCGTCGTCTGGAAAGGCCCGACCGGCCGACTCGGCACGCCCTTCGCCGTGCCCTTGCTCGGCGAGGCTCCGCTGCTCTGCTATCGTCTGGACCTCTACGCCGATCCGAAGCATCAGCAGGGCTACCGACAGGAAAGCGGCCAGGAACTGGCTCCGCCGCAGACCTGGGCCGAGTTCGCGCGGCAGGCGGCGTACTTCCACAAGGCCGGCTTCCCGCTGCCGCCCCTGGCGGACGACCCGGTCACGCTGGAGCGATGGTTCGGCCAGGTGGCGTCGGGCTACGCACGTCCGCCGGTCTACGACCAGGGCCCGAATCAGGGGCCACTGGCCGAGAACGCTCTGGGCCTGTTCCAGGATCCGGCCACCGGCAAACCGCGTCTCACCGAGCCGGGCCTCGTCCACGGTCTGCGGCTGCTCCAGACTCTCCAGGCGAGCCGGGAGCGTCAGCGACCGGAGTCTGGTTCCCCAGAGATGGCCTTCCGTTCCGGCCGAGCCGCCCTCTGCGTCTGCGAGGCTCCGTGGATCGTGCGCTTCCAGGAGGCGAACAGTCCGGTACGCGACCGGGTCGGTGTCGTCGGTCTGCCCGGTGCGGAGAAGTCTTTTGACGCGAAGGGCGAGACGGAGTTCCGCGTACCCAATCGGATGCCGTACCTCGGCAGCGGCTCGCTGGTGGTGGTTCTGCCCGTCGATGCGCCGCATCCAGAGGCGGCGAGCAGCCTGCTGGCCCATCTGCTGGACCGCCAGGTGAGCGAGTCGCTGATCCTCAATCCGCGTGATGCCTGTCGGGTGGTGCGTGGCGATCAGCTCATGCCCGAGTGTTCGTGGGGCGTCCTTGGCCTGGACAGCGAGCAGACCGCGGCGACGAAGGCGGCCCTGCGCTGGACTCTGGAACATACCCGGCTGAAGAACCCCGCCCTGGCCCTGCGTCTGCCGGCCACGGCGGAGTATCGCAACGCACTGGCCCGGCACCTGCGTCGGGCCCTGTTCGACAATGTCGATGCGAAGACGGCCCTGGCGGAGGCGGCCCGCGAGTGGGAGCAACTCGGCGCGAAGTTCGGCCACGAGAAGATTCGCGCCGACGTGCGCGTGAGCCTGGGCCTAGCGCCGTGAGCGCAGGAGCAGCAGGCCGATGATGCCGGCCGAGGTGAGAATGGCCAGGCCCTGGAAGGTGATCACGACCGGCGTGGTATAGGCATCGGCGAGCGGCCCGAAAACGATGTTGCCCAGGGGTTGGCCGCCGCTGATGACGCTGCCGTAGATGCCCATGATCAGGCCGCGATTGTGGTCGGCGGCGCTGAGTTGCGTGGTCGCCTGGCTGGTGGCGAAGAAGAGGATCAGACCGGCACCGATGCCGCTGGCACCCAGCAGAGCGGGCGGCATCGTCCGGGCCTGGCCCAGGATCAGCAGCGAACACGCCGCCAGCAGGGCACCGGTGATCAGGAAGCCGAGGCGTCGGCTCGGCGTACCGAACGTGGCGATGGTCAGAGCGGCAAGCAGCGCTCCCAGGCCGATGGCGCTGAGCAGCAGACCGTACTGATTCTGGTCGCCGTGCAGTTGACGCTCGACGAACGCGGGCAGCAGAGCCTGCACCGGCCAGCCGAACGACGCCAGCAGGCCGGTCATCGCCAGCAGGAGCAGCAGACGCGGCCGGGCCCACAGAAAGGCCAGGCCATCGATCATCCGCGGTCGGGTCTTCACCGCCGGCTCGCGGTGCAGCTCGGCCGGACGCATGGCCAGCAGGGCG
>CAYYJM010000102.1:2667-8645 GCA_964471755.1 uncultured Alcaligenaceae bacterium
CGACCCCCGCCCAGGAGCCCTCGGCGGAGGCCCCCGCCAGCAGGGCGAGCAGGACCGCGACGTAGGTCAGGGCGTTCAGAAAGAAGCAGAGGCTGAAGCCAAGGGCCGGCAGCAGCAGCGCCGCCAGGGCCGGGCCGATCATGCGCGCGACGTTGAACATCGTCGCGTTCAGGGCGACGGCGTTGATGATGTCTTCCTTGCCGACCATCTGGATGACGAAGGCCAGCCGGGTCGGAAAATCGACGGCGATGATGGTGCCGTTGATCAGGCAGAGGCCCAGCAGCAGATGAGGGCTGCGCAGGTCGAACCAGACGACCATCGCGATGGCGAACGCGACGATGGCGAGCAGGCTCTGGGTGACGAGCAAGAGCGTGCGGCGCGGAAAGCGATCGGACAGGCTGCCGCCCCAGGCTCCGAGCAGCAGCGTCGGGCCGATCTGGGCGGCGACGATCCAGGACGGCCAGCGGGACTGGTCGGTCCACTGGAAGACGAGCCACATCAGGATGGTCGTCTGAAGCCAGGTGCCGGTCTGCGAGACGACCTGGCCGGCGCAGTACAGGGCGTAGTTGCGATGGTGCAGGGCGCGAAAGGTGGCGAAGCCACGCCGGGGTTCGGGGGGCATGGGATCGTCGCGTTCGGGTGGCAGGGGCTCCATGCTCTCAGAGTCGCTCCCGGAGGGGCTGGACCTTCTCGTACAGCAGCTGGACGAGTTGCTCCAGCAGTTCGACGTATTCGGTGCCGGCGACCAGCTGGACCCGGCGAACCAGTTCCCGTCGGCGTTCCAGGCGATGGACAAAGGCATCGACGCCGAGGCCGGGGATGCCGTTGGCCTGGAGAGCGAGCAGTTCCTCGACCTCGTCGTCGGCCAGGGCGCGGGCGCGCTCGGGATTGCGTTCGAGCCAGGCGATCAGTTCGGGCTGCGTGGCCCGATCGAAGAGAAGGCGAACGGTGTCCTGCTCGCGCGACTGACCGCTCTGGCCGACCCGTGCGAGGAGCTTCTCCAGCGGCAGGGTGCGCAGATCGTTGACAGTCAGACCGAGGGCCCGGGCACAGGCTCCGATGGTGGCGTTCCGCAGACGATGGCCGCCGGCCGGATTGACGAGAATGGCACGAACCGTATGACGGTTCAGACGGGTGATGCGCGCGAACTCCTCCTGGTTCCAGCCGCGCTCCTCGACGAGGCGCGCGATCTTGACGGCGAGGTCATTCGAGGTGTCCACGGGAGCGGGTTCCATGTTCGCCAGTCTACCCCGGTTGGCCGTCGGTGTACAGAGGGGCACGAGTGTAACGGGTGCATCGCGTAGTTGCGGGCCAAAATGTAGGGTGGGCCAGAGCGTCGTCGTGGCCTGATACCCTGTGAAGGAGACGACAGCGCAGGCCCACCACTCGCCCGGGAGCGCAGCGACACCGCAGCGGATCGGTGTCGTTTTCTCTGCGGTGTCGCTGCGCTCCGTATGCGTCGGTGGGCTCTCGCTAGCGCTCGGCCCACCTACATTTTGGCCCGCAACTAGGGGATCCATCCACCAGTGTAACGCCTCGCCGGGTTGGGGGTTGTTCCTGATCGAGGAGGGAAATCGATGCTGCCGTTCATGCCACCGACTCTGTGTCTGCTACTTCTGTCTCCCAGTCTCCCGGTCACCCTGCCTCCTGGTCCGGCTTCGGTCTGGACGGACTGCGCCGGCAAGGAGCATCGCGCTGCCGACTGGAAGGACGCGAAGGCCGTCGTCGTCTTCTTTCTGAACACGGAGTGTCCCGTCGCCAACTTCTACGCCCCGGAGATGGCCGCCCTGGCGAAGGGAGCGCACGATCGGGGCGTGATCGTTCTGGGCGTCTATCCCGATCCGTACGTCGATGCGGCGACGGGTCGAAAGCATGGCGCGGAGTATCGGCTCGGCTTCCCCTGTCTGCTCGACCCGAAGCAGACCCTGGCAAAGTCGCTCGGGGTCGTGGTGACGCCGGAGGTCGCCGTCCTGTCGCCGAAGGGCGAACTGCTCTATCGTGGCCGGATCGACGATCGCTTCAACACTAGCGGCAAGCGGCGAACGGAGCCGACGGTGCGCGATCTCCGCGACGCCCTGGAGGCGGTCCTGGCCGGTAAGCCGGTGGCGACGCCGCGGACGAAGGCGTTCGGCTGTCCACTGCCGCGACCGACGGAGTGATGTCACGGGTTGCGACGCACCTCGAACTTCCAGGCCGTCGCGCCGATCTGTTCCAGGTTCTTGCCCTGCCACCAGTCCTTCGCCAGGGTTTCCCACGGAGCCGGCTTGCCACTGTCGAGCAGCAGACTGTTCAGGTTCACGCCGACGGCCAGTTCCTTCGCGGTCGCCGTGCCGAGGGGCAGGCCCTCGCAGCGCACCTCGTATCGGCCAGCCGGCAGGTCGGTGATCTGGAGCAGGTAGGGCGACAGCTTTTCCAGTGGCACATGCTTCCGGGGCGGCAACACGATTGGCGGCAGGATCGGCAGCACGGCGTCTCGACGGGTGAAGGTCAGGCCGGTGTCGGTCGCCTTCACGTTGTCGATCTGGCAGCCGATCGTCTTCGTCACCGCGCCCTTCGCGGTCAACTCGGCCCGGCTCACGGCCGGCTTCACGCCAAGACCTGCGTAGAGGAACACGCCCCAGGCGACGTAGCCGGCATCGTTCAGGTGGATGGTGTCCTTGAGAATCGTGTAGGCCGGGTTGTCGGCCTGGCCGGCCGTCTGGAGGGCGTCGAGGGGATGGAACACGTCCACGCTCGGCCAGCCCTTCTCCTTGGCGAAGGCGAGCAGGGCCTCGGCGTAGAGCTTGCGGCGAGCCGCGGGAGCCTCGCCCGACTTGCGCACGTCGGACGCCTGGTGCGTCATGAGGATGGCCCGACCACCGATCTTGTGGACGTGCGCGACGCTGGCGGCGGCGTTGGCCCTGAACTTCGGCAGGCCCTTCTCGCCGGAGTTGGCGTCGTTGCCGCCATAGTTGAACAGGACGACCGTCGGCTTGAAGTCCTCCAGCCAGGCGGGACCGAACCACGGATCGAACTTGCCCAGGCCGGTCGCGAACGTGCCGCCGCCCGTGGTGTAGGACTTGAACGTCAGTTTCATCTCGGGATGGCGGGTGCGGAACAGAAACTGGATCGTCTTCGGCCAGACGCCGATGGCCGTGGACGAGCTGCCGACGATCGCCACGCGGTCGTTCGGCCGAAAGAGCGGCTCCCGGGCGACGACGTTCGCCGTGAAGAATAAAACGATCCCCAGCCCCAGCCCCTGTGCGAGTCGAAACATGATCCACCCCACTTCTGCTCCGATATCCTGGCATCAGCAGACACGATCCGGCCCGCGAGTGCAAGTGTAACGCTCGTCCGTCTGCCGGGTTTACTCCGGATGGGAGGCTTGCAGCGTATGACACCCATCCTCCGACATCGGGAGCCGTCGATGAACCGTCCGTGGTATCTCGCCCTCTGCGTCGTTCTTCTGCTCGGGCCGTCGGCTCGGGCCGAGGAGGTCACCTTCACGCGGCACGTTGCGCCGATCCTCTACAAGCATTGTGCCGGCTGTCATCGGCCCGGCGAGGTCGGGCCGTTCGCGCTGCTGTCCTACCAGGACGCGGCGAAGCGAGCCGACTTCATTGCCGACATCACGGCCTCGCGTCGGATGCCGCCATGGAAGCCGGCCCACGGCTTCGGCGAGTTCCGCGACCAGCGCCGCCTGTCCGAGGCGGAGATCAAGACGCTCGCCGCCTGGGCCAGCGCTGGCGCTCCGGAGGGCGATCCGAAACTCCTGCCGCCGATGCCGAAGTTCATCGACGGCTGGCAGCTCGGCGAACCGGACCTGATCATCAAGATGCCGGAGCCGTTCACGGTCCACGCCTCCGGTCGGGACGTGCAGAAGTGCTTTGTCCTGCCGATTCCTCTGGAGGACGGACAGTACGTCTCGGCCGTCGAGTTTCGGCCGGGCAACAAGCGGGTCGTCCACCACGCCATCTTCTATCTCGATCACAGCGGCACCGCTCGTCGCAAGGACGAGGCCGAGTCCGGTCCCGGCTATTCGACCTTTGGCGGTCCCGGCTTCCTGCCGACCGGCGGTCTGGGAGCCTGGGTGCCCGGTATGACGCCGATCCGTCTGCCCGAGGACGTCGGCAAGTACATCAAGAAGGGCTCCGAACTAGTCATGCAGATCCACTACCACCCGACCGGCAAGGAGGAGGTCGATCAGTCGTCGCTGGGCATCTACTTCTCGAAGAAGCCGCCTCGGCGAACGGTGGCCGGCATCGGCCTGCGCGCGGGCCTGTTCATCATTCCGCCGGGGGAGAAGCGTTTCCGTCTGACGGGCAAGAGCGAGCCGCTGCCGTGCGACGTCGAGGTATTCGGCATCGGCCCGCACATGCACCTGATCGGCCGGGAGGTCAAGGTCATCGCGGCCACGCCGGACGGCAAGGAAGTGCCGATGATCTGGATCAAGGACTGGGACTTCAACTGGCAGGGCGGCTACGCATACCGGGAGCCGCTGAAGCTGCCGAAGGGGACCGTTCTGAAGATGGAGGCGTTCTACGACAACTCGAAGGACAATCCGTATCAGCCGAGCAACCCGCCCCGGCCAGTGACCTGGGGCGAGCAGACGACCGACGAGATGTGTCTGTGCGGCGTATCGGTCCTGGTGAAGGATCGAGCCGATCTGGTCAAGATCGCGGCGATGCGTGGAGCGCGGCTGGGCCGAATCCTGGGTGGTGGCACCCTGCCGGAGGATCTGCCGAAGGAGCCGGGGCAGAAGGAAGAGAAGCCGACGACGCCCCGACGGACCGGGAGTATTCTGGAACGCATCCTGGAGGGGTTGCGGAAGCCGTGAGTGACCACCGGGACATGCATCTTTTCGGAAATGATGCATGTCCCCGTTTGGGTGGCCGTGGCCCGTCAGAACGCGAGGGTGAAACTCCCACCGGGGCCATCGACAATGAGCAAGCACGCACGCAGGATGTCGAAGCCGACGAGCAGGTCGAGCCCATCAGGCAGGTCATTCAGATGGGCCATGCGTACACCTGGATCGAGCCCATGACCCGAAGTACCGGAATTCGCTCAAGGATCGGCTGGACCAGATACGCCCCGGGACCGAAGCGCTCCTCACCAGTCGCCCGCGCCTGGTCGTAGGAATCGCACAGGGCGACGAGGCAATCCCCCCGGATGAGAACGAACTGCCCCTCCCGCCCCTCACGCAGAAGTCGCGGTAATTCACGTCGGTAGGTGTCCCACTCCTGACGGCGCGGATGATCGGTCGGCAGCGCATGCAGGGCGGTATAGTGAACGGTCCGTCGGAACGGAAGCTCGCTCAACTCTGGCGGGACGCGAACGATAGAATCCGAACTCATTTCGGCCATGACCCGCTCCTGATCGTGGGTGCCGTGGAACCACAGCCTCGTCATACCGTGAAACGGTTCCCGGCACAAGTCACCCCGACTACTTCCGCGTCCGCTTCTGCTTCAGCAGCCACGGCCAGAAGTCGCGGTCCGCATACGCCGGGCTCCAGCTATTGTGGCCGACGCCGGGCAGCTCGTTGTACCTCGGCATCGCCCCGGCCTTCTTCAGGGCCGCGACCATGTCGCGCGAGCCCTGCACCGGCACGGCCCCATCCTTCTCGCCATGCCAGGCCCAGACGGGAATGTGGGCGATCTCCTTCGCCCTGGCCGGATCGCCGGCTCCGCAGATGGCGATCGCCCCGGCGAACAGTTCCGGCCGGCGAGCGATCGCGTCCCAGGTGCCATAGCCGCCCATTGACAGCCCGGTGACATAAACGCGATCCGGGTCGATGGGATACTTCCTGAGTGTCGCGTCGGTCAGTTCCAGGGCGAGACGAAGCGGTTCGCTGACGGCCGGCGTCTTGAAGCTGCCCTTGCTCCACGGCACGTCCACCCACTGCTTGCCGGCCGGACACTGTGGACAGAGGGCGAAGCAGCCGGCCTCGACGAAGGCCGGCTCGGTCAGCAAGCTCTTCTGGCCCGGCTTCCACCACCAGA
>CAYYJM010000102.1:8655-9215 GCA_964471755.1 uncultured Alcaligenaceae bacterium
CGAGCTGGGCCTTGTTGTCCGTGCCGCGCTCGCCGGCTCCGTGCAGGAGCAGCACGAGCGGGTATTTCTTGCCCGGCTCCATCTTCGCCGGCTTGAACAGGCGATACGGCAACGTCTTGCCGGCCGCGTCCTTGAACTCGAACGCCTCCGGCTCGTCGGCCGCACTCGCCCAGACGCCGCCGGTCAGTAACGCCAACGCCGCCATCAACAGTCGCTTCAGCATGGTCGCCTCCTTCGGGGGAATGCGACTGTCGTATCCGATCCCGGCCCGGGCTGCAACGATTCTCCCGGAGAGAAGCCGCCGCCACGATCGGCAATCTCGTTACCACCGGCACGCTGGTCGGGGAACCGAGGGATTCTCGATCTTCGTCGCCTTGCTTCCCTTCCTGGTGACAGTCGATACGCGGATAGCTGGGTTTCGATCCTGGAGTTTGCCCATGCGTTACGTCCTCGTCTGCGCCGCGGGACTGATCCTCGGAGTGGCCTCGGTCGGGTTTGCCCGGCCGGAATTATCCGCCCCCTGTTGCACTCCGGCCCCCACTCGGACGCTGCGCGTCGCG
>CAYYJM010000102.1:9225-20069 GCA_964471755.1 uncultured Alcaligenaceae bacterium
TTGCCGCGCGCCCTGGTCTGCGAGATGGCTCGCGATGTGGACCTGTACGTCACGGTTCGGAATGCGTGGGCTCAGAGCCGGGCGAGCCGTACGTTCGAGGACTGGGGCATCGACCGGCACCGGGTGCATTTCGTCGTCACCGGTCAGGGCACCGGATATTACCTGCCGCGCGACTGGGGTCCGTTCGCGGTGTTCGACGCGGCCGGCAAGTATCGGCTGATCGATGGCCAGCTGCGCGACTACCCGCTTGGTGGCCTCACCGGCCAGCGGCTCATTTCGTTGACTTCGTTGTTGGGCCTCAATTATCGCCAGGACGATCAGGCGTCGGTTGCCTTCGCCCGCGCCCTGGGGGTAGAACGCACGGAACTCCCCATCTCATTGACCGGAGGCAACGTTGTCTTCGACGGCCTCGGCACTGGCTTTGCCTCGCACATTCTCCTTGAAGAAAACAACGCGATGGGCATTTCGGAGGAGCAGTTTCGTTCCTACCTGAGTCAACATCTCGGCGTGCATCGGTTTCACTTCCTTCCCAACTTCGAGCGGATGGGAATTCAGCACGTCGATTGTCTGTTCAAACTCCTCGACGAGGAACGTCTGCTCGTCAAACGCCCTCCGGCAGATCATCCGTTGTATGCTCACGTCGAGAACGTGGTTCAACATTTGCGACAGATTCCCAACGTCCGCGGTCGGCCGTATGAGATCCTGCGCATCGACACGCCGCGTTATCTCCTGTCCAAGCTGGCCAACTACACCAACGCGATCATCCTCAATCGACGGATCTACGTCCCTCTGTTCGGCCTGGAAGCCGACGCCGCGGCGCTGGCCACCTGGCGGCAGGCCATGCCGGGCTACGAGGTTCTCGGCTTTCCCTACGAGGGTTGGAGCTTCACCGATGCGCTGCACTGCCGGGTTCGTGGCGTCTGGGATCCGGCCATGCTCTACCTGAGCCACCCCCGGCCGCCGTGCCGGGTGCCGGGGCCGACGCTCACCCTTGTCGTGCAGATCCGCGATTATAGCGGCTGCGGACTGCTCGCCGACCGACAGACCCTGACCTGGCGGCCACGCGGTGGCGGGTGGCAGGTCGTGCCGCTGCATCCGGCCAGGGAGATCGACACGTTCCAGGCGACGCTGACGGGGCTGCCTCCGGGGCAGACGATCGAGTACTATTTCTCGGCGGCGAGCGCGTCGGGCCGGCAGGAGACGATGCCGCGAACGGCCCCCCGCGCGGCGTATGCCGTCACGGTTGGAATGCCGGGGTAGGTTCATCGCCCCCCGGAGCGGTCAACACCGCCTGATATTGAGCCGGAACGTCCTCCCAGGCTGCCAGGTAGGCATCCTCAAGTGGGACACGGACGTAGCTCTCTCGCGTCAGGAACAACGGCATGGTTGGAATTGGCTCACCGACGGCGAAGTGGACGACGAACGCCTCGACGACCAGGCCGCCGAGATACGCCGCGGCCGTCAGCGGTCGGTCGGCCGGGAGGTCGTAGTCGGTCGTGCCGATCTCGTTCAACAGGGCACCGTGAATCCCTTGCGGATCGCGTGGTCCGGGTGGGTGGACATCGACGAGCAGAAGATGAATCCCGCCATCGAGCGCCGCGACGGCCTTGGTGAGGAAAGATCGCATCGCGTGCCGGCTCGATTTGTTCCCGGCCGAGAGTACCTCGATCATGGCGACGATGCGGTCGTTGCTGGTGTGGCGAATAACAAGCGACCGCTGCCGGCGTGCGTACGAATCTCGGAGGATTGTCGTCCGGGCGTGGACGATCGGCGGTGTCTCGATCAGAGTTGCCGTTCCGGGCAGCGGGCCCGCTGGCTCGGGGTTGGTTCCTGACGCCTGGAGTGTCAACACGTCCGGCGCGCCGAGGTCGCCACCGATCTGCTCGGCCATGACGTAGTATCCCTCGGGGAGGAGCCCTCGTTTGAGGGCACGCTTGATCTCCAGCACCCAGGAGTAATGGAAGTCGTGGAAGGCTCCATCGCCGACCCGGGTCCAGTCGTGTACCGGCATGGCTTTTCCCTTCTCGTCGCCGCGAATCGCCTTTCCCTCATTGTACGGATCGTCCACGTCCTCTCCGACCGACCTGGCGTTGCCGGCTTCCGCGCCGTAGGTTGACCTTTACCGGCGTTCGCCCCGGAGGCAGCCATGACGCAACCCACCTCGACCACCTACTGGGACTATCTTCACCTGCTGCCTCTGCTCGACCTGCAAGGCGGCCTTGAAGGCGACACCGAGCAGCTCAGCGCGGACGAACTGCACTTCATCGTCGTCCATCAGGTCTTCGAGCTGTGGTTCAAGCTCGTTCTGCGCGAGATCCGCCTGGCTCGTGACAACATGGCCGCCGAGTGGGTCGGCGAGAAGGCCATCCCGCCCGTCGTCCGTCACCTGCGCCGGGTCAACGAGATCTTCAAGCTCTCAGTCGATGCCTTTGGCGTCCTGGAAACGCTTACGCCGCAGGACTTCCTCGCCTTTCGCAAGAAGCTCGGCGAGTCCAGCGGCTTCCAGTCGTTTCAGATGCGGCAGATGGAACTGCTGCTCGGCCTGCAACCGCTGGAGCGCGAACGACACCATGCTGTCAGCGACCCCATCGCCCGCCTGGAGGAGATGGCTCGCGCCTCGCCGACCGGCAAGCAGGTCGTCGAGGCCATCCGCCAGACACGCCAGGAGAAGAGCCTGCGCGACGCCCTGCTCGCCTGGCTGGCCCGGACGCCGATCCAGGGCTCCTGGCCCGGCGACCCGGATGACGACGCACGAATCGCCGGCTTCATCGATCGCTACCGGGCCGGCCTGCTTCAGTACGACGCGAATCTTCTTCCCGGCTTCGACGCCTACCTGACCGGCGAGGATGGATCGCTCCGGGCTCGGGTCGGCCTGCTGTTCATCGAGTCGTACCGTGAGTATCCGTTGCTGGCCTGGCCGAATCTGCTGATCGAGACGGTCGTCGAACTGGAGGAACTGCTCGTCCTCTGGCGGACGCGCCACGCGCGGATGGTCGAGCGGATCATCGGCCGACGGCCCGGCACCGGCGGGTCGGCCGGCGTGTCGTACCTGGACCTGACGGCGCAGTATCGCATCTTCCAGGAATTCTGGGCCGTGCGGTCGATTCTGATGCCGCGACAGTTTCTGCCACCGCTGGAGCGGCGCGAGATCTACGAGTTGGTCGAGGAGGTGACGCCGTGAGTCGCTCCTCAGGTGCCCGGATAGGAGCTACCAATCTCGAACTCCAACACTTCACCGGGACCGTCGAGTTTGGCAAGGAAGAACTGCAAGGCCCCGGCGAAGCCCAGAGTCGGATAGACCAGAGGAGCGCTGGTGAAGGCTATCCAGGCCGGCCAGTTCCGGAACTCACTTCCGTCGGTCAACAGAATTCGGATCTGTGCGTATCGAATCGTTCCCCGGGCGTGTGACAGACGCGTCATCACGTGGCGAGGGGCATTGGTGAGATCGAGTCCGAGGGGCATCGCAAGCTGTTCGGGGAAGACCGAATCGTCCGATCCTGAATCCACCAGGACATCGATGGCCTTGTTTCCGCGCGGCCCGACGAGCGTGACCGTGACAATGGGCCGCGGGCGATACTGAACTCCATCAAGAGAGGCCACCGTGTGGTGGACGGGGACTCGGCGGTAGGGAAACCGCAGGCTCATGCGACGGCCTCGTTGGTTTCCTCGCTGGGGTGAGGATCGGGGATCATCTCATCCACGGTGGTGAGAGGATCGATGCCAAGTTCGGCCATTCGGGCGTAGAGGTCGGCCCAGGTGTCTCCCGCCGCGAGGATCTGCGTTCCCTCAGCGTTCCAGGTGACGCACTTGCCCCAGTACGGTCTCAGTTGTTCTTCGGGGAACTTGCGGCGGTTCGTGCTGTATAACACGGTGTCGAGCTGCGCCGGTTGTGACATCTCTCACCTCCTTTCGACGAATCGTTTCTCCAGTTAGACTACTCGGTTATTCTCACCGACTCCAGGGCTGGAAGGAAGGATGTCATGACCGACCTGGCACGATTCGAGGCTGAGGCGCGATCCCTCGACGCGGCCGATCCGCTGGCGTCCTTTCGCCAGCGCTTCTACTGTCAGCCAGGCGTCATCTACCTCGACGGCAACTCGCTCGGCCTGCTGTCGCGCGATGCCGAGGCCGCCGTCCTGCACACCCTGGAGACCTGGAAGACCCGGGCCATCGAGGGCTATTCCGGCCCACCCGAGGAAAGCTGGTTCTGCACCGGCGAGGAACTCGGAGCCCGCTTCGCTCCGCTCGTCGGAGCCGAGCCGGACGAGGTCGTCGTCACCGGGACGACGATCGTCAACCTGCACGCCCTGCTCGCCACGTTCTTTCGACCTCACGGCCGACGCCGCAAGCTCCTGGCCACGGCCCTCGATTTTCCCTCCGACATCCACGCTCTTCAAAGTCAACTCCGCCTGCACGGCCTCGATCCCGATGCGAACCTCGTCCGCGTTCCGTCCCGGGATAACCGCACGATCGAGGAAGATGACCTCATCGCGGCGCTGACCGACGAGGTCGCCGTCGCCGTGCTGCCGGGCGTGCTGTACCGTTCGGGCCAACTCCTCGACCTGGAGCGGCTCACGCGAGCGGCTCATGAACGCGGCGTGATCGTCGGCTTCGACTGCTCCCATTCCGTCGGCGCGGTGCCGCATCGTTTCTCCGAGTGGGGCGTCGATTTCGCCGTCTGGTGCAGCTACAAGTATCTGAACGCCGGCCCCGGAGCGGTGGCGGCTCTGTACGTCGCGCGGCGGCATCATCCGCGCGGCCCCGGCCTGGCCGGCTGGTGGGGCCACGACAAGGCGACACAATTCGACATGGCCCACACGTTCACGCCGGCTGGTTCCGCAGGCGCATGGCAGATCAGCAGCAACGCCCAGCTCGCCGCCGCACCGCTGCGGGCGTCCCTGGCGATGTTCCACGAGGCCGGCCTGGATCGCCTGCGCGAGAAGTCCCTGCGCCAGACTGACTTCCTGATGCGTCTGCTCGATCGACTGCCGGAGTACCACATCGGCACGCCGCGTGAGCCGGCTCGACGTGGCGGTCATGTCGCCGTCGAGCATCCGACCGAGGCGGCCCGCATCTGCAAGGTTCTGAAGCGTACCTTCCGCGTCGTGCCGGACCTGCGGCCGCCGAATGTCATCCGCCTGGCACCGGTGCCGCTCTACACGACGTTTCACGAGATCTGGACGGCCGCGACGTACCTGGAGCGTATCGTTGCCGAGCGGCTGTACGAGCAGGTCGAACCGGGCCGGGATCTGGTGGCGTAAGAGAGTCTCAGGCCTGGACTCACGCTCCGCCGCCTCCGAACCGCAGATGCACCGTCGTCGGCAGCAGGTTCCGCAGCCACGGCACCCAGCGGACCACCGGCAGAAACACGCCATAGAGGAAGCCCCGACCGCCGGTCCACGGATACTCACGCAGCTCGGTGACGTTCGGGTGCCAGCTCTGGATCGTCGGCACCTCGTCACGGTTCAGGCCCCAGGGCATCACCGGGACGGTGTAGTCCGGCGTTCGCCGCCAGCCGCGCTGCGTCATCCGCACGAACCAGCGTGGCACCACGTCGAAGGCCATCTCGCTGCCCGGAAAGCGCTCGGCAATCCCGGCGATGAGCCGACGCACGTCCTCCGGCTTGAAGTACATCAGCAGGCCGGCCGCCGTCACGAAGATCGGCTCGCCGACTGGCACCGCGTCCATCCAGCGGAAATCGAGGGCCGAGCAGGCCAGGTTTCGTCGCCGCTCCGTCTCGGGCAGGAAGCGTTCACGGATGGCGATCGCCTCCGGCAGATCGACGGCCAGCCAGCGAAGCGTGCCGTTATCGACCCGGCAGACCTGCGTTTCGAGCCCCGCGCCGAGGGCGACGGTCTGGCCGCGCGGATGCCGACTGAGCCAGTCGCGCAGGAGCCCATCGATCATCGTCGCCCGGAGGATGTGGCCGTAGTCCGACGCGCCGAAATGGCCCGCATAGTCGTAGTCGAGAGCGTCGGCGATGCGAACGGTTTCGGGATCATGAAAGCGAGCGTCCGGTCGGCGGGCCTCGGTCGCTCGATTGTAGAGAGGCCAGAGCATCGTTTCGGGCACGCCGGTCAGCTGCGGAACCACGCGCGGCACGGTTGAGGTCGCGGACATCCATTCTTCTCCTTCACCGACAGGAGCGGGCGGACCGTCTGATCCATTATAGCTCGGTCGGCCGCGAGAATTTTCATGCCGGACGCGGTCGGGGGCGCATCATAATCAGGGAAGATCCCCGTGGAGGTGGTGCATGCCCGGAGCGCTGAACGATCTGGCGGCCCGCGTGACGCAGCGACTGGCCGGCGAGGCCCTGCGCGACCTCGCCGACGATCAGTTGCTCGACCGCTTCCTGGCCGGTGAGCAGACCGCCTTCACGATTCTGGTCGAACGACATGCCGCGCTGGTGCTGGCGGTCTGTCGGCGCACGCTCGGCCAGACGCAGGATGCCGAGGACGCCTTCCAGAGTACGTTCTTGATCCTGGCTCGGCGAGCGCAGTCGATCCGCGGGGAGGCGTGCATTCGCGGCTGGCTCTATCGCGTCGCCTGGCAGGTGTCGCGCCGCCTCCGGCAGCAGACGGCCCGGCGGCGCGAGCTGGAACAGGCCGCCAGTCGGATCGACGCGGTTCCCGCCAGTCAGGAAGTCTCCTGGCGCGAGGGACTGGCCCGCATCGACGAGGAACTCGACGCTCTGCCGGCGAAGTATCGGCAGGTTCTGCTGGCGTGCTGCCTGGAGGGGAAAAGCCGGGACGAGGTCGGTCAGGAACTGGGGCTGTCTGCGGGCCAGGTCAAGGGCCTGCTCGAACGGGCGCGGGAACTGTTACGTCAACGGCTCGGCCGGCGTGGCGTCGTCGTGCCGGCCGGGATGCTCCTGCTTCTGCTGCAACCGGTTTCCGCCCAGGCGGCGACGGGCCCGCTCCTGGCGGCGACCACACAGGCGAGCCTGGCCTTCGCTGCCGGTCAGAGCCAGGCCATCGCTCCCGCCGTCCTGATGCTGGCCGAGGGCTTTCTCTCCGCGCTGGCCCTGGCCCGGACGCTCTGGGCTGCGGGAATCGGCCTGATCCTGGCCCTGGTGACAGCCGGGAGTCTCTGGATCGGCACCCGCCCCGAAACGGATAGGACCGCCACGGCCGAGACGCGCCCCGCGGCCGAGAAGCAGGGCGATCGCGGCTCGACGCAGGTTCGCGGCCGGGTCAAGGGGATCGACCTTCCGGGTTCAAGCCTCACCCTGGTGATTCCTCGGGATGGAGGCATCGAGGAGGAACGCACGCTGTCGATCGAGCCGGGAGCGCTTCTTCGCATCGCCGGCCGATCGGTGCCGTTGACCGAGATCCAGGTGGGCGACGATGTTCGCGTCCGGCTCGATCCGGATCGTCGGCGGGTGGTCGAGTTGACCATCGCCAGGCCGGGGCGGAAGCGATAGTCACTTCTTCGGTCGTTCGTCGATCAGCTTCTTCCAGGCCTGGATGGCCCGGTCGCGGCTGGCCTCATCGGCGGTGGCGTCGAAGCCGAGTTTCTTGCCCTCGGGCAGGCGACGCTCCAGGTGCCAGCGGGCCAGCTCGCGGATGGCCGTCCGTGGATGGCGCAGGTAGGCCAGCAGGGTCGCGTACGTCTCGGCCTGCTCCGGATCGAAGGGATTGTGCAGCAGTTGCAGGTAGGCCTCGGCCGTTGCTTCGGGGTAGTTCAGCGAACCGGTCAGCACCTGGTAGAGGGCGACGTCCCGGCCGGGCATCTCGCCGATGTGATGGCGGAGCGCGACGATGGCCACATCGCGCACCTCCGGCCAGCGGGCGAGTTCGACGGCACCGACGACCCGGACGAGTTCTTCCAGCGCTGCCAGGGAGAGAACGGCGAACTGGCGGCAGAGGACGGCCCGGGTCTGGTTTTTGTCCTGGGCCGAGTCGGCGATCAGCGCGAGCAGGGCCTCGAGGGGAGCGCGGCCTTTCCGTGCGGTCTCGTAGCGCTGGAGAACCTCGGCGAAGACCTTGCGGCCGGGCGTCGTTTCCGTCACCCAGTCGGGCAGTTTCTCCACCTGCTGGGGGCTGCCGGGTCCGCTCTCGCTGTCCCAGATCAGGCTCGCAGGGCCGGGCGGGGCGTTCAGCGCGTACTGATAGCTGTCCGTCTGCAACTCGACCCGTCCCTTGAGGACCAGCACATTGAGGAGGCTGGTCGGGGCGACGTTGGCCTTTGGCAGGAGCGCGAAGGGGACGCCGCGTTGCCAGCGGCCGTGGATCTCCAGGGCGACGCTGTCGCCGGCGGCGGCGAAGGTCAGCTGGATCGCGCCGATCTCTGGTGGCCGGGTTCGTTCGGCGACGAGGCCAGGCAGCCGGACCCAGACCTTGACCGGGCCGGCCTTCTTGTTGGTGAGGAGGATGCGACCACAGACGAGGGTCAGGTCGAGATCGAAGGCCCGGCTGTCGTGCAGGACGACCTCGCTCTGGAAGCCGGCGAACGGGGAGAACTGGGGCACGTTACCCCACAGGGTCACGGCGAGCTTGCCGTTCTGCGTCTCGACGACGGCCTGGGTGCCGGGCAGCGCGAGGAGGCGATCGCGGGTGGCGATCTCGGCACCGGGTTCGGCAAACTGCCAGGGTCGATCTGGACGGGTGCGTGTCAGGAGCATGCCTTCGGGAGAGAGGTTCTTCCCGACTGGCACGCGGGGTTCCGGTCCCGGCTGCGCGGTCGTTGTCCCTGTCAGGATGAGCAATACGCCGATCGCCTGCCATGCACGAGCCATGCGTCCTCCCGTCGATCCATCGGGTCCGCCCTGGCAAAAAGGCCCGGGCCTCCTTGACAGGGTAGGAACCGGCCGATAGGATTCCATACAGAGTTGGCCCCATCGTCTAGTGGCCTAGGACACAGCCCTCTCAAGGCTGGGACAGGGGTTCGAGTCCCCTTGGGGTCATCGGTAAACCACAGACCACCAACCCACGCGGGTCGGTGGTCTGTGGCATTTTCACGAAGACCGGAGAACGCCACGATGAGCAATGTCCCGGTTCGCATCGGCATCGTGACCGTCTCGGACCGCGCCAGTCAGGGCATCTACGAGGATCGGGGCGGCCCGGCCATTCGCGAGTGCCTGACCGAGATCCTCACCTGTCCCTGGGAGGCGGTGCCGCGACTGATTCCTGACGAACGCGACGTGATCGAGGCGACGCTCCGGGAACTATGCGACACCGAAGGCTGCTGCCTAGTCGTGACGACGGGCGGCACGGGGCCGGCACGGCGTGACGTGACGCCGGAGGCGACCGAGGCCGTTTGCGACAAGCTCCTGGACGGCTTCGGCGAATTGATGCGAGCCGTGTCGCTGCGGGTGGTGCCGACGGCGATTCTGTCGCGGCAGATCGCCGGCATTCGGGGCCGATCGCTGATCGTCAATCTGCCGGGCAAGCCGAGTGCCATTCGAGATTGTCTGCTGGCCGTGTTCCCGGCCATCCCGTATTGCATCGATCTGGTCGAGGGGCCGTTTCTGACGACGAACGAGACGGTGGTGAAGGCGTTTCGGCCAAAGGGGTAACCTGGCGAGCGTGGGGCGTCAGCCCCATGACTGCCGGCACGTTCCGGAAAGGAAAACTCATGGGGCTGACGCCCCACGCTCGCCAGGGAGAATCCATGAAACTTCTGACCCTGGTCGTCCGGCCCTACCGGGCCGAGGCCGTCCTGCAAGGACTGGCCGAGCTGGGCCTGGCTGACTGCTGCACCATAACCGAGGCCAAGGGCTACAGCCGACAGAAGGGCTACCTCAATCGCTACGTCGGCAGCGAATACAGCATGGCCTTCCTGCCGAAGGTCGAACTCAGCCTCGCCATCCCGGATGATCGCTACGAGGAGGTCGCCGACCGCGTCACGCGCATCGCCCGCACCGGCCGCATGGGCGATGGCAAGCTCTTCGTCGTGCCGCTGGCCCACGAGGAGCCGCTGGAGTTTTAGACCACGGCCCATGTGCCAACAACCAGAGTGACACGACCGGCCCGACGCGGTATCCTGAGAAGATGACTGTTCGCTTCCCACGAGTCCGACACCGTGAGCCGTGATCGCACCCCCTTGAGCCTGCCGATGCTCCACGAGCAGCCGTCGCCGCTCGCACCGACGACGGCCGACGAGCTGCGTGCCCGCGGTTGGGACGCCGTCGATGTCGTCCTCGTTACCGGCGATGCCTACGTCGATCATCCCAGCTTCGCCATGGCGATCCTGACGCGCGTCCTGGAGGCCGACGGCTACCGCGTCGCCGTCCTGAGCCAGCCGGACTGGCGGTCGTGCGAACCCTGGCGGCAGTTCGGTCGGCCACGCCTGTTCTTCGGCATCTCGGCCGGCAACATGGACTCGATGATCAACCACTACACCGCCAACAAGAAGGTCCGCAACGACGACGCGTACTCGCCTGGCGGACGCATCGGTCTGCGGCCCGATCGCGCCACCCTCTCCTACTGTCAGCGAGCCCGCGAGGCGTTTCCCGGCGTGCCGGTCATCGCCGGCGGTGTCGAGGCATCGCTCCGCCGACTGGCCCATTACGACTACTGGAGCGACACCGTCCGCCGATCGATTCTGCTCGACAGCAAGGCCGACCTCGTCGTTTACGGCATGGGCGAAACTCCGATCCGCGAGATCGCTCGTCGGCTGCGGGCCGGCGAGACGGTCAAGCAACTGCGCGACCTGCGCGGCGTCGCCTACGTCCTGGGAGCGAGCGAGACGCCCCCCGATGGCGATCACGTCGAGGTGCTGCCCACCTTCGAGGCCGTCGCGGCCGACAAGCCGACCTTCGCCGAGGCGACACGGATCATCCCCCAGAATACCAACCCGGTCAACGCGAAGACGCTCGCCCAGTATCACGACCGCCAGGCCGC
>CAYYJM010000103.1:0-20001 GCA_964471755.1 uncultured Alcaligenaceae bacterium
CGGCACCTGGGCCGTGAGCTGCGCCTGGCTGCCGACGTACGAGGCCATCAGGTAGTGCAGCGATCGATAGAAGCCCTCGTCGCCGGGCAGAGCCGCCGCGAACCGCAGACCGGACTGCTGCATGTTCATGACCAGCTCGGCGACGTTGTCGCCCCGGGCCGTCAACTTGCCGGTCAGGTAGTTCGCCGCGGACGGGTCGGCCAGCGTCTTGGTGTTGTTCCGCAGCTGGGTGATGAACCGCCGGGCCTGGATGAACTCCGTCGGCGTCATCTCGGCGACGGAGTCCTCAACCTGCCGGTTCAGCTGGCTGATTCCATCGGTCAACTGCTTGTTGGTCTCGAAGGTAATGCCGCTGGCCATCGCCTCCATCGTCGCGTTGGTCATGGCCGTGTTGATCAGGTCGCGATCTTCCTTCCAGCGGGGAGCCTGCAACGGGAGCGGCCAGCGCAGGTCCACCGTGGCCCGGGCGACCTGGGAGCCGCCGGCCGTCGTTCCGGTCGTCACGTTGATGTGCCGGAGCGTTTCCGGAGAAATCGGCACGTTCGGGCCGGGCACCTGGGCCAGCTGGTTTCGGCGTGCCTGCTCCAGCAGGATGTTCAGGGCCGAACCGGACGCGATCTCGCTCAACGGCGGATCGTTCAGACTGCGGCGAACGGCCATCTCGCGCTGCGTCTCGCGCTGGCGTTCCAGGGTCGGCGTCGTCTGGTATTCCCAGCGTTGCTGCTCGATGATCGCCTTGCGCGTGTCGAGCTGCGAGCGGAGGGCCTGCTCATTGAGCAGACGCGCTTCCTGCAAGGTCACCTGGGCCTGCGACCTGGCGGCCGTCAGGTTCGCCGCCCCGGTCAGGGCTCCGTAGGCCGGGGACATGCCGTAGAACCCGCCCCAGCCGCCGCCCCAGCCACCACCGCCACCCCAGTAGGGATTGAAGACCGGCGAGAACGCAGGGGCCGGCACGCCGATGGGCCGGACGACGCCGGCCGTGGTCAGAGCGGGCTGGTTGGCCAGCACGTTCGGATCGACGCGGAACTGAGCCGGTGCCGCCGTCGCGAACAGGAGCAGGGCGAGCGCCGCCGCACCGATCGCCAACCGTCGAGGAAAACGGGACATGAGAAGGCCTCCAGAATAACCGGGACAGCGGACCTCCGGCCCGGAACGTGTTCGATACAGTATACCGGGAACGACCCCGCTCATTTCAGGAACCCTGTTTCGGCAGCAGTTTTCCGGCCTCGAGTGCCGCGCGCCATTTGGCGACGGCAGCGGCGCGTTCCTCCTCCGTCCCGGCCGGGTTGAAGCCGAACGTCTTCCCTTCCGGGTAGAGCCGGATCAGATGGTAGTACGCCAGGGCCCGGATGGCGAGCAACTTGTGGCGCAGGTAGCTGACCAGAGCCTCGTACGTCTCCGGCTGGGCGAGTTCCCGCTCACCGAAGTTATGCAGCAGTTGCAGGACTGTCCCGGCCAGGGCCGGCGTGGCCTGCGGCATCGCCAGCAACCGGTCGTAGAAGATCTTGTCGTGCGAGGGATCTCGACCGAGCCAGTTGCGCATGACGAGGATGCACAGGTCGAGGATCTCCGGCGACTTCGTCGTCATGAAGACCGTGCGCAGACCGTCGATGTTATCCGTGGCGGCCAGGGCGATGATCGCGGTGCGCTGCTTGGCGAAGTCGTCGCTGGCCAGGAAGGCGCTGATCACGCCGGCCATTCCCTTCTCGGCCGCGAGGTTGCGGAATTCAGTCAGGCGAGCCTTCGCCTTCTGGGCTTCCGGCCCGGCCTCGTTCTCGGTCAGCCATTCGGGCAGCTTCTGAACGAAGCGTGGTGCCTTGTCGCTGAAGCCCTCGCTGTTGGCGGTGAAGACGGCCAGGCCCGGTGGTGCCTTGAGCAGCACGTCTGCATCACGGGTGCAGGCCATGACCTCGCCGTGAGTAACCAGGAAGACGATGTCGGCGACCGGCCTGTGCTCCGGGCCGCCCTTGGGATCAAATGGCACGCCCGGAGCCCAGCGGGCGTACGTCTCGAGCATGACGTTGGTGCCCTTTTGGTTTACCTTGAACAGGCAGGGTTCCTTGCCCTGCCAGCCGAAGGTGAACGTCGCCGGTTTGTCCTTCAAGGCCGTCACATCGACCCGGCCACGGTCGAGGAAGAAGTCGAGATCGACTCCCTCGTGCGGGCGCAGGACGATGGCAGCCTCCAGGATCGGGAAGGGGGACTTGCGCGCGAACTCGGCCCGAAAGGTCACCCGGAACGCGCCATTGTTGGTCTCGATCGCCGCCCAGGGCAGGCCGATCAGCAGATCGCCGGTGTACAGTTTCTCGCCCTGCTTGACCATCTGCCAGGGCTTGTCCGGTGCCTCACGTCGAAGCAGGGTGCCCGTCTCGGTGGCGAGCTTCGCCACGGCGACGCGGGCCGGGGCCTTCTTCGCGACGGGTCGTTCCTCGGCGGCGAGCAGGCCGGACAGCAGCAGCGTCAGACCCAGAACGCTGAGTCCGCGGATTGTAGTCTTCATCGGATTTCTCCTGATCGAGCGGCGGTTCAGCGTCCCTGGACTTCGATCGGGAACGACAGCTTGGCCGTCTTCCCGCTCAGGTTGTCGGTGGCCTGGATCTCCAGGACGAACTTGCCGGCCCGATTGAGCGGCAGCGGGAACTGACCCGGCAGGGCCGCGATCATGGTCGGCACGTCCTTGGTCACGGTGCCGGTGAACGGTCGCGCACTCACTGGCCGGCCAGTCACTGGATCGAGGACGTTCAGGGTCAGGGTCAGATTCGGCTGGGTGGTGGTCCGGTCGCGCTGGAAGCCGACAGTGCTGAAGTTGACCCAGAGCGTCTGGCCGACCGACAGCTGGGTCGTGTGCGCCTCGCCGGCGGCGTCAAGGGTCGTCGAGAGCCGGACGATCCCGAAGGCGGGCGGTCCGACGGTGTAGGTACGCGAGAAGCTCTGCGTCTGTCGGCTGGCGGCGTCGGTCACGGTCACCTTGAACTCGTACTGGCCAGGCGGAGTGTTCAGGCCGACCTCGAACTGAGCCATGCCCTGGAGCGTGGTTCCGCCCAGTGGCAGCAGGACTTCCTGCTCCTTGGGCGGCTGGCGGAAGATGGTCCGGCCCTGGCTGAGGATCTCGGTGCCGAGGGAGTAGACGGCCTTGCCGTCCTTGACGGTGACGCCGTCGATGTCGAAGGTGATGGTGAGGTTATCGCCGGGCAGCAGATTGCCGGCGGGCCGAACCGGTCCACCGGGACCGTAGGTGGCCTGGATGTTCTTCAGTTGCAGGCCCAGAACCTGCGCCGGGGCCAGCAACAGCAGGCCGACGAGTACGGTCGCTTTCATCGACGGAGCGCTCCTGAGACGACGTTCGACGGGGAAGATGGTATCAGTTTAGCGAGGGGTGAGTCGGAACGCCAGAGGCCAGGACCGGTTGCGACGCGAAAGTGAGAGCCGAGCCCGGGAGGAGACGGCCTGGGCAAGAGAGACGGCGGCTTCGAGGTCGGCGACCCGCTGGAGCAGGGCCGCGATGACCGCGTCATGGTCGCGGCAACCTGGACAAACCGGCTCGTTCATGACGCCAGAGTATGAAATTGGCCAGCACCGGTGAGGGCTGACTCAGAAACCGGCTGAACAGTTACCAGAACGGCACCGGAGTGCCCCCCGGTTCATACCTCGTCGAGTTTCTCGCGCAGCCAATCACGGAAGATGGCCGCCTCGGCCACCTTGCCCGTCCAGCGCGCCCGGTCGAACATCGTCAGGGCCATCAGCAGGGCGTGATGCTGACCGGCTCGATCGCCCGCCTGACCGAACTGTTCGTACAGCAACGCGATGCGGGCCACACTCGCCCGGGCCGTCTCCTCATCCTTGAAGCCGAGATGGCCAGCGAAGAACTTCGAGTAGACGTTCATCGGCTCGGCCGTCGAGGTGTACAGATCGAAGTACGTCGTCACCTCGCCCGCATCACGCAGGACCGCCGCGACGTAGTTCGGCCGGGACTGCGTGATCGCGGCCAGGTCGGCGATCTCCGTGATGCCGGCCTGATACAGGGCCAGGATCTGGTCCTTCTTCGTGGCGCGCTCACCGGTCGGCAGCGGTGGCAACGCCGGCGCTGGCTCCGCCTCCGATGTCGTCACGGTGTCAGTCGATCGCTTGCGTGCCATGATGTCACCCCACAAAGCGGCGGGCGGTCCCGCCGTTCGACGATGATTCACGCCAGACCCCAGAGCCGACGCAGAGCCCATTCGCCGGCCAGCACGGCCACGAACAACAGCAGCGTCAGCACCCGCATCGGCTGCGGCGATTCCTGATCCCACGACGGCCAGAGCGTCTGGTTCGTCTGCTGCCGGGCCGCCACGTCCTTGCCCAACTCGGCCAGCACACGCGGCAGATCGGTCGGTTGGTAGAACTTGCCACCGGCCGCCGCCGACAGCTTCTTCAGATACTCATGATCCGCCGCCCGACGCGACTTCTCGATTTCGTCATCCTCGACGACGAACCGCGACCGGGCCGAGCCGGTGATCTTCTCACCATCAGGTGCCGTCGCCGAGCCGGTGACGTTCAGCTCGTAAATGCCCGGCTTCGCCAGCAGCGTGGGCTGCTCGCGCACGGCGATCCGACCGCCGTTCTGGCCGCTGGATAGTGTCCGCGCCTCCAGCGGTGTCACCGTACCGTCAGGCCCCTTCAGGGTAACCTCGAAGATACCACCCGGAATCTCGACGCCGTGCTTGTTTCGGATGCCGACGGTGTATCCCTGATCGGCTCGCAGCGGCAAGGTTCGATTATCCGGCAGAACCCACACGGCTCCCGTGGCCTCGTCCTGCTTGCCCAGCCAGAGGACGAGCTGCCGCCAGAAACGAGCGTGCAGGGCCTGCGTCTCGGGGCTACGAATCCAGCGGTGCGTCGTGTCGCCGCCGAAGGCCAGCACCCGGCCCTTGCCGTAGAGCTTGTAAACGAGCAGCGGATCGCCCGTCGGCGACTGGGCCAGCACGCTGATCAGGGTGCGATCGGCCGGCAGTGTCAGCCGATTGGCACCGAGCAGTTCGCGAAGTTTCGCCCAGGCATCACGGCTCGTGTCGAGCGTGTCGCCGAACTGCATCACGTAGGCGAACTTCCGCAGGCCGTCGTCGGTCGGGACGACGCGCGTCGGTCGCTCGATCTGGCCGGAGCCGCCAAGTTCGACTGGCGAAAGCAGGGCCAGGGGCGTGCCGCGCCAGGTCGGGCCGAAACTGGAGTAGCCGCCGAGCATGAGCAGGCCAGCGCCGTTGTCCACCTGCTTCTCGATCGACGCGAACGCCTGCGGGTCGATCGAGCGGACCTGGTCGGCGGTCACGTCGCCGAGGATGATCACGTCGTACTGCTTGTTGGCGAAGTCGAACAGTCGGGCCGCGTCGGCGTCGAGCGGCTTGCTGCCGCGCAGCCAGACGGCGTTGATCGTGATCCGCTCGCGGTCGGGGTAGAGGGCGTCGATGATCGACTGCGGTTCGCCGGCCCGCTGACGATCGATCAGCAGGACGCCGACGCCTTCCTTGCGAACCGAGACGAAGTTGATCTTCTCGTTGTTGCGGGCGGTCAGTTCGCCGGGAAGCGGCTGGCCGGGCCGCTTCGGATCCTCGACGCGAGCCTTGATCATCACGTCGCCGGGTCGGGTCGGGGCGGGCACCTTGACCGTGAAGACGTTGCCGCGCTCCTGTTTCAGATCGACATCCTCACCGCGTGCTTCCTCGCCGTCGAGGTAGATGCGCAGCCGGGCCTTGCGTTGCGTCAAGCCGGGAGCATCGACGGTGACGTTGATGTTGAACTCGCTCTTGACGCGCACGACCTTCGCCTCGGGCGTGACGGCGGTGACGATCACGTCGGCCCGCTGATCGACCGTGGCCGGGTTACCCATGCCGAAGGTATTGATCGGGCACGGTGGCGTCGTCCACTCCTCGGCCTTGCGCAGGGCCAGGTAGGTCGTGCCGTTGTCAGCTCCGTCGCTGAACAGGAGCATCGCGCGGACGGGTCGGCCCTGCGACCGGCGTGACTGGAGCGTGTGGAACATGGTGCCGAAGTCAGTCAGCGAGCCATCGGCGCTGCCGGGTTTGGCCGGGTCGAACTCCTCGACGCCGCTGGCGAAGGCGTGAAACTCGGGATCGAGGCCACGCTGGCGGAGGTCGTCCAGGGCCTGCTTGTTCTCCTCGAGGAGCTTGAGCAGGTAGTCCCAGCGCGGCTGATTGTCGATGGCGTCAGCGGTGGTCATGCTCTCGGAGCGGTCCAGGACGATCATCACCCGGCCGCCGATGACGGCCTCATCGGAGAAGGCGAGCGAGGGGCGCAGGACAAGGAAGAAGGCGAGCAGAAAGGCGGCCAGGCGCAGGGCCGTGATGACGAAGACGCGCGTCGGCGTCGATCCAGGGACGCCGCGATAGGTGGCGACGGTGAAGCCGACCAGCGCCACCGGCAGCAGCAGGAGCAGACCGATGGCGAAGTCGGTCATCTCGATGACGAGGCCGCGACCGAGAAAGAGGAGCGCTCCCAGGCAGGCGAGCAGGATCAGACCGGCACGCCACAGGAAGCGGCGCTGGCCGGCGTGGTCGTCCCGCGGCCAGAGAGCCGGGCCGATGGCCAGGAGTCCGGCGGCGACCAGCAGGGTGCCGACAAGCGGCAGGCTGGCGTTGGCCAGGTAGGCCGGCAGACCGGACCAGGGCCAGATCGGGTCGAAGTGCAGGTTCATCGAGTTGATCCTCACCGCGAACGATACGGGCGCGGGCCAGGCGAGCCCCCGGCGAAAGCCGGGGGAGTTCCCGCCCTGCAAACTCCCCCGGCTTTCGTGGGGGGCTCGCCAAGACGGGGCTCGCCAAGACGGGGCTCGCCAGCGCCATCACACATCCAGCTTCCACGGCGCGCGGTACGGCCGGCTCAGCATGGCGTTGACCTCGGCTACATCCGACTTCTCGGTGGCCGGGTCCCACTTGAACTTCTTGCCCGACCGCAGAGCGATGACGCCCAGGTGGCAGACGGTCACCGAACGATGGCCCACCTCGGGATTGCAGATGGTCGGCTTCCGCGTCTTGATGCAGTCGAGGAAGTTACCCATGTGACTGTTCGACACGTACAGCCGGGTAGCGCTTTCCGGCAGCGGCTCCTCGAGCAGCTTCTTGTCGCTGGCGTCGATCCGACCACGGCTGACGAAGATCCACTTACCGTCCTCGCCGTTGAACCGGATGCCGTTCTCGCCGGCATCGGTGCAGATCAGCTTGGCCCCGTTGGCGTAGGTGTACGTCACCTTGAACTTCGGATGGCAGTTGTACTGCTCGATCCCCGCCGGCGGTTCGGTGCCCTCGGCCTCGACGGCGATCGGGCCGCTATCGTCCATGCCGAGACCCCACTGAGCGATGTCGTTGTGATGAGCACCCCAATCGGTCATCTTACCGCCGGACCACTGGTAGAACCAGCGGAACTCGTAGTGGCAGTTGGTGTACTCGTTGTTGCCCTGGCGGAGATGCCGATAATCGACCTTCGGCGTCGAGCCGAGCCAGAAGTCCCAGTTCAGCCCTTCGGGAGGCGTCACCGACGGGATCTTTGGCGAATGCGGGTTGCCACCGATGCGCGTCTCGACGGTCTGAATCTTGCCGATTCGGCCGTTGCGGACCAGTTCGCAGGCCAGGCGGAAGCGCTTGTCGGAACGCTGCTGACTGCCGACCTGGAAGACCTTGCCCGTCTCCTTCGCCACCTTGGCGATGGCCCGACCCTCGACCACGGTCAACGACAGGGGCTTCTCGCAGTAGACGTCCTTGCCCTTGCGCAGGGCGTCGATGGCGACCAGGGCGTGCCAGTGGTCCGGCGTGGCGATGACGACGGCGTTGATGTCCTTGCGGTCGTTCAACTCACGGAAGTCCTCGTACTGTTTGGCGTTGCTGATCATCTTGCTGGCGCGGTCGCGATGGGAGCGATCCACGTCGCAGACGGCCACGCAGGTGGTGCTGGGAAACGCGCGGAGCAGATCATTGCGCACGACGTGCAGGCCCCGGCTCTTGGGACTGCCGATGCCGATGGCCCCGAAGACGAGCTTGTCCCCTGCGGCTCCGGGTTGCGCGGCCTGCTGCTGGGCCAGCACCTCCTGCGCATACCAGGCCGGCAGACCAGCGGCGATCATCGCTCCCAGCGAATGCTGCAAGAAGCCGCGCCGCGACAGGTTTCCACGATGCATGGGTTCTCTCCTGTGAAGAAATAGTGGGGTGATCCCGGATGCGGGCACGAACGCGCTCATCGTACCGCGCCGCCGCACGATCACAAGACGCTCCCGTACGTATTGTTCAGCCTTCCTCTCGATGTTGACCTCCCTCGAACCAGGGATCGGACGGGCAGGACCGGATGTAGCGATTGTAGGGGTTGAGCAGGTTGCGATAGTAGGCAGAATGGGATGTTTGGCGTATTTGGGAATGAAAGTGTGGGAAGGGAATTTGATGATGGTTAAATAGAAGACGTCAGCTGTGCATCGGAGCCAGCTAACGACAATTGTGTGAGTTGCAAGGGGTCCAGAATGAACAAGAAGATGATGTGGGCCAGCGTCGCGCTGCTCGGCGTACTCGTCGCCGCCAGCCCGTCGCTGGGGTTCGGGTTGCTGAAGAAGAAGTTGGGTGGTCTGTTTGGTGGTCGTGGGTTTACTCCGGTCAGCACGCCGGCTCCCGCTCCGGCCCAGCCGGCCCCCGCTCAGGCGGCTCCCGCCCCGCAGTGCTGCACTCCGGCCTGCACGGATCACTGTTTCCCGGCCAGCTGTAACGGTTGTGGCGACGTTCACTACAGCCATGCTCACGGCTGTGGCGATTGTGGTCACTTTGGCACCGCGTCCTACGCCAGTGCGGGCGGTTGCGGCGTCAACTACGTTCCCCAGACGGTGACGCAGTACCGCAGCGAGGTCCGCACTCGCACGGTGCAGCGGCCGGTCAGCCGGGTCGTCACCCGCCAGGTCGCCGAGCCGTACACGTACACTGAGCAGGTGTCCGTGACGGTCCCGACCCAGCAGACGGTCACGGAGTACGTCCCGGTCACCAAGCAGGTGCCCTACACGTACACCGAGTGCGTCCCGACGACGGTTGCCCAGAAGCACACCGTGACGGAGAACGTCGCGGTCACCAAGCAGGTGCCCTACACCTACACGGTGTGCGTCCCGGTCGTCACGCCGACGAAGACGATCGTCAACCAGTACGTTCCGGTCACCAAGCAGGTGCCCTACACCTACACGGTGTGCGTCCCGGTCGTCACGCCGCAGACTCGTTGCGTGACCGACTACCAGATGGTGCCGCGTCAGGTCGTCAACTACCGTACGGTTTGCCGCATGGTCCCGACCTGTGAGATCGATCCTTGCACTGGCTGTCCGCGTCACGGCTGCCGCCCGGTTCAGGAAACCGTTGCTCAGTGCAGCACGGTCATGCAGTGCGTCCCGGTCACCCGGACGGTCACCGAGAACGTGACGACCTACCAGCACCAGACCCAGACCGGCACCCGGACGGTTTGCGAGATGGTTTGCCAGCCGCGTGAAGTGGTCGTCAACGTGACGAGCTACCGGCACGAGCCGCGCACCGAGACGCGGACGGTTTGTGAGTACGTTCCGCAGCAGCGGGAAGTCGTCACGAACGTGACGGTCATGCAGCAGGTCCAGAAGCAGGGCGTCCAGAACGTCACCGAGCTGGTGGCCCAGCAGAAGACCATCACGGTCAACACGGTCCAGTGTCAGAACGTCACCAAGACGGCCACCCGGACCCGTCTCGTCTGCGAGACGGTCACCGAGATGATCAACAGCGTCGAGACCTACTGCGAGACGGTTCCCTTCACCACCACGGTGATGGTGGCTGTCCCGGCTCCGGCTCCGGCTCCGTGTGGCCCGGTCGCTCCGGTCCACAACCACTACCACAGCGCCCCGATTCACAGCGTCCCGCACCACGGTTCGAACTGTGGCGGCTGCTGGTGAGTGATCTGGCGACCTCTTGACAACAATCTCTGGGCCCGGGAGGAATCCTCCCGGGCCTAATGCCATTCACATAAGCTAAAGTTATTGGCGGGCAAAGGTTTCGGTTGCCCAGGGAAAGGCGGAGGCCTCCTGAGATGATGGCGGGTCGGCCGGCCCAATCAAGCGTAAGTTCTTGGCAGTTCAGGGCCAGGAATGGAAGAAGCCAGGGCATGCGCCCTGGCTTTGGAGTGGACCTGGCGGGGATCGAACCCGCGACCTCTTGAATGCCATTCAAGCGCGCTCCCAGCTGCGCCACAGGCCCATCTCGAATGGTGAGTGTATCCTAGCGACCCGCCGCCTGGCTGTCAACCGGCGAAAACGATTCCAGCCGATGCTACCCGGGCCGCACAATCGGTAGTCCATCTCACCTCGGAACGTCCACCCCGGCACTCGGCCTCTCCCGTTCGATCGTTCGACTCGGTACAATCGGGAAATGGCCACTTCCATTCCAGGGGTGAGATCCGCTCATGGCACCACGCCGATCCGAAGGTCGTCTCCGCAAAAGCAAGAGCCAGAAATCGAAGGCGAAACTGTCGCGGACGAAGAAACCCGACGGGATGAGCCTCGAAGACTGGCAGATCGAACTACGTCGCCAGTTCGGTCGGGAGCAGCCCTTTCGCCTGGCCAACCGCGGCGAACATCCCGTCTTCTCCGGCTTCGCCGTCACGAATCCCCAGTCGGGCAACACCTACACGGTGACCATCCGCGGGCGGGGCCTCGGCGACAATGCCTGCACCTGCCCCGACTTCACGACCAACACCCTGGGCACCTGCAAACACATCGAGTTCACCCTCGCCCGGCTCGAACGCAAACGCGACGCCCGTCGCCAGCTGCGCGAGGGGTATCAGCCGCCATCGAGCGAGGTGTTTCTGCAATACGGCTCACGTCGTGAGGTCCGCTTCCGACCCGGAGCCGAGTGTCCCGTCGAACTCGCCCGCCTGGCCAGCGTACACTTCGACGCCACCGGCATCCTGCTGCCCGAGGCCCGCGAAGGGTTCGACGACTTCCTCCAGAAGGCCCGTGAACTGGAGCCGCTCCTCACCTGTGGCGACGACGTCCTCGCTTACCTGGCCGAACTGCACGATGCCGCGGCGCGCCGCCAGCGCGTGGCCGAGATGTTCCCGGCCGGCGTCCGCTCGGCGGCTTTCAAGACCCTGCTCACGGTGCCACTCTACGACTACCAGCGCGAGGGAGCCCTGTTCGCCGCCCGGGCCGGACGCTGCCTCATCGGCGACGAAATGGGCCTCGGCAAAACCATCCAGGCCATCGCCGCCGCCGAGATCATGGCCAAGCTCTTCGGCGTCGAACGCGTCCTGATCGTCTGCCCGACCTCGCTGAAGCACCAGTGGCACCGCGAGATCGAACGCTTCACCGGCCGAACGGCCGGCATCATCGGCGGACTTCGGCCACGACGCCAGGCCCAGTACGCCGAGCCGGGCCAGTTCTTCAAGATCACCAACTACGACACCGTCCACGCCGACCTCGAAGCGATCGAGGCGTGGGGGCCGGACCTCGTCATCCTCGACGAGGCCCAGCGCATCAAGAACTGGGCAACCCGCGTCGCTCGCAGCGTCAAGAAACTCGCCGCCCCCTACGCCATCGTCCTGACCGGCACGCCCCTGGAAAACCGGCTGGAGGAACTGATCTCCATCGTCCAGTTCGTGGACCTGTATCGTCTCGGGCCGACGTTCAAGTTGCTGCACGATCACCAGGTTCTCGACGATGTCGGCAAGGTGGTCGGCTACCGCGACCTGGACCAGATCGGCAAGACGCTGGAGCCGCTGCTCATCCGCCGACAGAAGGAGCAGGTCCTCGACCAGCTGCCCGAGCGGATCGACAGCAACCTGTTCGTGCCGATGACCGATCATCAGAAGGCCGAACACGAGATGGCGAAGGAAGTCGTCGCCCGGATCGTGATGAAGTGGCGCAGATACGGCTTCCTGACCGAGGCGGACAAGATCCGGCTGATGACGCAGCTGCAGATCATGCGCATGGTCTGCGACAGCACCTACCTGCTCGACGGCGCGACGGAACACGGCACCAAGGCGGACGAGGCGACAACGCTTCTGGGCGAACTGCTCGAACGGCCGAACACGAAGGTCGTCGTCTTCAGTCAGTGGCTGCGGATGCATGAACTGCTCATCAAGCGACTCGGTGAGCGCGGCATCGGCCACGGGTTCTTCAACGGCAGCCTGTCCGGCAAGCAGCGCCGCGATCTGGTCGATCGGTTCCGCGAAGATCCCGAGTGCAAGGTCTTCCTGGCGACCGACGCGGCCGGCGTCGGCCTGAACTTGCAGCACGCGAACGTCGTGTTCAACATGGACCTGCCGTGGAACCCGGCCGTCCTCGAGCAGCGCATCGGCCGGGTGCATCGGCTCGGTCAGACGCAACCGGTGCGGGTGGTAAACTTCGTCGCCCGGGGGACGATCGAGGAGGGCATGCTCGGACTGCTCCAGTTCAAGAAGTCGCTGTTCAAGGGCGTTCTCGATGGCGGTGACAGTGAGGTGTCACTTGGCGGCAGTCGGCTGAAGCGGTTCATGGAGTCGGTCGAGGCGGCAACGGAAGCGATCCCGACGCCACACCCGGCCGACCAGGCGGAGGAGACGCCGGAACCGCACGAGAGCGTCGAGCCGACGCCGGGCCCGGAGGGCGCGAAGCCGACCGGCCCAACGACGCCCGCACCGACGGAACCAGCCCCGGTCGGTGATGCCTGGACGGGCCTGCTCCAGGCGGGCATGGCGCTGCTCCAGACGTTCGTGCAGCCGACGGCCTCGGGCAATGGGCCGGCGACGACATCGTCCCGGCAGCCGCTGGTCCGGAAGGATCCAGCATCCGGCGAGGCGTACCTGCACCTGCCCGTGCCGCCGGTCGAGGTGCTGACGCAGGTCGTCGGGGCGATCCAGCAACTGCTGCAAGGGTTGCAGAACCGGGGAACGTAGGGCGGTCTGCCAGAGCCGCGCACGCAGCGAGGCCGCAGGCCGAGCGAAGTAAGCGCACCGCGACCTGCACAGCAGGGTGAAGAAGGCGTCTCGATACCTGCACGTCCGGGCTTCGGTGCGCTTACTCCGCTCGCCTGGCGGCTCGCTGCGTGCGCGGCTCTGACACCTGACACGGCTCCATCGCTTCGGCGGACAGATGGCCTGCCTCCTCCAGTCGATCCAGCAGCAGATGGAAGTAGATCAGGCCGCCGAAACGCCGCCAGCGTGCCAGGGTCCGTTGCACGCCATCGTAATCGAGCGACTCCTCCAGGTGCAACCAGCGCTGGAGATTGTTGCGTGCGCCGACGTCATCGCCCGGAAAGATATGCGTCCGACCCAGGCCGCGCAGCAGGACGTATTCCGCCGTCCAGCGGCCGACTCCGCGCAGTTCGAGGAGACGCTCGACGGCCTCCTCGTCGGACAGGTCCGCCAGTTCGTTCGGATCGAAACGGCCGTCGGTGATCGCCCGGGCCAGCTCGGTCATGGCCCGGCCCTTCTGCTGACTGAACCCGAGTTTGCGCAGGTCCTCCGGTTGCAGCCCGACCAGATCCTCTGGACGTGGAAAGGCCCGGGCCACCTCCTCGCCCTCGTGGAGCGTGAGGCCGTAGTTCGCCGTCAGGCGATTCAGCAGACGAATGCCCAGCGTCAGCGTCACCTGCTGGCAGGCGATGGCATTGACGAGGCCCTCGAAGAGCGAGGGGTATCGCGGCGGCTTCATGCCGCGAAAGCGTCGGGCCAGCTGTCCCAGTCGGCCCTGACGTGCGGTGAATCGGTAGAACGCGGTCAGGTCGATTCGCAGGCCGAGCAGACGTTCCAGGACGGCGGTCACCTCGGCATCCAGAGGCGAACAGAGCGGCTGGCCCGCCACCTCGACCCGGAGCTGGGGCGTGTCTGGCGGTCCAACCTGGGTAACGGCGACCTCGACGGGTCCGCCAGAGAGGGGTAGAACTCGCCGGTAGGTTTGACCGTCCCAGCGGTCTACCACGTTGTCCGGCCGACGACGTAAGGTCCAGACCGTGAGGTCCAGCCGGAAGGGCGGCATCGGTTCGAGAATCAGGGTGTCCTGGCTCATCGCAGTAACTCCATCGTAGATGCAACGGATCATCCCGTCGGCCGCTGAATCTTCAGACTAAGCATCTCGGGAATGGCCTCCAGGCGGGCCAGGATCGTCCCCAGGACGCTTTCATCGGGCAGTTGAAGATCCAGAAGCAAGGTGCTTTCCCTGGTCTGGAAGTCACGCTGATACTCCACTTCCACCACGGGAACACCCAGCGTGTGCAGTTCTTCAAGAATCCGACCACGAAGCGTCGCGTTACTCAACTTCAATTCAGCGCGGCGCAGCGGAAACCGACCGCGTTTGTCCTCGATGCGACGCAGAAGAATCAGGATCACCAGCGAGGCGACGGTAGCCGTCGTGACTTCCAGGTACATGCCACCTCCCGCCGCCAGGCCCAGAGCGGCCACGAGCCACAGGCTGGCGGCGGTCGTCAATCCCTGGATGTTCAACCCGGTTCGCAGAATCGCTCCGGCTCCCAGGAAACCAATACCGGTCACAACACTGGCCGCGATGCGCGAGGGATCAGTCGCGATCAGATCGCCGTTCGCGTAGTGTTGGAAGTAGTAGAACTGAGTGGACACGAGCATGAACAACGTCGAGGCCAGGCCGACGAGCAGATGCGTCCGCAGGCCCGCGGCATGACCGCTGCGTTCGCGTTCAAAGCCGATCACGCCGGCCGCAAGAATCCCTGCCACCATTCGCAGCAGCATTTCCATCGGCACGATGGCCATGCGGATCTCTCCTGAGGCACGTTCCCACTGGGTGCTGTCCGTTCCGGCGACGGAACGGTTCGACAGTCCTGGAGCTTACGCTCCAGGCGTGCCGAATCCCAGCGCGAACGTGCCTGCGGGTGCATCTCCGTCGTTGCGAAACGTAGGGTGGGCGGGAGCGCCACCAACGCCTCATCGCCACATCAGGCCGGAACAGCGCAGGCCCACCAATCCTCGCTCAGGAGCGCAGCGACACCGCAGATGGCTGTTTCTGATCGGTGTCGCTGCGCTCCCGTCGGAGCATCGGTGGGCCTCCGCTGTTCCGGATTTCCGGAACGATCGGGCGTCGGTGGCGCTCCCGCCCACCCTACATTTGGCCGCCACTTCGGTGATGCACCGCATGCCCGCCTACGCCGGCAAGCGGCCTTTGAGGCTCTCAGCCCGAAACGGCCCCGGTTCGGCGATCAGCTTGCGAGCGGCATCCACCTGCTCCCAGACGTTCCACAGCAGCACGCCTCGAACGCGACCGTCGCGCAGGTAGTAGACCACGCCCTCGCGGAAGGGCTGCTTCCAGTCGGCGACGGTTTCCAGGCGCGCATCCACCTCGCCCACGGCCTCGTAGCCCAGGTCGAACAGGTCGGAGTAGAAGAACGGCAGGTGGTCGTAGTTGACGGCCCGGCCAGCCATCGCCTGGCCCGCCAGTCGGCCCATCGTGTTGGCGTTGTCCTCGTGTTCCACACGCATGCGTCGGTCCAGGGCGGGGTTGTAGAAGTTGGCCACGTCGCCCGCAGCGTAGATACCCGGCTGGCTGGTGCGAAGAGACGCATCGACGCGAATGCCGTTCTCCAGTTCCAGGCCCGCCGCCTGGGCCAGCTCGACGTTCGGCTGAATACCGATTCCAGCGACGACGCCATCCGCGACGACCTCACGACCGGCCTGCCCCTGGGCATTACGAACCTTCAGCACGGCCTGACCACCACGCATCTCCAGACCGTTGACCACCTGGCCGTGCAGGAGTTCAACTCCCTTCTGTCGATAGTAGTCGTTGAGGAAGGCGACGAGATCAGACGGGAAGGTGCGTGCGCCGATGCCCGCGTCGGGAAAGATCATGGTCACGTTCTTGCCGTTCATCGCCAGTGCCGCCGCGACCTCCGAGCCGATGAAGCCGCCGCCGATCACCGCGAAGTGCTGTCCCGTCGCTGTCAGTGCCCGCAGTCGCTGATAGTCGTCCAGGGTGCGGAAGTAGAGGATCTGCTCGCCACCGAAGGGGAGACGCCGGGGCGAGCCGCCCGTGGCCAGGAGCAGCTTTTCGTAGCCGTAAACGGTTCCCTGGTCATCGGTAACACGTCGGTTCCGCGGATCCAGACTCCGAACTGTCCGGCCCGGGTGGAGCGTCACGGCCTGGCTTTCGGTCCGACGCCAGATGCTCTCCAGCGGGTCGCCCTTCCAAAGTTTCTTCGACAGCGGCGGGCGATCATAGGGGGGATGCCCCTCGGTGCTGATCAGGCCGATCGAGCCGCTGGGATCGACTTCGCGAATGCCGTGGATCGCCGCCGCCGCAGTCATCCCGCCGCCGACGATCAGGTAGGTGTAGCTCGTCATGGTTCGCTCCTGTTGTTCCCGTGAAGACTACCCCCCGGTCGATGCGCCGTCGTTTTCGTGCTGGCAGTGCGTGATGGTGTCCAGGGCGAGGGCCGAGTGGGCGTAGGCAGCTCCGGCGCGCATCTCGGCGGCGACCCAGATGGCCTCCATGATCTCCTCCGCCGTGGCTCCGCTTTGCAGCGCGCCCCTGGTATGACCACGGATGCAATAGGGGCACTGCGTGACGTGCGCCACGGCCACGGCGATCAGTTGCTTGATCTTCGCCGGCAGGGCCCCTTCGGCGAAGACGCTTCGACTGAACGCCCGAAACGCCTCGGCCGGGCTCGGTGCCAGGGCCTTGCGCTGCTGAGCGATCTCCGGAGTCGCCGGCGGGAAAAGCGGTTCTTGCTCGGCCATGATCGATCTCTCCTGGTGTTGGTTTGGTGTTGATCAGACGTTTGCTTCGTTACCACTGGAAAAAGTCGTCGCCCTGGACGAGTCGGCCGCCGAAGAAGCCCGTCACCGATACCAGCACGGCAACGAGTAGCAGCAGTAGCCGGAACCAGCCGCTTCGCAGGCCACGACGACTATCGATTTCCGAAACGACCGCGACGACCACGGCGACGATGGCGGTCGATGTGCCGAAGAGGCGATGCCAGCCCAGCTCCACGGGAGAACTCAGGCCGAAGCCGGTGGCGGCGTGGAGCCAGCCGAGCGGGGCCGTCACGACGGCGCTGATCGCCCCCAGCATGACGCAGAACCGGACGGCGAGGGATGGTTCCCCGATCCCCCGCCAGATGGACCACGCCTCACCGGCCGCCGCCGCCAGCAAGAGGGCGATGGGAAAGTGAAGCACGAGCAGATGGAACTTGCCGAGCAAGCGCAGAGAACGTTCCCCCGCGGACGGTGTGACGACGCTCTCGGCGGCGGGAGGCTCCGGCGCGGGGTCGGGCGGCGGCTTGCTGGACACGGCCGGCGCACCGGCCGCGATCCAGGCCTGGATGGTCTCCTTCTGCTCGGCGGTCAGGGGACCGTTCTTGGCCCCCTCGGCCGGCATCTCGCCATCGCGGACCAGCTGCCACAGGAGCGATTTGTCCGGCTTGCCTGGCACGACCTTCTCCGAATCGGCGGCCAGCTTTTTCAGATCGAGGACGTAGCCGAAGCGGGCCTTGGGTTTGGCCAGGTCCGGGCCGTGGCACTGGGTACACTTGACCTGAAATATCGCCTTCACCTCGGCCGCCAAATCGCGCTTCTCCGGCGCGGCCGCAGCGAAGGCAGGACCGACGGCCATGAGGCCAAGAACGGAGAGGAAGGACAACCGAATCCCGAACATGGAAGCCTCCATACTCTGTGTCAGCGGGCGAATAGATCCACCCACTCGCGGTAACGCTGACTGATCTGCGTCACCGCTTCTTGCCGAGAGATTTCGTTCGCCCGCCAGCGAACCAGCGGCTCCCAGAAGGTGGTGCGGCCCACGGCGAAGCCGATGAAGCCCGGTACGCTGGCCGCGGTCGCCAGCCAGGCGCGCACCTTCCCCTCATTCTCGCCGCGACCCAGAATGATGCAGCCGACCCGATCCCGACCGCCTCGCCGTGCGGCAGCGACCACCGACGCGCAGTCCTCACGCCGGTCCATCCCCTCAACCTTCCAGACGTCCGGTTCGACGCCGGCCTCCTGGAGTTCATGCAAAGTCCGTACCATCAGCGATGGACGCAGGTCTCGATCGTACGAGGTCCGGTCGCCGTGGAACCGTTCGAGTTGCTCGGCCTCCGCTGGCACCAGCAGCTCGAACATGAACAGGCGATCGCTGCCGTGCAGATAATCGGACAGCCGCCTCAGCCGATCGACCTGTCGCCGGTTCAACTCGGCGTCCCCCTCGGGGTTGTAGCGCACCAGAACCTTGCTGAAGGTCGGATTGAACGCCTCGATGTGTCGGCCAAAGTCCTCGCCGTACTCGAAATCGAACTCCTTCTGGCCGCTCTTCTCGACCGGGCAGGCGGTGAGGTAGCCACGACGCGCGGCGTCGGCCAGGACTGCGGAGCCGAACTGCTCGTCCACCAGGATGCCGGCATGTTCCTTCGGCACGCCTGCCGCGACGGCGGCCTGGAAGCCGTCGTAGATCACCAACTTGGCAGCGGCAACGGTCGCCGTCTGCTCGGCGGTCAGCCCTCCCTTCCAGCCGAACAGTTTCGTCTGAAACGACTCGCGGTGGTCGAAGGGCTGAATGTAGAGCGGCCGGTCATACCCGCGGATCATGATGACACCTCTTGCTCGTCCCAGTTCAGCCGACCTTCTTCAGGGCCTCGCACTTCGCGGCGACGCAGGCCAGCAGATCGTTCCAGGATTTATCGAACGCCGCCGCCCCGTCGCGCTGAAGTCGCTCGGCCAGGGCATCGACGTCGATGCCGGCCTGACGGAAACGGCCCAGCGTCTCCTCGCAGTCACCGCCGTCGGCCGGCATCAGGTCACCGACTCGACCGTGATCGCCGAACGCCCGCAGCGTCGCCTCGGGCACCGTGGTGATGGTGAACGGTGCGGCCAGCGCCTCGAGGTAGAGGACGTCGGAGGCCGCGGGGTCCTTGGTGCCCGTGCTGGCCCACAACAGACGTTGCGGCTGGGCCCCTTCGTTGGCCAGACGCTGCCAGCGCGGCGAGTCGAGCAGTTCCCGATACGCCCGATACGTTCGACGAGCGATGGCGATGCCGAGTCGGTCGCGCAGCGGTTCCGGCACCCGGTCCAGGACGGCCTTGTCCCAGCGGCTGATGAACAGCGAGGCCACCGACCAGACACGGGGATTCAGGCCGGCTGCCAGGCGGCGCTCGATCCCGCGCAGATACGCCTCGGCGGCCGCGACGTACTGTTCGCGGGAGAACAGCAGCGTCACATTGATCGGCACGCCCGCGAAGATTGATTCCTCGATGGCGGGAACCCCCTCCGGCGTACCGGGGATCTTGATGAAGAAGTTGGGCCGGCCCGCCGCCGCGTGCAGACGCCTGGCCTGAGCGATGGACCCGGCCGTGTCACGGGCCAGCAACGGCGACAGTTCCAGTGACACCCAGCCGTCCACGCCGTTGGTCCGATCGTGGCTCGGTCGGAAGAGATCGGCGGCCTGACGCAGGTCGGTCAGGGCGAGGGTCAGGAACAGTTCCTCGGGCGAGCTGACCTCTCCGAGTGTCTGGCGTATCTCGGCATCGTAATCCGTCCCCTGCCGCAGGGCGTGGTCGAAGATCGTCGGGTTCGAGGTCAGGCCCGTGATGCCGAGTTCGTCCCGGTAGCGGCCGAGCGTGCCGCTGGTCAGCAGCCCTCGCGTGATGTTGTCGAGCCACAGGCTCTGGCCGATGGCGCGGAGATTCTGGGTGGCGTTCATGCTCGGCCTCCGGGCTGGTACGTTCCGGGCACCTTCCGAAAACTGATCGCCAGCCGATTCCAGCTGTTGATGGCCGCGACCGCCAGGGTCAGGTCCACCAGTTCCTTCTCGCTGAAGTGCGGTCGCACCGATTCGTAGAGATCATCGGGAACGTGGTTGTCGGCCACCAGCGTGACCGCCTCCGTCCAGGCCAGGGCGGCACGTTCACGCTCGGTGTAGAACGGTGTCTCTCGCCAGGCGATCAGCGCGTACAGTCGCTGCTCAGTCTCGCCGTGAGCCCGCGCGTCCTTGGTGTGCATGTCGAGGCAGTAGGCGCAGCCGCTGCTCTGTGAGGCCCGAAGTTT
>CAYYJM010000104.1:0-5884 GCA_964471755.1 uncultured Alcaligenaceae bacterium
CCCAGGCCGCCGTTCGTGAGTTTGCCGGGGCCCGCAACCAGAACATCGTTGCCTTCCTCAACGAGGCCGATCAGGTCGTCCGCGAGCGTGGGCCGGTGCGGACGTTCGTTCTCTGCATGTACCAGTACTTCAAGCGAATCACCGGCCTGTCGGAGGTCGTCGAGGTCATCTCGCAAGAGGCCGAGAAGCAGCGACTGGACCGTGTCCTCCAGTCCCTGGCCGACGGCGTCGATCAGACCGCGGCACGTCTCGACGAGGTGCAGAAAGAGGCGCTGGATCTCCAGAGGATTCGCGACCGGCACGAACGCCAGACCCTCGATCTGGAGAAGCGGTTGCACGCCCTGGAGGCACGGGTTCAGGCCGGTCAGGAACAGATGCTCGCCCTGGTCGATCATCACCTGGAAGCCGTTGCCGGCCTCTTTCCCGGCGGCTTCCAGTTTGACCCGGCGACGGCCGACCGACTTGGCGGCTGGTATCGCTCCTGGATGCCGGGTTCGCGCCTGGCTCCGACTGGCCCGACTCCCGACCCGGCCGTCGCCGCCCTGCTGGAGGCCTATCCGTCACGCAATCCCCTCGGCGAGGAGTTTCTCGACCGCATGCTCGCCCGAGTTGGTCTGCGTCTGCTCCGAGGCACCTCCGGCAGCGCCTTCCTGGGCGAGGGGCGATACTCCGTCGTCTATCGCGCTTACAACGAGTCGCTGCCGGGCCGTCAGGTGCCGCGTGAAGCTCCGGTCGCGGTCAAGATCGCCGTCGATCCGGAATTTCTCGTCGAGTTCCGTGAGCAGGCCGAGCGCGATCGAGAGATCCTCGGGCGTCTCGCCCAGCGTGAGTCACCGGCCGTCGTACGTGTCTTCCACAGCAGCACCCTGTCCACTTTCCCCGTCATCGTCTACGAACTGTTCGAGGGCAGCCCACTCGGCGACTACGTCAGCGAACGCAGGCCGACGGAGGATCAGCGACTGTTCATCGCCTGGCAGGTTCTCGAAGCCTGTCGGCATGCCTACGAGGTGGGCGTTCTGCACGGAGATCTCGCCCCGCAGAACATCCTGGTTTCCGACTCACGCGGGGGGCCGATCGTCAAGGTGATCGATTACGGCCTGGGTCGGGTGCTGCATACGGCGCGGGTGACCGATCGCCGTGCCCAGGGCGGTTCGCGAGACTACCTGGCTCCCGAGGCGCGAAGCGGTTCGCCAGCGAAGACCTCGGACCTCTATTCGGTTGGCTGCCTGCTCCACCTGCTCCTGTTTCCCGAGACGACCGCCCCGGTCCTGCGCGGGCTGATGGATCGCCTGCTGCGGCCACGACCGGAGGACCGCGGCACGCCGTCACAGGCGATGCGCGAGGTGGCCGGCCTGCTCAGGGATCGCCCCGGCTTTGAACTGGGCGAGATCCGCTCTCGGGCCGGAGCCGTCCGAACGTACTTCAATCGCCTGGGCGGCCTGCTTGTCGAGGTGGAGCGAACGGCCAAACGCCACCGCCTGGCCACACCGGAGGCCCGTCGCCGCGTGCCGTCAGGCCAGATCGACGACGGCGTTGGCAATCCGGTATCCATCGACGACCAGCGGCGCAAGATCGAAACCGAGGTGCTGGCCCGCTTCGACCGCCCCTACCAGATCGCCTTCATGGGCATCTTCAGTTCCGGCAAGACGATGCTGATCAACAAGCTGTTGATCCACATGCAGGGCCACGCCCTGGCACCGTACTCGTCCCGGCCAGACTACCTCGACCAACCGAACTACCGGACGCAGGTTCAACCCTACCTGCGCCGATCGGCTGCCGAGCCGACCGACAAGGTCATCACCATCCTCTGCTACCGCGGACCTCTGGAGGACGACGCCCAGCAGACGGAGATGCGCCGGCTCATCGCCGATGGCCAACCCCTGACCGGCTCCGACCCGGTACGCCTGGCGCTTCCCCTTGAACCTCTGCGCGACTTCAACCTGATCGACACGCCCGGCCTGAACGAAGATCTGACGCTGAACAGCCGTGTCGGCTCCTTCTTGCAGAGCTGCGACCTGGTCGTCTACACATTCGCCGCCACCAACGTGATGAACATCCAGGACCATTACCTCGTGACGCGTCAGGAGGAAGTCGCCCCCGGCAAACACGTCCTCTACCTCGTCAATCAGGTCGATGTCCTCCTGGACCGCCTCGACTGCCAGTGCTTCTGGGATGAGCAGCATCACCCGACGGTCAGCGAGGTCGGTAAGCCGCTGAAGCAGCGCATCGAATCCCAGGTCAACCTGATCCTGCGGGAGGTGGCCCAGCGATCGGGCCGAGAACCGGGACCACATCGCAGCCTGGTTGAGGGGGACAATTTCTGGCTGGTCAGCGCCCGCTATCACTACCAGATCGAGGAGTTGTACGCCCACCTGTGGCAGACGATCCAGCGCACGGCCGTGCTGGACCGGCTGCGCGACACGCCGGCGGTGCTGCGGACGCACCTGGGCTGGGCCGCCGAGTTCGTTCGTGATTACCTGCGGCATGAACTGCGGCCACGCGTCGCAGTCTGCCAGGCGGTACTCGGTGAACTGGGACGGTCGCTTGGTGTCGATCTGCCGGCGAGGATCCGAGAAGAATGGCAGCGCTGGGTCCGCGGATTCGTCCGCGAGCAGGGTCTGGAGCATCGGCACTACCTCGAATCTCTGCGCTTCGAGCCGTCAGCCGAGGAACCGCTCCCGGGCGAGGGGTTTCCGGCCAGCACACGAACCACCGCTACCTGGGCGACACGCTACGATCCCGAGGAAGAGGATCAACCTGCCTTGTGGGGTGTCGAGGGGCGCTACTCCACGGAAGACTTCCCCGTGCTGAAGCGGCTTTACGAATCGCTCGCTCCGACTCGTGACCCGGATCGTGTCTGGGCCTGGCTGGACCAGGAAATCCTCGAAAAGCAGGAGTTCGGCAAGCTGCGCGGCCTGCTGGCCTCGGCACTTCAGAAGGCGAGAAAGGAGGGCCGCGAGCAAATGGGCGAGAGGGTCGAGAGGGCCCTGGACGAATTCGCCTTCACACAACTACCGACCCAGGTTCGGGGAGCGCAGGCCGCCCGTCAGGGGGAGATCGATCAGATCTGCGCCGACGCGGAGGAACGCCTCCGGGCCGCCTACCAGAGCCAGCTGGAGATCACCTGGGGCCTCACCGGTTCACCGGAGGAACTGGCCGCGCGGGCCCTGCGAACCGGCACTCTGACCGCCTACGACCCGCAATGGTTCCTCGACCAGTTGAAGGAGCGCCGGTCGGCCCTGCGCCGGCGGATGGATCAGCACGTCAAGGAACTGGAGGAGACGCTCCAGACCCGGTTGGCGGAACTGAGCCGCGAACGGGAGCGTCTGGTCGCCAGTGTGCGCGAGGACATCCGCAAGCGGGCCGAGGAGCCCGTCTTCACCGCCGAGCAACTGCCCGGGACTGCGGTGCCTTCGGGTGTGAGCGTCATGGGCAAGCCCCTGCGTCAACTGGTTCGCGAAGCGGGCCACCGAGAACGCTGGCGGTGGCGGAAGGGTTGCCTGGCGCGGTTGACGAACCTGGTCGGCTGTCTGGCGTTCGCCTTCCTGGCGGTGTGGCTGGCTGTCGTGTGGGCCCCGGACTGGACGATTCGTGGCTGGCTGCTGGCCGGCGGGCTGCTCGGTCCTCTGGCCGTGGGCACCTGGCTGCACTTCCGGATACAGCGGCGTGCCGACGCCGAGCGCGGACTTGAGAGCGACTTCCTGGCCGAGGCCTGGCAGCGCCTGGCCGAGAAGTTTGACGCCGACACCCGAACCCGGTTGCGCAGGGCCCGCGACGAGTTACGCTCCTGGACGACCGGGTTCTACGACTACAATCAGTCGGTGATGCAGAAGAGCAAGGCCCTGGCCGACGAGTTTGAAGCCGTCTTCACGCGCGACCACCTGCCCGACGCTATCGATCAGTGGGTCGCGAATCTGCGTCGGCTCCAACAGGAGCGAACCGTCGAACTGGACCGCTATCGCAAGGCCCTGCTCGCAGCCATCGACGAGTATCAGGAGGTTCTGAAGCACCTGTCGGGCGGCAACGAGTTGCTCAACAGCGTCGCCTTCTTCCACCATCTCTACCAGCTGCACGCCCTGCTGCACCAGGACGCCGCTCCTGCCTGAGAGACTACACGGAAAGCGGCTCCCTCGCCCCCGGTACTCCGGAGGAGAGGGTTGGGGTGAGGGGGAATGCCTACGAAACCAGCGAAAACGAAGACCCCTCACCCCAACCCCTCTCCCCGGAGTACCGGGGCGAGGGGCTTTCCGTGCAGCCTCTGAGTCGTTTGGCCGGTTCGATGGCGTTACCCGGCCGACGCCTCCACGTCCAGCTGCGCGATCAGGATGTTGCGTTCCTCGCCGAGCCGGACCGCCTCGGCGTGATGCGCCCGAACGGCATCGCGGATGGCGTTGAGGCGATCTTCCTGCTCGTTCAGCGTCCGGATCAGCCGTTCGCGGAACTCCTTCTCGCTGCTGCGATCGCCCAGGGCCTGGAGGTTCTCACGAATCCGCCCCTGCTCCTCGTGGATGCTCACTCGCTCACGCTCCAGGGCTTCCACCTCACGCTGGATCTGGCCGAGTCGATCCTGCATGCCGCTGATCCGTCGCAGCAACTGCTGCGTCGCCGGGGCGAGATACTTCTGGTCGATCCAGTAGGCGAAGTCGGCCGGGCCCAGATCGACGAGCGTCCGCCGTGTCTCCACCGGCAGCCGGGTTTCGACGACCAGTTCGACCGCCTTCTTCGCCGGCAGGGTGACCTTGAAGCGCCAGAAGTTCTCCGTCGTGGCGTGCGGCTTCGCCGGCGTGACCAGTTCCCAGTCGGACCGCTGACGGGGATGCTCCAGGTAGAGCGTGTACTCCTGGCCGGCCCGATTGTCGAGCGTGTACGTCGTCGTCTGCTGCTGCCAGCTGCGGACGACGAGTTGATTGTTGCGCAGGACGACGCGCCCCACCTTCTCTCGGTGCGACTTCGTGTGGTCGCTGACCTTGACGGACAGCTCGACGGCGTACGGCACCAGGCGTTCCTCGTCCGGCTTGAGCGTGTCGAGCATCGCCTCGCCGACATAACTGCCGGACTCCAGCACGGTCACCGGGCCGCCTTCGAGCGTCAGACCGGTCGTGTTGTGGAACTCGACAGCCCGCATCGGGTTGTCCTTGCGACTGTCGCGATTGTAGAGCAGGGCCGGCTTGCCGTCGAAGGGCCGCAGGACGATCGGCACCAGGGCCGACTGATTGCGGCGGATCGTCACCGGATGATCGATGGCGTACTCGAACAGATCGCCGAGTTTCCGCTCGCGCACCTGGGCCGGCGTGCTGCTCGGGGCGGCCATCTTCCTCCCGGCCACGGCACCGCCGCCGTATCCGCCTCGGCCGCCGACTGTCGGTGCGGCCATCGGAGCCATCGAGTACAGGGCCTCCGACTCGACCTCCGCAACGGCGTCCTCGACCATCGGCGGCAGCACACCGGTCGTCTCCTGCACCGCGACGACGGGCCGCTTGATGTAGCGCGGCGTATACAGATCATGCACGAACGACACCGGCAGACCGGAAACGAGCGACAGTTCGACGTTCTCCCAGTCCTCGTCCTGGGTGTTATCGACGACGGCCCAACCCTGGATCATCGGCTTCTCGTTCTCCGCACCCAGGAGCAGCCGGTAGGTCGCCTTCCAGACCGGCGCTTCGAGCGTGTAGCTCATGCGGATCTTGCGCGGACCCGAGCCCGTGGCGAAGAAACTGAACGTGCGGGCGTCCTTCTTCCGGGCCGACAGGAGCGTCCGCAGGTAGTAGCCGAGATCGTCGCGCAACTTCGCGTCGAGGATTTCCAGCCGACGCAGGCCGATGAGGTCGAAGCCGCGTACCTCGCCGGCGTCGGTCAGCAGAGCGACTCGCGGCCGATGGACGAC
>CAYYJM010000104.1:5894-19936 GCA_964471755.1 uncultured Alcaligenaceae bacterium
TCCGACGCCTGGGGCCACCTGCCACTCATGCCGACACCGGCCGCCGTCTGCTCCTCGGTCGTGTCGATGCCGAGCAGAATGCCCTCGACTCGCTCGTCGCCGGCCTGGAGCGCGAGCCGGGCTCCCTTCAGCTGCGGTAGCAGGCCGACGAGGCTGTTCTGATCGGGAATGCTGAGGTCCACTTCCTGGAGCAGTTGCTCCAGAGGCCGGGTCGAGTCGTAAGATACGCTTGTCACCGTCCCGCCGTCGAGATCGAGAACGGTGAGCGACTTGAGGACGTCGGCAACCTCGCGTTGCTTGAACGTCAGCGACAGGACGCTGTCGCCCTCGACACGACCTTCACGCTCGAAGTAGCCGACGCCGTGCTTGTACAGCACGACGCGGGTAACGGGCAGGTTGCTGCTCATGGGGCGTCTCCTGACTTTCGGGGACCGGCGGATCGATGGGGTCGTTATGATCCTACCACCTCCGACCCCGAAGTGCGAGAGACTCGTCGAGCGCCGCTTGACCTGGACGAGTTGGGTCGATTATCGTGCGAAGAGTGACATTTTGGGTAATGTGGAGAGATGGTGCTATGACGCCTGATCGGGAGAACTCGTTCATGTCGATGATCACGCTGTTGCGTTCGGCGAGCCTGTCGCTGCTGCTCGTCGGAGTGGTCGCGCTGGTGGGCTGCTCGGACAACAAGGCGCAACTCGCCCAGGACAAGGCGGAGGAACTCGCGAAGCAACTCCAGGCCGCCCAGGTCGATTTGCAGGAGCAGATCGCCAACGCTCGAACCAAGCTCGATGCGGCCACGAAGAAGGCGGAGGACCTCCAGAGCCAGCTGACCGGAGCCGTCGGCGACCTGAAGAAGGTGACCACTGACCACGAAGCCGCCCAGAAGGCGAACGACACGCTCACCAAGGCGGTCGAGACGGCCAGGGGCGAGGCGAAGAAGGCGAGCGAGGAAATCGCGAAGCAACTTACCGAGGCGAAGACGGCCCTGGCCACCGCGACGAAGACCGCGGCCGAACGGGCCAAGGAAGTCACCACGGCGAAGGAGGCGGAAGCCAAGGCCCTTCAGCAGTTCAAGACAATCGAGGCGGAACTGACGAAGGCGAAGGCGGCCGAGGCGGCCGCCATCAAGGAGATCCAGACCCACAAGGCCCTGGCCGCGCAACTGGCCCAGGATCTGAAGACCGCCCAGGCGGAGTTGCTGAAGACGAAGACCGCTCCGCCGAAGGACGCTCCGGCCAAGGATGCTCCGAAGAAAGATGCTCCCGCCAAGGATGCTCCAGCGAAGGATGCTCCGGCGAAGGACGCCCCGGCGAAGAAGTGACCCCCGGCGGTGGCAGCGGCCAGGTTGCCGATACGAATCTGGCCGCGTGTCCCATCAGGGAGGAAGGACCATGACCACGACTGCGACTCCATCCATGACCGACGTCGTCAACCTGGGCGAGTTGCTCGATCGCCTGGGAGGCATCTCGCCGTATCGGGTGCGACTGAAGCCCACCCCGGGAACGGCCACCGAGCGCGATCTGCTGGAAGTCCTCGATCAAACCAATCGGGTCTGCGAGCTGATCGATGGCGTCCTCGTGGAGAAGGTCATGGGCTTCACCGAAGGCAACCTCGCCCTGTGGATCGGAACGCTGCTCAACATCTACTTGATGGAGAACGACGTCGGCACACTCGGTGGAGCGGATTCCACCCTGCGGCTCATGCCAGGTCTGGTGCGGATACCCGACGTTTCCTTTTCGCGCTGGGAGAAGTTCCCCGGCCGACGACTTCCGAGCGAGCCGATCCCGGACCTGGTGCCGGATCTGGCGATCGAGATCCTCAGCGCGGGGAACACGCGCGAGGAGATGGACCTCAAGCTCCAGCACTACTTCTTCGCGGGCGTCGAGGTGGTCTGGTTCATCGACCCGGCCCGGCGTGAAGTGCGCGTCTTCACCGCTCCGGACACCTTCACGAGGCGGACCGAGGCGGACACGCTCGACGGCGGTTCGGTGCTGCCGGGCTTCTCCGTCACCGTCGCCCGGATCTTCGAGCGATTGCCCGAGCCGGAAACGAAGAAGCCGACTCGACGTCGAAAGAAACCGTGAGCGGAGGTCGCCTCTCGCGGTTCGCCGCGTCGCGGGGTATAATCTCCCCGTCGCACCCAGGCAGACGATCCAGGGACGCAGCCATGCCGTACACCCAGCAGATCAGTCAGAACAACCCGACCTGCTTTCTCTTCCTCGTCGATACCTCCAAGTCGATGCTTTCGCCGCTCGGCAACGATCGCTCACGCCGCAAGGCCGATGCCGTCGCCGAGGCCATCAACAAGACGCTCTACGCCCTCGTTCTCCGCTGCGTGGACCGACAGGCCGTCCTCAATCGCTTCCACGTAGCGCTGATCGCCTATGGCCGACAGGTCGTCTCCGGCTGGGCGGGACCGCTCGCCGGCCGCGACCTGGTGCCGATCTCCGAGGTCGCCCGCAGCCCGGTTCGCGTCGAGCAGCGCAGCGAACTGGTCGAGGACGGTCGGGGCGGCCGAGTTGAGCGGAACATCCGCTTTCCGATCTGGTTCGAGCCGACCGGCGACGGCAAGACGCCGATGACGGCCGCCTTCGAGCGAGCCGAGATGTTCCTGGCCGGCTTCCTGGCCGAGCATCCCGACTGCTTCCCGCCGGTCGTCTGCAACCTGACCGACGGCGACGCCTCCGACGGCGATCCGGAACCGGCCGCCCAGCGCATGCGCAATCTCAGCAGCGAGGATGGCGAGGTCCTTCTGTTCAACCTGCACCTCTCGACACAGAACGAGCCGCCGGTCGAGTACCCCGCTCACGAGGACCAACTGCCGCCGAACCCGTTCGCACCGAAGCTGTTCCGCATGTCGAGCTACCTCCCGCCGGTCATGCACCAGCCGGCGCGACAGGCCCGCATCAACGTCTCGCCGACGACGCGCGGCTTCGTCTTCAACGCCGACATCGCCTCGATCGTCCGCTTCCTGGACATCGGCACGCGGGTCGATCCCCGGACACAGGGGTGAGCCATGTCTGAATCTACCCTGGCCGCCGCACCACCGCTCTGGGTCCGCCTCGTTCGTGTCCCGCGTACCGGCTCGTCGCTGGAGGAGTGTCAGGACGCAGCCGACTTCGACCTGGATCGACACCGCTTCGCCATCGCCGACGGCGCGACGGAGAGCTGGAACTCCGGCATCTGGGCGCAGATGCTCTGCGCGGACTACGTCCGGCTTCGTGAACCTGCCCCCGCCTGGGCCGCCTGGCTGCCCGATCTGCGTCACGCCTGGCAGGTCGCGACCGATCATGAACTGGCCCGCGATCCCGCCGAGATGGACTGGTTCCTCGAAGATCGCTACCACCTCGGGGCGTACGCCACGTTTCTCGGCCTCTACCTGCGACCGGACGCCGACGCGCTGGGCTTCTCCTGGCTCGCCCTGGCCGTCGGCGATAGCTGCCTGTTCCAGATCCGCAACGACGCTCTCGTCGTCGCCTTTCCGCTGGAGCGCTCGGCCGATTTCAACAGTGTCCCCTGGCTGATCGGCTCGCGCGGCGGCGATGACATCCCGACGACACACGGCGTCAACCTCGCCGGTCAGCTCGTTCCGGGCGACCGACTCTGGCTGATGACCGACGCCCTGGCCTGCTGGTTCCTTGGCCAGGTCGAGAAGGAAGAGGCTCCCTGGCGACGACTGCAAGCGATCCTCGACGGAGCCCGGCCCATCGACGCCTTCCAGGCCTGGCTCGGCGAACAACGGGCCAGCCAGCGTATTCGCAACGACGATACCACCCTCCTGGCGATTACCGTCCAGAGTCCGAGGTAGGCTCTTTCGGCCCTCCGTGAAACCGGGTACGATGATACTTCCCGAGGCGCTCGCTTATTCCACGCAGGAACGACGATGCCCTGGCCGCAGTCCACCGACTACAACCTGGCCATCCAGAACCCGCACCTGTGCTTCCAGGACGAGGATCTGCGTGCCTGCACGGCCTGGTCGGCCGACCCGGTCCTTGGCCTGCCGTCACCGCGTGCGGGCAACTTCGCCGACGTCTATCGGCTCGACCATCCCAACGGCGAATCCTGGGCGGTCAAATGTTTCACCCGCGAGGTCGGCGACCTGCGCGAACGCTACGCCGCCATCAGCGATCACCTCGTTCAGGCCGAGTTGCCGTTCATCATCGAGTTCCGCTATCTCGAGGACGCCATTCTCGTCGATGGGGCATGGTATCCCATCGTCAAGATGCGCTGGGTTGAGGGGAAGAATCTCAGCGAGTTCGCCGCCGAGCAGGCGGATCGGCCGGCCAATCTCGACAAGCTGGCGCGCAAGTGGCTCCAACTCGCCCGCGAACTGCGCGAGGCCGGCATCGGTCACGGCGACCTGCAACATGGCAACGTCCTGCTCGTGCCGCATCCGCAGCGGGCGACGTTCCTGCTCCGTCTGATCGACTACGACGGCATGTATGTACCGGCCCTGGCCGATCGGCCGAGCAAGGAGGCCGGCTTCCCCGGCTACCAGCATCCGCAGCGACCCCGACACAACCTGTTCGGCCCCGAGATCGATCGCTTCTCGCACCTGGTCATCTACACCGCCCTGCGGGCCATTCGTGTCGGCGGCAGCACCCTGTGGGAGCGGTTCGGTTCGCCGGAGAACCTGCTGTTCACCGAACCGGACTTCACCGCTCCGGCGAAGTCGGAGCTGATCCGCACCCTGTTCGCCCTGCCGGACACGACGCTGCGGCACCTGCTCGGTCACCTGATCCTGGCCGCGCTCGGCGATCCGGCCGATGTCCCTCTGCTGGAGACGCTCCTTACCGATGGGGTGGTGCGACGACTCGAACCGGCTCAGTTCGAGACGCTGCGAACGATTCTCGGCTCGAACCTGACGGGGCGACGGAGCAAACTCGACACGCGCACGCCGCCGCACCTGGACAGCCTGCCGGCGCTCCCCTCGCCGCTGCGGGAGACCCGGATCGATTCGGTGCCGGCGTCCGAGCCGACGCCCGAGGTGCCCGTCGCTCGCCGTCTGGACAGAACCACCAGTCTGCCCGACTGGATGCTGCCCGAGGCGGTCCCCCTGGGCGAGGCGGCTGGCCAGAGCGAAACCACGACCGCTGAGGACAGCGATCCGGAGACACCGACGCTGCACTTACCGCCACTGGTCGCGGTCCCGGTCGAGCCGGTGAATCGTCCGCCGCCCCGACGCCAGTACACGCCAGTCCTACTCGAGGAATCCTCCACGGAGACGGCGAGCAGCGGGCCGACCGCGGAGGAGGAACCCCTCCTCGTGGAGCCGGTCGATGATCCCGACGAGGAGCCACTCGACGTCTGCGAGGTCCTGGACGATCCGCCGGCCTCCCCCGTTCCGACTGCCACGCCCCGGACCAAACCCGAAAAGAAGCGGTCTGCGAAGGAGTCGGCGACGGTAGCTCCTGCTGCGGAGGAGGCTCCAGAGGAGGCCGATTCCGGCTCGGCCCTGCACGCGGTGATCCCCATCGCCCTGGCCTTTCTCCTCTTCGCGATCGTGGGCACCATCCTCGTACTCCACCTCCGACGCGTCCCGGAGTCGCCACCGGAACCGCAGACGGCGAAGCTGCAACTTCCCGACGAGTTGGTCATCGAGGGCGGCAACGAGGTGACATTGACGGTTCCGATCGAGCCCCACGGGGAACGGGGACCGTTCGAGGTGCGTCTACTCGATCTCCCGGCGGCGCTCACGGCCCAGGCCGTCCCCGCCGATTTGCCGCCGGGGGGGAATCCGCCGCCCGCACGCTTTCTGCTGAGCGCTCCGCTCGACGTGGTCGATGTCAGCGCGACGGCGCGAGTGCAGCTCGTCCGGGGAAATGAACGGTTGGACGAGCAACCGCTGCGGGTGATCGTGCGTCGGCCCGATTTCCCTCGTTTCGTGACGCCGATCGCACGGCGACGCATCGAGGTGGGCGGACACGCTCGACTCGCCTTCGAGATCGATCGTCGCGGCCGGAGAGAACAACTCCAGGTCGAGTTGGCCGAACTCTTCGATCAGTTCGGCCATCCGATCCAGATCGTCCAGGAGGAGAACCCGATCAGTCGGGATGCCACGACGCTGTTCGTGAATCTGTTCGTGAAGCTGACCCAGGCGCGGATTCCGACGACCGTCACGGCCCGCCTGCTGTTCATCCCGGATGGTCCTGGTCCTCGCTTCGAGGTCGATCGAACGCGGGTGAGTCTCGATTTCGTCCGCCCCCGGCCGGCCCGGCAGTTTCTCAGCACGCCGACACCGACCGTGCGGATCGAGGTCGGCAAAAGTGCGACGCTGCGCGTGGTGATCGACCGCGCCATTTACCCGCCGACGGTGTCCCTGCGGGTGCGTGGATTGCCGGCGGGGGTGACCACGGACGATCGAGAGGTTTCCGCAGCCAAGATCGAGGGCGTCTTCCTGCTGAGTTCCGCCCCGGATACCCGGGTCCCGGCCGACTTCGTTCCGATCGAGATCGTCGCCTACGACGAAACCGAGGAGATCGGGCGTCTGGCCATCAAGTTACGTGTCGTTCCCGCTCCGCCTGCACCGTGATCGTGAAGAATATCCCCACGGCGAGCGTGGGCCTGACGCGCCCTGCTCGCCTTTCGCATCACAGCGAGTCCACGTTGCCACCACCGCCACCGCTACCGCCACCGGCGCAGGCGTTGAGCAGGTTGGCCCGCTCCCGTTGCAGGATGGCGAACGGACCCGCCATGCACATGCCGAGCTGATCCTGCGTCGGCATCAGGCCGGCCAGGAGCAGGTCGATGTGGATCTCGACGTCGCCGTCCTTCTCGTTCCACACCACCTTGACGAGGGACTCGCAGTTGATGCGATTCATCTCACGCAGCAGGGCGGTCGGCGAGGCTCCCGGCGGCAGCTTGGCCAGGCCGTAGCAGCGGAGTTGCAGCGAGTTGAGATGGATCGACAGGAGGAAGCCGAGATTCAACTGCTCCTTGGTAGCATCATCGGTGGTCGTGATGCCGAACTGGAACATGCCGCTATCCTGGAGCAGGGCGGAGTTGAAATTCGGGATGCCGATCACCGGCAGCATCTTGCGGAGGGCCTCGAAGCGCTCCGAGATGGTCGCCACGGCCGGCGCGGCCGGCTTGCCCGAGAAGAGTTTACCCATCCAGCTGAACAGTCCCATGTGTCTCTCCCTTCAAATCCGGGGTGGGGAATCGATTCACAGCAAGATTCGCAGCGTCTCGTTCTGGCGGACTCGTCGAGCGTGCGTCGAGTCGCTGGCCGATGACTCGTCGGCGTCCATCTCGATGCGAGTGACTCCATCGAGTTCCTTCTGCGCACCGGCGATGCGCACCTGATTGACCACCGTCGTCTCCATCAGCGTGATCAGGAAGCGAACGCCCTGGTTGGCATCCCAGCGTTCGATCAGCCGTTTGCAGAAGGCATCGGTCCAGGTCAGTTCACGGCCCTGAGCCGACAGCAGGGTCGCCAGTTCGGTCAGCTTCCGATTCAGCAGCTCACGGATATCGTCCGCGCTGAGACTGTTGAAGATGAACTGCTGCTGGATGCGAGCCAGGAACTCGCGGCCCAGACCGACCCGGAGCAGTTCCTCGCGGATCGACTGCTCGTTGGTCTGCGGCGCGTTCACGTCCTGAGCGCGGAAGACGTCGAACGGGTTGAACGACGGCCCCTTCTCGGTGTAGCTGACGCCGGCATTCGTCGTCAGCACGACCAGGCAGCGTCGGAAGTCGAGTTCGTTCCCCTCCGAATCGACGCCCTTGCCCTCGTCGAGGATGCGCAGCAGAACCTTGCCGACGGCGGCGTCGGCCTTCTCGAACTCGTCGAGCAGCAGCACGCCCTCGGGATACTCACGCACCTTGACGAGCAGACCATCACGGCAGCCGGGCGTGTAGCCGATGTAGCCGGGAGCGACGCCGAGCAGTCGCCAGACGACGGAGTGCGCCTCCATGCCGGTGCCGGAACCTTGCAAGTTCTGGCAATCGACGCGGATGAGGGCCTCGCGTCCGCCGCCGAGCAGACGGGCCATGAGCAGGGCCGTCTCGGTCTTGCCGACGCCGGTCGGGCCGGCGAACAGGTAGACGCCACGCGGCCCCCTCCGCAGGAGCAGACCGCCGCCGGACGGATCGCGTGAGGCGACGACCGTCTCGGCAACCTGATCGAGGATCTTGTCCTGGCCGACGATCGTCTTCTTCAACTCGGTGGCGAACTCGTTCACGTCGAGGTTCGGTTCGCTGAGCAGAACCGGGCCGGCCATCTTCTCGACGGCCAGGACCAGAGCCGGCTTCCCCAGGACGAGATTCGCCTTCTCGACCGGCGCATCGGCGGATCGGGCGGTTGTCTGGAGGATGGCCACGGCACAGGCATTTTCCAGCAGTCGGATCGACTTCTCCGGCTGATGGCGTTCCGGCAGATAGCGCTCGGCCAGCTCGACGACGTCGGGCAAGAGCCCCTCCGGGATACTGATCGGGTTGCCGATCCGCTCGAAGTGCTTTTCGAGATCCTTGAGGCGGCCCCGGAGCAGTCGTTGCGTCTCGCCGGTCCCCATCGGCTTGAGATGGACGGCGTTGAAGCGACGTGGCAGCGAGCCGTCGATCTGGCTGAGCTTGGCGTACTCGTCCGGGACGACGCTGCCGATGCAGGCGACCCGGCCGGTCATGATTTTTTCGAGGAACGAGGAGATCAACTCCTGCTGGACACTGACGCGATGGAGCAGAGCCAGGAAGGCGAAGAAGCGATCGACCACGAAGACGAGGTTGTTGGCCTGCTCGATGAACGCGAGCAGGCGAAGGACCAACTGGTAGTCCCGGCGATCGTCCACCTCGACGGCGTTGCCGCGCGGAAAGCCAGGGGCCAGCTCGACGATGTCGGTCTTGCGCAGAAGCTCCGGCAGATTCGGATCGCCACGCAGGATGCGATGGGCGAGCAGCGAAACCAGGGTGGATTTGCCGACGCCGGGCGGGCCCACGAGCAGGATGTTGCGCACTCGCGGCGTCATCAGCGGCAAGATGAGGCGATCGACGCCCCAGATGGATTCGTCGATCTCGCCGGCCAGGCGAGGGCCGGGCGGCAGAGTCAGGACCCGGCCAAACTCGCGGAAGGCTTCGAGTTGCTCGCGTTGTTTCTCATCGCGAACGATCGGTGTGGCCCGGTCGGCCCGCGTCTGTTCGAGCAGACGGGTCAGCCGTTCGGGGGTGATCTGTCGGTCACGAAGCCACTGCTGGCCGGACTCGGAGCGCACCAGTTCGGTGAACAGCTCCAGCGCCCCGAAGAGCCGGTCGTTCGGCAGGGAGTTGATGACGGGCTTGAGTTGTGGTCCCAGCGGCACCTGACCCGCACTCTCCCGGCGTGGCTGCGGTGCCCGGAAGTGGGGTTCGAGGTCCTGATACTCGGGCCGGTTCTTCACACCACCGGCGTGGTACAGGGCGTCGAGCAGGGGACCGATTTCCAGGACTTCCCCCTCGGGCAGGGACAGCTTGGCGGTCTCGATGGCCTTACGGCACGTCTCGTCGAAATTCGGCATGAGCGCGGCACGGGGGGATGCGAGCCGCCCCTCTGAGGTGGGCGGCTCATGGGTCGAGTTCGGGGCCACGAACAGGCTTCCGTGCCGATGGGTTCGTTACAGGTTGATTGCGTTGGCCGGCAGCGCTGCCTTCGTGGTGGCCGCCTTCTCGGGCAGGCCGGGGAGGGCCAGCGTCACGGGTTCACCGGCCAGCGTGGTGGCCTGGAAGTCGTCTCCCTGGACGCGGATGAGCAGGCCCGCGTTCATCGGCAGAGCCGGTTTCTCCGCCGCGGTGGCGGCGAAGACAGACAGCATCTCCTGGCGGCTGGCCTCCTGGGGGGCCAGGGCTGAACGGGTTTCAGGGGTCGTCTGCGGACGTGGATTCATGGCCGCGCTCCTCGGGCAAGGGGGCAGATGGTGAAAAACCTCTCTCTATACACCTTCGGCGTCGGCGCGGGGTTTGTCAACTGGAAAACGGTCGGCCGTCCTGGTTGTGAGGCTGGCGACGAACAGAACTTTCTACTCTGCGTGCTATCCGCCGGTGGGAAGGCGATAAGCTCGGATGAGTGGCACCGGCCCAGGTCCGACTTCCCCCGCTTTCTGACGCTCGCGGTGAGCGTGCCCCCGACGGACACTTGCTGCTCACGACAGAACCTCAACGGTGATCCCCGCACAGCAGGTCAGGCGAGCGTCGTTGGTCAGAAAGATGCCGCATCCATGTTCGATGGCGGCAGCCAGGTGCAAAGCATCGGGGAGTTTGATTCGCATCGCCGAGGCCACGCGCACCGCCGCAGCTCGTTCGTAGACGGCGGGTGTCAACGGTAGCATGCGAACGAGCGTGCTGGAGAAAAATCGCTGATAATCCGCGAGAAGAGCGGCATCCCCTCGCGCAAGGGGGCCGACCTGGCACTCCGCCCGCGCCAGGTCGCAGACCGTCAGATCATCGCCAGTGGCCCGGGCCACCGCCAGGCGGGCAGTGACCCGCGGATGCCAGACGGGGTTCTGTTCGATCAGGTAGATCACGCAGTTGGTATCCAGGCAGAGAATCACGACGGCTGCTCCCGCAAGCGGCGTGATTCTTCCTGGATTCGGTCGATCTCGGCCATGCGCTGTTCCCAGTCCTGACGGACCTGTTCACGTTCGGCCTCGACCTCCTCGGCGCGACGTGGCACGTGGCCCCGGGCACGCTGGTCGGCCCAGATCTCTTGCAGCAGTTGCCAGAACGGATCATCCGCCGACAGAGGAACCTCCGGCCGCAATACGACCGTGACCCGGCCCGGCGGCAGATTCGGCGTCTCGTCCAGGTGGACAACCCCCTCGGCATCGAGATTTCCCTGGACGACGACTTCGGTCAGGCTCATGGGGGTCTCCTGCGAATGACTTTTTGCCCCTGCCATTATACTCCTTGCCGACGTTCACACCTCTACTTCGCCCTAGACCGGTTGCTGCTGCGTCATGCAGTGCAGCGTGCCCAGGCCCCAGACCAGGTCGCCGCTGTGGATGCCGATGATCTTCCGGGCCGGAAACAGGTCGGCGAGAATGCCCAGGGCGAGACGATCGGCCGGGTCGTTGAACGTCGGCACCAGGACGCGATCATTGGCGATGTAGAAGTTCGCGTAGCTCGCCGGCAGACGCTGACCGCGAAAGAAGAGCGGCTCCGGCATCGGCAGCGTAACCACCTCCAACTGCCTCCCTGCGGCGTCGGTCATGTGACGCAGCCGGTGCAGGTTCTCCGCCAGCGGTTCGTGATTGGCATCCGAGGGATCGCTCTCGACCACCGTCACCACCCGGCCCGGTGCCACGAACCGGGCCAGGTCATCGACGTGGCCGTGCGTGTCGTCGCCGGCGATGCCACGGTCCAGCCAGAGAACCTTTCGCGCCCCGAGATAGTCGCACAGGGCCTGCTCGACCTGCTCACGGGTCAGGTGCGGATTCCGCGCCTGAATCGGACTGAGCAGGCACTCTTCCGTCGTCAGCACGGTGCCCTGGCCATCGACATCGATGCTGCCGCCTTCGAGGACGACGCGGCGCTGCTCGACGATCGGCTCCCAGCGGGGCAGTCCCAGGCGGTCGGCGACCTGGGCCGGGATGGCGTCGTCGCGGTGCCAGTTGTCGTACTTCGCCCAGGCGTTGAAGTGCCAGTCGAGGACACCGATCCGGCCGCCCGGTTCGCGAACGAAAATCGGTCCACTGTCACGCATCCAGACGCGGTCGGTTTTGATCGGGATGAACTCGATCTGGGCGAGGTCCACGCCGCGGCGGCGCAGGGCCGTTCGAGCCCGATTCTCCTGGTCGTCGTCGAGGACGAGAATACGGACCTTTTCACACTGGTGCAGTTGCCAGATAATGTCGGCATAGACCCAGGGAATGGCACTGAATTTGCCCGGCCAGTCATCGCGGTGGTGCGGCCAGGCCAGCCAGGTGGCCTCGTGCGGCTCCCACTCGGCCGGCATGCGATAGCCCCGAGCAGCGGGCGGTTCCTGCGTTCTCATGGGCCGGCTCTCTCCTGCTTCGACGTTCCTGGCGGTTCCGATCGAGATTGTATCATGAGTAGCAAGACTCCGCGGCGCATCGTTCCTCCGGTGCCGCTCGACGACTTTCGGCCCCTGCCCCTGACGAGCAATCCGCACACCCAGACGGTCCTCGGAGCCTTCTGGTCCGGGACGAAGCTCCGTCACCCGACACGGTCGCAGGTGCTGCCCCTGGCCGATGGCGACAGCCTGATGATCTACGACTGTCTCCCGCCGACCTGGCACGACGGCGATCGGATCGCCGTCCTCGTACATGGTCTGACCGGCTCGGCCTCCTCGCCGCAGTTGCAGCGGATGACCCGTCGCCTGCTCGATCTGGGCGTGCGCGTCGTCCGTCTGGATCAGCGCGGCACCGGCGGCGGTCTGCCCCTCGCTCGGGGAGCCTACCACGGCGGCCGATCCGACGACATCCGGGCCGTCGTCGAGGAGGTCCACCGCTGGTCGCCGACCGCGCCGATTGCGCTGCACGGCACCTCACTGGGAGGCAACCTGGTGCTCAAACTGGCCGGCGAGGCTGCTCAACGGCCGGTGGCCGGCCTGGAGCGCGTGTCCGCCCTGAATCCGCCGATCGACATGGCCGCCTCGTCGCAGCTGCTGGGACTGCCGGCCAATCGCTCCTACGATCGGCACTTCGCCCTCCACCTGATGCGCGACGCCACGATGCGGCTTCAGCACTTCCCGGACCTGCCGCCGCTTCGCTTTCCCCGGAACATGACGACCCGGCTGTTCGATGAGCTGTACACCGCTCCGTACGGCGGCTTCGCCGACGCCCAGGACTACTACCACCGTGTCTCGTCCGCTCCGCTCCTCGCGCGCAGTCCGGTGCCGACGCTGGTGCTGACGGCCCGCGATGATCCGTTCATCGCCATCGAGCCCTTCGACGCGATCCAGGCTCCGGATCATGTCCAGGTGGTGATCGTCCCGCACGGCGGCCATGTCGGTTTCATCGGCCGGGATGGCGTCGGCGGCCTGCGCTGGGCCGAGCATCGCCTGGTGACCTGGCTGGTCGCACCGCTCACGTCGCGTAGAGACGTCGCCGTCGGTTCAGCAGGATCGACGGAATGAGCAGGACCAGAAGGATCAGGCCGACGCTGCCGGCCAGGGCGCTGGCGAGGAGGGCGTCGAAGACGATCAGCCCCATGAGGCAGCGACGAACGGCCGTCTGCACCGGGCCCGGCGTCGGACGCTGGATCGCCTCGCGGATGGCCAGGCCGAGATAGAAGCCGAAGGCGACGAGCAGGAACGGAAACAGCGGCGACGCCTGGCCGGCCGGCAACGGCGCGGGCAGCGTCAGGGCCAGCAGCAGGCTCGCCAGGATGACACCGGCCGCTCCTTGCAGTGCCGCTCGATTGCTGGTGCGCGCCTCGGTCTTCGCCAGCCAGGTCACGCCGACGATGTACAGACCGACGACGCTCGCCAGTTGAAGGTGCGGCAGCGTCGTCACTCCGCCGCTGATCGACACGCCGAGCAGCACGTTGAGGAACCGACACGCACCCATGCTCAGTGGGCCGATCGGCGTCCGTTTCAGCCAGCCGTCGTAGGCGAAGATGGCGGCCACGAGCAGACCGGCCATCCAGACCGGCTTCCACGGAGAGGGGACGCCCTGAGTGGCCAGGACGAGCCCGGCCAGGCCAGCGAAGCCGAGCCCGGCGAGCAGGAGCAGGACGCCGAGCAGGCCCGCCTCGCGACGCGTCACCCGGCCGGAGGGAATCGGCCGGTCGGGCCGTTCCCGTCGGTCCTGCTCGACGTCGAAGAAGTCGTTGAAGACCATGCCGGCCATGTAGAGGCAGGCCGACGCCAGGCAGAGGGCCAGGAACGCGGCCCATCGGCCCGGCAGGGCTCCGACGGCCAACGCACCCAGGGCGATGTCGGCCAGGGCGCTGGGCACGTTCGGTAGACGGACCAGTTGCGCGTAGGTGAGCAGTCGGCTCATGCGGCGTCTTCATTTAGCCGCCGGCTTGCCGGCGGGGTTTCGTCCCGGTTTCGTCCCGAAGTCCACCGGCAAGCCGGCGGCTAAATCAGCGGCAACAGCACCTCGCGGGCC
>CAYYJM010000105.1:0-3107 GCA_964471755.1 uncultured Alcaligenaceae bacterium
CGACCGGACGGTCCAGGCTGATCGGATGCCGACTGATCTTCATCACTCGGCGCGTCTCCTCGACGGAGATGTTCGCCGCCTTGGCCGTTTCCTCGATGGTCGGTTCGCGGCCCATCTCCTGCAAGAGCTTCTTGGAGACGTTCCGCAGCTTCGACATCGTCTCGATCATGTGGACCGGGATGCGGATCGTCCGGGCCTGGTCGGCGATCGCGCGGGTGATCGCCTGGCGAATCCACCACGTCGCGTAGGTCGAGAACTTGTAGCCGCGACGGTATTCGTACTTGTCCACGGCTCGCATCAGGCCGGTGTTCCCTTCCTGGATCAGGTCCAGGAACGACAGGCCGCGATTGCGGTACTTCTTGGCGATCGACACGACCAGTCGGAGGTTGCCGCCGGACAGATCGCGTTTCGCCTGTTCGTACTCGGCGAAGCGTTTGCGAACCACGGCGACCCGGTTCCGCAGACTGAACGGCTCCTCGAACGTGTGGACCATGTAGTCGCCCAGTTCGCGAACCAGCGTTTGCAAGTCTTCCTGGTTCGCGTTCCGGTCGGCTCGCAGCTTGATGATCTGCTGCTCCAGTTCGTCCATCCGGGTCGAGATCTGTTCCAGCTTCTTCATCAGCGGCTGGACCTTCTGCGTCCGGATCGACAACTCCTCGACCAGGGTGACGGCCTTGCGTCGGCGGATGCGAAGGGAGCGCCGCAAACGCATCTTCTCCGCCTCGGGCGTGGCCGGATCGAGCAGACGGTTGAAGTCCTCCTGATTCTGGGTCATCAGGTGTTCAAGCGTCTTCAGGTTGTGCGGCATCCGCTGGAGAATCTTGTCCTTCTCCAGGTTTTCCGTCAGCGAGACCTTCACCGTCCGGTCGAACGGCAGGTCGCCCAGATGGACCTTGCGCAGGGTGTCCACCACCTGGAGCAGAGCCCCATCGCATTCGAGGACCTTGCGGCGAAAGCGCTTGCGGGTGACCTCGATCTTCTTGGCCAGGGCGATTTCCTGATCGCGCTTCAGCAGCGGAATCTCGCCCATCTGGGTGAGGTACATCCGCACCGGATCGTCAATCCGTCGGGTGTCCTCTTCGTCCATGAAGAGCAGATCGAGTTCGCCGATTTCCTCCTCGGCGGCGGCCGTGCCGGCGGGGGCGTTCTCGCGGCCCTCGCGTTCCTCGGCGTCCTCCTCGGCGATCAATTCGATGCCATGCTCCTCCAGGAGCATCATGATCTGATCGACCTTCTCGGGGTTGGTCTCGTCCTCCGCCAGATGGTCGTTGACCTGTTCAAAGGTCACGAAGCCTTTTTCCTTGCCCTGTTCGAGCAAAGCCTTCAGGCCTTCATCGATCTTTTCCATCCAGACCCTCCCCTCACCCTTCAAGACCCGGTGTCGCGGGGGCGACACCGGAAGTTCGTGCGATGTCTCGGTTCTGTAGCTGCCGGAGCAGTTCCAGGGCGGCGGCGTGATCGTCCGTGCCCCGTAACTGGGTCTGAAGTTCCTGGTGCGCCTGTGCGAGACGGCGCTCACGAAAATAGCCGAGTAACTGCCGCAACCAGCCTTGCCGGTCGGAATGCGCCTGGCCGATCTCCTGAAGTTCCAGCGCCTTCGCCGCCAGGCGAACGTTCTCCAGCCGGGGTCGCAAGCGATCCAGCGTGGGAGAATCACCTTCCTGGAGAAGCTGATACAGCCCGGTCAGCACCCGACGCAGGCCGGGATGCTCGATCGCGTCGTCGGGCAACTGCGCCCGGGCGGTCGCGACCAGGTCCGGCTCGGCCAGCAGGACCGCCAGCAGTTCAATCTCCTCGGGAGCGGCCGGGCCCTGCCGTGGGCTCTCGGATGCCTGCTCGACGGGGCGGGTAGGTCGCGAGTCCCCCTCCCGTCGCTCCCGGCGCAGTTCGTCCAGGCGGGCCCATATCGTCTCCTCCTTGAGATACAGTCGTTGCGCAATCCGCGTAACGATCAGTTGCGACTTGACGGCTCCTGCCTGCCCTGGCATCACCGGTGCCAGGGCGATGATCCTCAGAATCGCATCGACGGCCCGACGGGTCGCCTCCGCGCCGCGTGGCTGGCCCGCCACCAGCACGCGATTCAGCTTGAAGTCCAGAGCGTTGACGGCTCCGGCCAGCACCTGACGGAACGGCTCCACCCCGTGAGCGACCAGCAGATCGCACGGGTCCAGCCCCGCCGGCAGCGTGGCAATGTCCAGTTCGACTTCCTGACCGGCGAAGATCTCCAGGGCGCGATCGACGCCGGCATCGCCACCGGCATCCGCATCATAGACAAGGACGACCCGCGGTGCAAACTGCCGCAGCTTCTGCACGTGTCGGGCGTTCAGGGCCGTCCCCATCGTCGCCACCACGGGTTTCACCCCCACCTGGTGGGCCATCAGGACATCGGTGTATCCCTCGACGACAGCGAGGAAGCCCTCGTTGGCGGCAGCCTGCCGGGCCTGATCCAGACCGTACAGCAGTTCGCTCTTGGCGAACAACGGCGTCTCCGCCGAGTTGTAATACTTCGGAGCCCGGCTGGCCATCGGCGACGACGGCAAGATCCGACCGCCGAAACCGACCACCTGGCCGCGCACGTCGCGGATCGGGAACTGAACCCGATCGCGGAACCGATCGTAGTAACCTCGACCATTGTCGCGTCGAGCGACCAGGCCGACCTTCTCGAGCATGTCGAGCGAGACGGCCGACTCGCGAGCCCGCTGCACCAGCCAGGTGCCGTTAGCGGGCGGAGCGAACCCCAACAGCCACTGACGGACGGAGTCTCCGGACACCCCGCGCGACTCCAGGTAGGCGTAAGCAGCCTCGGACCCGGGGTCTTCGAGCAGGCACTGGTGGAACTGGTGGGCCGCCCAGCGAACTGTTTCCAGCATAAGGGCGCGGCTCTGGGCGTGCGGCGAAGCGGGGCCTTTTTCCAGGACAATTCCGGCACGCCGGGCGAGAAGTTCCAGCGCCTCGGCAAAGCCGACACGCTCGAACTCCTGGACGAAACTCAGCACGTCGCCGAACTTGCCGCACGACCAGCAGCGATAGCGCTGGCGGCGCGGATCGACATCGAAGGAAGGGCGGCGATCATCATGGAAGGGGCACAGGCCCTTGAAGGTGGGACC
>CAYYJM010000105.1:3117-19300 GCA_964471755.1 uncultured Alcaligenaceae bacterium
CGGGGCGCAGCGCGAGGTAGCTGCCGACGACATCGACGATGTCGTTCGCTTCCTTCACCTGTTTGACCCGGTCATCAGCCAAGGGGCACCCTGGGTCTGAAGCCAGCGAACTCCGGGGGTCCGCAGGGCGACTAGCCAGCGCGGAGACGGAGTGGAACCATCGCGTGGACCACAGGCGGGGTTGAGTGCGCGACCGGCTTGGTCGTGCATTCGTCCGGTAGCTCGACCTACTCAGGACGACGGTCAACGAGCGGGAGCGTGAAGGGAGAGTACGAAAGCCGGGCTGTCGTGCTACGGCAGGGAGTCCGGGAAGGATGCTGCCACTCGCCAGGAGTGGAGAAGCGAATTAGCCCGGTAAGCCGTGCGAGGTTCCAGAGCGCCCGGTCGGTCTCCTTGCTTCCAGTTTCCCAGTCGCCGTGCGACCTGTGAAGAGGTCGGACTGGCAATCCCTTGCCTGCGCGTTCTTCGCCGCCGACGTCCTGCCTGCGGAGGAAAATCGTGGCCGCTGGAGAGTCTGAGACAGACAGCGGCCCAAACGCTATCAGCTAGTATACTCAGCGCAGCGATCCTCGTCAAGCTGGGCAAGGGTTGGAATCAGGGCCGACCGCTTGCCTCAACCCTCTCTGCCATCGTGGTTTATCCGTTTCCGTGATGGTGCCGCCTGCGCCGATTGCGCCGATTCCTTCGCCGGGCACGGGCTCGGCCCGGTTTGGCTACACCGGCACAGGCGATCCTGTCGATGATCTGGAAGCCGGACGGAGTATCGGTTTTGAGCTATTTCAAGGAGGCAGGGATGAGCAGCAATCACACCTCGGAGCGGGGCGGCCTGGCTTCGCTGTGGCGTGGAACGACGCGACGAATCCGCTTGCTGGTCGCCGGGCTCGCGCTGGCCGGAGCCAGTTCGCTGGCCTGGGCCGCGCCGCCTCCCTCGGTCGTGCAGACGCTCGAATTCAAGCCGCGTCAGGAGAGCGTCCTGTACACGACCCCGGCTCCGGGGAGTGAGGCGAACTGCAAGATCGATCTGATCAAGGGGCAGGGAAAGGGTTCCGGCTGGCTGCTCCGCGATGGCAGCGGCCAACCGCTGCGTTTCTTCTTTGATTCCAACGACGACGGCAAGGTCGATATCTGGTCCTACTACAAGGACGGCTCCGAGACGTACCGCGAGATCGACAGCACCTTCCACGGCAAGCCCGATCAGTATCGCTGGGTCAATCTCGGCGGCAGCCGCTGGGGCATCGACCAGGACCGCGACGGCAAGATCGACACCTGGAAGATCATCTCTCCGGAGGAGGTCGCCCAGGAGATTCTCGCCGCCGTCGCCAACAAGGATTACGCCCGACTCCAGCCGCTGCTGTTGACCGAGGCGGACATCAAGGCCATCGAGTTGCCCGCCGATCCGGCCGGCAAACTCCTGCTCAAGGTCAAGAACGCTCCGACCCGGTTCAACGAGACGGTCGCCAAGCTGACGAAGATCACGCCGAAGGCTCATTTCATCCACCTGGAGACGGTCGCCCCGCAGACGATTCCGGGCGATCAGCTGGGTAGCCGGCACGACCTGGTCAAGCACGCGCGCGGCACCATCCTCTACGAGGTGGGCGGCAGCAACGACTGGCTGCAGACCGGCGAGATGATCCAGGTCGGCACCGCCTGGCGCATCGTCGAGGCACCGACGCCCGGAGCGGTGCCGCCGGAGTTGATGGCCGGCAACCGGGCCGGTGGCACGGCGCTGGACCAGAACCCGAAGCTGATGAAACTGATCGAGGAGCTGACCACCCTGGACAAGGGGGCTCCGACGACGGTGAGCGGTGCGGACGCCGGCACGGTGCGGCACCATCTGATGCGAGCCGATCTGCTGGAGAAGATCGTCGGCGAGGTCAAGGCGGAGGATCGCGAGCCGTGGATTCGCCAGGTGGCCGACAGTCTGAGTACGGCCGCCCAGGCCGCCCCGGCCACCGAGACGACGCCGATGACCCGCTTGCAGAGTCTGGTCAAGCAGATCATGCAGGCCCTGCCGGGCAGCAACCTGGCGGCCTACGCCACCTTCCGCGAGATGCAGGCCGAGTACTCGCAGAAGATCATGAAGGCCGAGAAGTTCGAGAAGGTGCAGCAGGAGTGGGCCGAGAGCCTGGCCAAGTTCGTGCAGACCTACCCGAAGTCGGACGACACGGCCGACTGCCTGCTGCAACTCGGCATGGTGCATGAGTTCCTGAACAAGGAGGTCGAGGCGAAGAACTGGTACGGTCAGATCGTCAAGAACTTCCCGACCAAGACGCAGGCGATCAAGGCGGCCGGGGCGATCCGTCGGCTGGAGATGGAAGGCCAGAGTATCCGCCTGGCCGGCCCGCAGTTGCAGGATCTGGGCACGCCGTTCGACCTGGACCAGCTGCGCGGCAAGATGGTGGTGGTCTATTACTGGGCGAGCTGGAACAGCCAGTGCGCCAACGACTTCAGCAAGCTGAAGACGCTGATGGCGGCGTACGGGCCGAAGGGTCTGGACGTGCTGACGATCAACCTGGACGGCACGGCCGAGGAGGCGAAGGCGTTCCTGAATCGGAATCCGGCTCCGGGCACGCACCTGTACCAGGCCGGCGGCCTGGACGGCAAGCTGGCGACTGACTACGGCGTCATGGTTCTGCCGAGCATCTTCCTGGTGTCGAAGGAGGGGAAGGTGCTGAGTCGGAATCTCCAGGTCGGCACGCTGGAGGACGAGTTGAAGAAGCAGTTGAAGTGAGCCGGACCGTGGGAATGGCAGGCGAGCATGGGCCTGAGGCTGCACGCTCGCCTGCTGGCGACCGAATCGCCCTTCACTCCGCCATCACGATCGCTCCGCGAGCCCCTTCGCGCAGCAGTTTCGACAGCTCGATCCGCATCGGCCCCTGGAAACGCTCCAGCGTCGAGTAATATCCCGAGCCGCCGACCACCTGCTCGGCCAGGGCGTGGGCCACACGCAGATCGCCCAGCGCCGCCTGGCGCTTGCCCAGCATCAGGTGCGCCGCCGCGCGCAGGTACCACGAATTCACCGCCGACGTCGAGTTCGGAGCCGCGTTGCGGACCGACGCCGTCGCCGACTCGAGCATCGCCGTCCGGTCGCAGCGACCCAGCGCGTCCTGGGCGCTCAGCAGCGTCCCCGTTGGCTGGCCCGGCTCCAGGCCGGACGACTGCCGCACCAGCACGTTCGACGTGTCCACCTTCCGCAGCAACGGCAGACGCTGGAGAAACTCCGTCACACGGTCCCGGCTCGCCTCGCTCTCGACGATCCCCGTCAGGTACAGTTCGCCGCTGGCCGGGTCGTACTGCTGGCCGCGCACCACCCGGATCGGCTGCGTCGGCAGCAGACTCTCGACCACGAGCAGTTCGTCCGACGACGACGAGCCGACGCGAACCTTGCTCAGGTCGAGTTCGGTCAGCATGGGAGCCATCGGCAGATTGCCGGCGGCGACGGCGTTCTTGACGACCTCGATCGTCCGTCGCTTCAGGGCCGCCCTCTGCTCCTCCTGGGCGATCAGGCCCGCGAGGCGCAGCACGCCTTCCGGCGTCAGCTCGGCATAGATCAGCTTGAAGCCGGCCAGGTCCGGCGAGTCCGCCAGGCTCGACTGAAGGACGCCGAACAGCTCGTTCGGTAACCGTCGCAGGGCCGAGGTGTCGATCCTGGCGTACGGCCCCGGTAGGTTCTTCACGCGGACGGCCTCGTCGAGCAGCTTCTTGCCTTCCGTCTCCAGGACGGCCTTCATGCCCTCGGCCAGGACGGTCCCCTTGAGGACCACGACGTCTCCCTTGACCGTCGCCTCGCTCACCTTCCCTTGCAGCGGCTTGCCCGGACCGAACAGCCGGGCGTTGAGCAGATCGATCAGGCGTTTCTCGGCCGGTACGCTCATGTCAACCAGAGCCGAGACGTCCACCTTGTATTTGGCCTTGAAGGCGTTCTCCAGCGCCGCCTCGGCACTCATCTGGAGCTTCGGCTTGACGCCGGCGTTCGGTATACGGCCCGACAACTCGATCATCTTGTTCGGGTGGACCGTCGCCCCGGTGATCTCGACTTCCTTGAGTTCGTCCAGATCCTTGAGACTCAGCTTGAGGATCGCCAGGACGTCCTTCGCCTGGGGCTGCTTCTCATCGGGCTGCCCGGCCAGGTCGGTGACCTGGATCAGCAGGGCCACGAGCAAGGGAATCAAGAGCTGACGGCGCATCGAGACGGCTCCCTGAGGATCGCACGAATAGTCCACGTCTCCATTACGACCGGAACCGAAGAAGATGTCAACCACCCACCGGCCCGGCCGCCCAGCCGACTCCGCTCCGTGAGAAGGTTGTAGCGATTCTCCCACCTGCCCGGTCTTCGTCTTCATTTAGCCGCCGGCTTGCCGGCGGTCTTCGTCTCACGCCACCGCCTCGGCCGGCGACACCCGCGCCTGCCAGCGCGTGGCCAGCCAGCAGACGACCGTCGCCAGGACCACCGCGCCAATCGCCGTGCCCATCACCCACCACGACTCGAAGACGATCAACGACGGCCACTGGGCGTCCTTCGCCGCCTGATTCAGCCAGACGCTCAGGCCCCAGCCGGCCAGCCACGCCAGACCCGTCGTCACCACCGCGAGCAGGAACCCCTCCAGGGCGTAGAGGAAGACCAGCTGCCGCCGGGTCATGCCGTTCGCCTTGAGAATACCGATCTCGACCCGCCGGGCCCGGACCATCTGGTTCATCGTCACCGCGAGGTTGACGCCGCCAACGATCAGGGCCAGGATGACGATGCCGAAGATCATCCAGCTCAGCGGCCCGATCGTGTTTTGCAGCAGTTTCAGCACCGCCCGGACCTCCTCGGGCACGCTCAGGCCGAGCGGCTCGAGCTGCTTCTGAAGCGGCTCCAGATCGCGGACATGCCGGACATGCAGCGTCGCCTTGCCGAATGTCGGTGGCGGTAACTCGACCTCCGGCGGTGGCAGATTCTCCACCACGATCTGATTCGGAGCGGCCCAGCCACGCTGGGTCAGCAGCCGACTCCAGGTGTTGCCCTGCCGACGCATGACGTCCTGCCGCTGGACCTGTCCTCCGGCCAGGCGCAGGACCAGACGCTTCGGCTCGACCTCCAGCTCAAACCGGCCTTCCTTCAGCCGCTGGGCCAGGTCGGCATCGGCGAGGAGCTTCTGCCGCATCCCGGCCGGATCGTCGATCCCGCCCAGACCGATCCCCTTGGCCAGCGGCTGTGGGTTGAAATGCGGCGACCGCAGGAGCTGCTCGAAGCCGTCCGGCAGCAGGTACGAGTAGCCGCCACGGATTGACTCGACCACCCGGGCGATCTTCAGCGGCACGGCCTGGCCGTGGACGTCGAGCCAGACCGCGTTCGCCGTCAGCGGCCAGGCCCGGGCCGCGATCCGCGCCAGGGCGTCCCACCCCTGGTCATCGAGCCAGACGACGCCGCCGGCGTCGGCGATCTCGCAATCCCGCACGAGGAAACGCCGGGTGACGATGATCTCGGCCGCCTGCGAACCGCTGAACCCACCGGGCAAGAGCGCGAGCAAATCGGGATCACCGGGCAGCGCCGTCCGGCCGCGCACCGGCCGATCGGCCAGCAAGCCGGCCTGCCCCTTCGGAGTGGAACGGCGGAACTGCCGGATCGTCAGGTTGAAGCGATGCACGCCGTCGGGCGGAAACGCCGGCTGGCCGTCGTCCAGGGTCAGCGTCTGAAGCTGGGCCGCCAGCGCATCGGTCAGGTAGCCCTCGCGGGTCTTCAGGCCGTCCACGACGAACGTGGTCGCCTCCAGCGTCTGCAAACGCTCCTCGACCAGATCGTTCATCCCCGCGCGGAGAGCCAGGCCGATGAACGACAGCAGCAGCAGGAAGAACAGGACGAAGACGTTGGCCAGCGTCGTCGCCAGGTGTTCGCGGCGGAGCAGATCGCCCCAGGCCAGGCGGAGGTAATCCCATCCGCGCGGCACACCGCGCGTCGCGTTCCGCGTGAAGGGCGGCAGGTCCGGCCGCTGCTGCTCGCTGGTGTTCTCCGTCAGCAGCGCCGCCAGCGCCGCCTGACCTCCCCGGGCCTGGAGTTCCGCCTTCGTCCACAGACGCGGCTGCCGACCGCCGTCGCGGCGCAGGATCAGGAAGTGGGTGCAGTTCTCCCAGGCGTCCTGGATCTGGTGCGTGACCAGCAAGAGCGTCCGCGGCTCGGTCACGGTGCCGGCTTCCTGCCACGTCTTCAGCAGACTCAGCACCTCGCTGGCGTTGGCACGATCGAGGTTCCCCGTCGGCTCGTCGGCGAAGACGACACGCGGCGAACTGGCCAGCGCGCGCAGCACCGCGACGCGCTGCGCCTCGCCGCCGGACAGCTGGTGCGTTCGGTGGCCTTGCCGTTTCTCCAGGCCCAGGTGCCGGAGCAGTTCCCGCGAACGCGACGCACGCTGACCGGGATCGATCCCGTCGAGCATCAGCTTGAGCGCGACGTTCTCCTCCGCACTGAGATGATGCAGCAGATGACCCCGCTGGAAGACGAACCCGAAGTCGCGTTTCTTCAGCCGATCGGCCACGGCACGCACCGGCTGAATCCCGTCTCCCTCGCGGTCCAGGTAGCTGATCGCTGACGTGGCGGTGTCATGAAAGAGCAGATCGACCCCGGCATCATCGGGAGCCGGGTCGGGCTCGTCGAGCAGACCGAGGAGGTGGAGCAGCGTACTCTTGCCGGCTCCGGAATGGCCCAGGATGCCGATCCGCGCCCGCCACGGCAGGGCGACGTTCAGCCCCTGGATCGCTCGCAGGTCCGGCTGGCCGGGCGGGCGATACGTCTTGCTGATGCCACGAAGCGTGAAACAGGGCGATTCGGAGATTGCTGGATCAGGCACGCGGTTCGGTTCCGTGGTGACGATCGGATGTCCGTCTGGGTTTGCTTCTCTCATTTAGCCGCCGGCTTGCCGGCGGGTATTCGCCGACGAAGACCGCCGGCAAGCCGGCGGCTAAATGAAGGCTCGGGCTCACGGCAGGTGATCGCGTTCGACCCAGGCTCGGGGGCTCAGTTGTGGCCGGGTCGGATCGTCGCCCCACCAGTACGGCCGCGCCTTCTGTTCCGGTCGCTTGACGAACTCCCGGCCCGTGATCGGATCCTTCTCGATGGTGTAGGTCGCCTCCTGCTGGTTGAGGACGTCGTTGATCCGAAACAGGGCTCGCTCCAGTTCGAGCTTCAGCCGGGGCAGTTCCGACGCCTTCGTCCGGGTCACCTCGTCGAGCGTCAGGTGCAGCAGACCGATCGACCGCACCGAGATGCCCAGGTGGATGTTGAGCAGATTGGCCGGCGTGTCATTGCCCCGGACGGCCTTGACCTCGCCGCCGGTCACGACGTTGAGCGCCTCGGTCCAGCTCCGACTCAGGGCCTCCTCGTCCCACTTGTCGAGCAGCACCGACAGGACCACCTTCAGCTTCTCCATCTCGTCCTTGCTCACCAGCACGACGTGCTGGACCGTCGGCGGAGCCTCCGGCTTGCCGTTCGGGATCGGCTCCTGCGGATCGCGTTCGACGAGCCAGCCGGTCTGGAACAGCTGAACGCCCTCGCTCGCCTCCTGGAGCCCCTGCAAGCCGCGCCGCTTGATCTCTTCGAGCATCTGCCGCTCCCAGATGACGCCGTAGCCCGCCGGGGCCGGAACCATCTCCCCCGGAGCCGTCGCCACGCCCACTCCCGGCCGGGTTTCCCCCTTCTCCAGGTCGCGCAGGATGCGCTCCTTGATCGTCAACTCGGCCAGGGCCAGATCGAATCGGCTGGAGATGCCCCGGACGACGACGTTGGGCTGATTCCCCGTCAGCCCCTCGCCGACGAGTTTCGTCAGGGCGTTGCCCACTTCCTCGGGCAGCTTTCCGCCGTACGCCTGTGTTAGCAGCACCCGCTGGCGATCCAGCAGCCGGCCGGACACCTGACGCATCTGCTCGGTCAGCTTCTTGAAGCGCGGCTTCGTCTGATCGCCGACCGAGACGGCGAAGAAGTTGATCGGCTGCCCCTCACCGGCGGCGAGCAGATCCTTGACGACGCGGTCCTGGGTGTACTCCTTGTCGCTGTCGTCGTTGCCGTCATCGCCGATCAGGACGAGGATCTTGATCGCGTTCGGCTCGAACTTGCTCTTCTGCCCTGCGGGCACCGGCTTGCGCGGGTCCGACTCCAGGGCCTTCGAGATGCCGTGATAGACCGAGTCCAGTTCGTCGCCGCCGCCCAGCGCCCGGACCTTTTCCAGCCGCTCGATGGCATCGAGTCCGGTGCCGAACGGCACGCCGTCGAAGGCCGGGATCAGGCCGCCGCCGTCGTTGCGCCGATCGCGGTAGAAGTTGACCGAGAACTCGACACGCGGCGTCAGATCCCGATTGCCGAGCTGCTGAAGGCCGGCCATGATCTGCTTGACGGCGTCGTGGCCCGCCTTGAAGTAATCGTCCATGCCGAACGTCGCGTCGATGACGAACAGCACCTGGATGGTCGTCACCTGACGGCGCATCTCCTCGACCTTGCGGCGAGCCTCTTCCAGCTGACGGTTCGTCAGCACCGGTCCCGCTCGCAGATCCTTCGAGTAGACGTCGCCGATGATGCCGACCTTGTAGATCTTGCAGCCACCGACCGGCTCGAACCCCTGAACGACGCCCTCCTCGGAGACGAGCGGAAAGCGAGCCTGGAAGTGCTTCCAGTCCGGCGCGTCGAGCTGTTCCAGGGCCAGCGGACGGGGCTCGAACTTGCCCTCCGGGCCGAGGTCGGCCAGTGACGGCAGAGTGTCACTCTTGAGGTAGTCGATCATCTCCTGCCGGGTGCGGAACAGGACCGCCGGCCGACTCCGCTTGTCGGCCTTGTTGAACTCGACGGCCTCGCGTGTGTTCCACTGACAGACGCGCGATCGCGGCACCCAGCCGACCAGGGCGTCGGTTCGCCGGGCGATCGGCTGATCGCCGACGAAAAAGTGCGTCGGCGTCTCCTGATAGACGTAGTAGATCGTGAACAGGGCCCGGCTGCGGAGGACCTTACCGCCGGCGTCGGGTCGGCTGGTGAACGCAACCTGAGCACGCAGATCCTCCACCTTCCGCGCCTCTTCGAGCTGGTTGATGAGCATGCACTTGCGATGAATCGGCGTCGTCTTCTCGCGCAGGGCCTGGGGCAGACCTTCCTTGTTGGCGAACGGCGCGGCCTGCTCCTCCGGCAACCAGCCGAGATGGCCGCCGTCGCGCACCTGGGCCGGGTTCGTGTTCGGCACCGTGTCGGCGAGCAGATACCACTTGCGCGGTCGCTTCAGGGCCGGGTCGTCCTTCGGCTCGGTGAAGATCTCAGCGACGATGAAGTCCCGCAGGTAGAGCTGGGCGGGCAGGTTCGCCGCCGGCCGACGTGTTTCGGGCCGCCGTGGATCGGCCACGAAATCGGGATTGTCGAAGCAGACCAGGGCTCGCAGCAGATAGTTGGGATGCTGCCGGTCCAGGCCGGCCGCCACCCGCTCCGGCAGTTGCCCCGCCACGGAGACGACCTGAGCCGAGGCCGACGAAGGAGCCAGCAGCACGCCGGCCAAAGCTACGGCGAGAAGGACACGAATCATCGCCGACCTCACTTGCTGGGGGACTCGGGGGCACGCAGATCCAGGGCGTCGAACAGGACCGATTCCAGACGCCGGCTGGCCAGTCGCTGACGCGGCGTATCCTCCGGCAGCGACGGCACGACGAGATAGGCCCCGCCCGTCTCGGTGGCCAGGGCCGCCAGGTCACGCGAGGGACCATCGCTGATGCCGCGAACGAGGTGAATCACCCAGACTTCGACTCCCTTGGCCAGGCGGGCGAGGCGGGCCGCGTCGAACTTGCTCTCCGTCGCCGGTGAGCAGGTGACATAGACCAGTCGCTTGCGCGGCTCGTTGCGCAGGACCACGTCGCCGATGGCCTTGTCCAGGGCCGGTTCCCAGACCACCTCGTTGCTCGCGTTGGGGATGAGCGGTTCTGGCTTGCTGACCAGATCGGCGATCTCCGCCGGATCGTGCTTCGCCAGCCGCAGCGGCCGGGAAACGTCCTTGCCGCGAGCGACGAGCAGGCCGAACGTCCGGCCGGGCGTCTGGCGAACGCTCTGATCCAGGGCTCCGAGCAGGGCCGCGCGCACCTTCGCGTGATCGGCATTGAGCATCTGCCCGCCGGCCTCCAGCACGAACTGCACCGGAACGAGGTCTTCCCCCTTCGGCAGATTCAGGGCGCTGCTCAACTGGTTGAACCGAGCCTCCATCGCAGCGAACTTCGCGTCCTGCTTCTTCGCCGCCGCATCGAGGGCCGCGGTCACGTTCAGAGTGAGTCGCTCCAACTGGTTGCCGATCACCTTCGGATCGGGCTGATTCTTCTCGACGGCCTCGCGGATTGGCAGAAGCTGATCGCGAATCTTGACCGCCAGGCCGTCGTTCAGTTTGCCGAGGGCCGTCTCCAGGCCGGCGACCTTCTCCTTGAGAGCGGTCAGGTCCTTGCCCGAGCCGCCGCTGCCGCCGCCGATCTTGCTCAGGATGTCGTTACGGATGGCGATCAGTTCGGTCTTCAATTCCGCCCTGTTGACCAGTTGTGGGACGATCTTCACGAGCTGGGTCACGTGCCGATGAATGTCGTCGATGTCACGCTGCTTCGGCTGTGGCCCGCCCTTCTGCACGACCAGGGAGACATCCTCGGCGATCCCCTGGGCCACGGCCTCCGACTGCCACGTCTTGACCACCAGCATCACCAGGCCACCCAGGACGATGACCATCAGAATGGTCGAAACCAACGGCAAGAACTGCCCTCGATTCCCCGACTCCAACTCCGTCAGTAGTTTGTCCCGAACCGCGATCACCCGGCTATCGACGGTCCCGACCCGGTCCTCGACCTCACGGGCCTCCGACTCGACCCGGTCCAGCACCTCTTGCTTGTCACGCTCGACCGCCTCGGCCAGGAGGTCCACCTTTTTGCCAACCTCGACGCAGTCGGCCTGCACGGCCGCCTGAGCCCCTTCGATGAGTTTGCGCACCGGCTCGATGATGGCATCGGCCGAGATTTTTCGCTCGGGGGTCGTCCTGGGAAGATCCTGCGCGTCGGACATCGTCGCCTCTCCTCGTTGGGCTGTCGGGTTCACTCATCCCACTGCGGTAGGGTCAGACGCGGCTCGGCCATCGGCGTGAACGGCACCGTGTAGTAGTGCTTGCCGGCCAGGCTCACCAGACACCGCAGACGTGTCTCGAACACCTGCACGACGACGAGCGGCACCTTCGCCGTCTTCGCCACCAGGTCGGCATGAGCCGGCGACTGGCGCAGGTCGCTCTCCCGCACGTCCATCGGGATCGAAATCGCCGGGTTCCAGGTCAGGAAGTACAACCGCGCGATCGTCGCCTTCTGCCGCTCCGCCTGGGTGACGACCTCGCTCAGCGTCTCCAGGGTCTGGTTCGTGTGAGCGGCCACGCCACGTCGGATGTCATCGGAAAGCACGCCCCGCTGCACGTCGGCCAGCGGCCAGTCCGCGACGTTCTTGCCGGCGTGTAGATGGATCGCCTCGCCGACCAGGACATCCGGGGAAACGTCTCGCAGCGCGTGCTTGAGTTCGCCGAGCAGCCAGGACTGCCGATCGGGACTGGCCAGGTAGGCCGACCAGTCCACGGCGACGTAGACGCGGCCTCCGGCCTGAACTGGGCCGGCCTCGCCCGGCGGCGCGAACGGTCGGCCGATCCACTGGCCGAGCTGGGCCGCTCCGGGCCGCTCCACCGCCACGGAACGACCGCCCGTCGGCGTCAGCACCAGCCGCTCGCCCTTGATCGCGACGCGGACCGGCCCCTTCCCGAACGGCTTGCCCGGCCCGGGATGCAATCGCACTACCGTAACGAACCACGCCTCCGGCCGACGCCCCATCCCGGATAGCAGGAGCCGCCGAAGTCGGTCCTTCTCCTGCCGAATCTCGCGATTGTCCTCCGGCTGAACGGTCAGGTTGGCGTCGAGTCGCTCCAGCAGGCTCGTCGCCGCGATCAGGCCGCCGTCGGGGAAAGCGACCAGATAGGCCGCCCCGTCGCCCGGCACGATCCAGACCCGATAGTTCGCCTCGAACGACGGGAGCTTCTCCGTCCAGCCGGCCAGGATCTTCGCCTTGACGGGCGTCTCGCCGCTGATCAGGATCGGCTTCTCTCGACCGGTTCCGATCGCCTTCCAGTCCTCCGACGACGACTTCGCCGCCAGGCTGCGTTCCCCCAGAGCCAGGAGCGCATCCCACAGTTCCCGCTCGGCGCGCGGACTGGCGTCCAGCCGCTGCCGCAGACCGACCAGCGGCGACAGATCGATCTCGTCGCCCGCTGCCGTGGTCGCGAGCAGCCCTCCCAGAGCGATCAGCAGCAGCCCCAGACGCACCGACATGGCGAACTCCTCCGGGCAGTCGTCCGGCCAATCCGACCGACAACTCTCGACAGAATGGTTACCGCTCCGACGCTGGTCCCGGCGTGGGCATCGTCGGCAGCGACGGGGCCAGCCGATCCCAGATCGACCGCCGCTCCACGCCGGTGATCGCCCGGAGCGACTTGCTGACGTCCTGCTCGACGGCCAGCTTCGCCTCGATCAGAATGCCCTTGTTGGCGATGTCGATCGGCTGATCGATCTCGACGAGCATCTGCCGAACGTGCCGCGACGCGATGGCCACCTCGCTGGCGACGGTTTCCAGGCGGCGGCTCTCCTCGAGCAGTTTCTTCGCCTTCTCCAGCTGCGTCTTGCGAGCAGCGCCGAGCTTGTTGATCAGGTTGCTGTTGCTGCCCAGGACGTTCTTCTCGATGAAGTCCGCCTCGTACTTCGCGTCGGAGAACTCCTGATCGAGTTCTTCCAATCGCTTCTCCAGCTGCGGGTACGCCTCCGAACCCAGGGCTCCGTACTTGCGCTCCAGCTCGGCGTCGGTCTTGGCCCGGAAGTTCGACCGCTTCAACGCCGTGAAGTAGTTCTCCAGCCGGGCGATACGGTCGTTGATCTGCTGGAGCTTCTTCTCGTCGGCCTCCTTCTCCTTGCGCTGTTCGAGCATGCGCTTCAGATGGGTCGCGACGGCGAAGAACTCCTGCTCGGCCTGATCGGCCTTCTTGCGCAGTTCGGCGACCTTGCGCTCACGGTCCAGGTCGCGTTGCTTGCTCGCCTTCTGGGCCGCCTCCAGCCACAGGTTGTAGTCGTCCAGGGTCGCCTCCAGGGCGTACTTGGCGGTCAACGCCTCCTCGCAGACCGCCCGCAACTTGATGAGCAGCACCGCCCGCGTCTTGAGGATCAGGACCGCGTTCTGCACGTACGCGTCGATGTCCTGCTCGCCCTGCTGATTGATCTCCTGGGTCACCTTCTGAAGCATTTCCGTCAGCTTGTTCACTTCCTGGATCTTCGATTCGACCTGCTGCACCCGCGCGACGGTCACCGGCGTCGAGGGCGGGCTGACCATCGGGATCGGCGGATTCTGGCCCACGGCCAGCGTCAGACAGGCGACCAGCGTTGCTGCGCTCATTGGGCTCGGCTCCTTACTTCTTCGGTTCCACGAGGTCACGGAGGAAGTCCAGGTTGTCCTTCTCGACCGTCGGCCGGGTCGGCGTCGTCGTGCCGGTCTTCTGCCGCATCTTCTCCAGATCGGTCAGCGCCTCCTGCAGCGTCTGGTTGCTGGCCAGGCCGCCGACCGAGACGAACGGCAGATCGTTGACCGTCGCTCGCCGATCCAGTTCCCGGAGTTGCTCATCGACGTAGGCCAGATCGACCTGCAGTCGATCGAGCCGCTGGTTCGCCTTCTGCAACTGATACGCCTGCCCGATCGCCTCGGGAGCCAGGCCGTTGCGGGTGCTGAACTCCCGGTAGGCGTTCTCACGCTCGCTGCCGGGAGCCATCGTCGCCACCTTCTTCAGCTCGACGCGCACCTCGTCGCGGGCCAGGGCCTTCAGCGCCTTGTCCGCCTCCGGCGTCGCGAAGCGGTCGCGATATCCCTTCACCTTGACCACCTCGACCTGAAGCAGCACCTGGAAGCGAGTCAGCTTCTGCCCTTCCCGACTGAGCCGGGCGGCGAACTTCAGCTCGTCGAGCAACTCCTTCACGTCCTTCTTCTCGACCAGCTGGCGCAGGTCCATGGGCAGCGCCTCCAGCTTCGGCCTGTCAGTCGTCGGTGCCGGTTTGTCCTGCGACAAAGCCGGCCCGCCGGACGAGGCCGCCAGGCCAAGCAGGCCGAGCAACAGCAGATAGCGAACACGACGGAGCATGGCGTCTCTCCGGAACAGGGGCCAGGGTCGGACAATCGAGGCGGCCACGGTCGGCCGCCTCGCCGCGATGCGGTCACTTCTCCGGCGACGGTGCCGGCGTCGGCATCTCCGGCTTGCTCTGCAACGACTTGATCGCGCTGCCGAGGCCGCCAAGGCCCGTCCCGGTCAGGGCCTCGGCCTTCGTCGCACGCAGGAATCGGTCCATCGCCGGGGCGCTATCGGCGACCTTCTTGCGGATCTCCAGCATCCGCTCCAGGGGGTCCTTCCCGCCGGCCAGATCCGGCCGGACCAGTTGCAGGTTATCCCGGTGATACTTCGCCAGGATCGACAGCTGGGCCGCCCGGTTCTCCAGCACGGCGAGCTGGCCCTTGTTCTTGTCGAACGTCTCGCGGATCGCTCCGAGCGCCTTGGTATGCTCGGCCGGCAGAATCGCGCGCAGATCCTCCGACTCCGGGATGAACGTCCGGTTCAGCAGATTGACCTCGAACGCCGAATCGATCACCACGCCAACCAGCTCTTCCAACTTGTCCTCCTTCTCCTTGAGGTTCAGGCCGGCGAACTTCGATTCGCGTGTCGCCCGGTCGGCCACGTCCGCCGCCTTGGGCAGGTCCTTGTACGGCTCCGCGTTCAGCCGCGCGACCAGGGTCTTGTTGTCCTTGCCCTCGGTCAGGACCATCTCGCGGAGGACGGCACCGTCCTTGATCGCCTCGTCGCCGCGTTTCTGCAGGCCGACGACCTCCTCGCGGAGTGTCGTCGATCGCTTGCCCAGGTAGTCCTCCGCTCGCTTGACGAACCGCTCGTAGCGCTCCAGGTACAGGTCGAGCTGTGCCTTCGCCTCCAGGACGACCTGCATCTCCTGGTGCAGCTCGACGATGAACAGGGCCCGGCCCTTGAAAATGCGATCGACGCGTTTCAGGTATTCCTGCGTCGATTCGTCGGCCCCTTTCTTGGCGGGGTCGCCGAGTTTCTCGAGTTTCTCGGCGATCTCGTTGATCCGGACCAGGCGATCGCTGATCACGTCGGTCTTGCGGATGGCGATGTCGGCCGGGGCCAGATCGCTGGACCGCGGCGGAGTCTTGACGACCGGCTCCGGCTGGGCCGCCAGCGGCAGCACGCAAATGGCCAGGCCGAGGATCATCATCGGGACGGTCTTACGCATCACTCTTCTCCTCGTGTCGGCGGGTGGGACGTCAGGGCTGACCAGCCAGGCGTTTGATGATCTCGGCCAGGTCCGTCTCGCGGGCCGCGGTCGCCGGCGGCGTCGGCCGATTCTTCAGCGCGTTCAGGATCGCGCGCACGTCGTTCAGGTCGCCCAGACCACCGGCCGCGTCGGGCAACTGCACGAAGGCCGCGCGATTGAACTCCGTCTCGATCTGGGCCAGGCCCTCGGTGCATTCCTTGGCGATGACCGACGCATCCTTGAAGTTCGCGAACTTGATCAGGGCCTGCGTGTTGCCCACGCCGTTTCGCTTGAGCAGGTCGAGCAGCTTCGTCGATTGCTCCCCCTTGTCCTTGACGGCGGCCACGTCGAGTAGGTCCTTCTTGAACGTCTCGTCCTTGAACAGATCCTGCAAGCGGACGACGTCCACGTCCTTGTCCAGCGCCTGGATGGCGCGATCGGCGGTCTTCTTGGCGTCCTCCAGGCGGATGCGGAACTTGAGCAGCTTCTGGCCGTCCCGGCTGAGCATGTTCTGGGCGCGGGTGATCTTCGCGATCAGCTCCTCGACCGGCGGGTCGTCGATCTCCTTGAGCAGGTCCTTGCCCAGGCCCAGGGTCGGATCGGGCTTCGGCTCCACCTTCTTCGGCTCCTCTTTCTTCGGCGCATCCTTGGGCGTGTCCTTCGGGGCGTCCTGGCCCGGAGCCGGGACGGCAAGGCCGGCCAGCAGCAGGCCGAGGATCAACGTTCGCACAAGCATCATCCGCATTCTCCTCTGAGGGGTCGCGATGGACGGTAATCTTCTGAACGCTCGGAGGCTCCGTTTTGTCACGCTATTTCCCCGGCGAGC
>CAYYJM010000106.1:0-19254 GCA_964471755.1 uncultured Alcaligenaceae bacterium
TTTGTGGTGGAAGACCCGGCGGGCTGACGCCGCGCCGCTCGCCAAACGCCACAACCGAACTATGTCCCCAACAGGAAGCGTCTCAGCACCGTCCGCGTGATCCTCGACACGGCCCAGTCCACCGGCAGCGATGCGACGTAGTTGATCGACCCGACCGAGAAGACCGCTCCGCCGCCCGGCGTCTCGAAGATCACCATCTCCGCTCCGCCGTCGTCGGGATTCAGGCCCTTCGCCAACAGGCGCACGTTGCCCGGCGAACTCGGTGACACCTTGTCCGTCTCGTGGCCGGACGCGCCGCCCGGACAGCGCCGGTGCAGGCACTCCCTGCCGAACACATCGCCCGTCTTCAGGCCCGTGCCTGCGAAGGCCCAGTGCGAGCCGTCGCTGACACGGTAGGGAGCCCCAGTCATCGCCCCGGTCGGCGTGAAGACGACACCGAGCAGGTTCGCCTCCGACTCGTGTCGGATGTGCAGTCGGCTCTCGAAGCCGCCGAGGCCCGCCACGGTCAGGCCGCGGAGCTGGCCGTTGTGATGGATCACGCTCCCATCGGACAGCAGTTCCACCTCGCAGTTCAGGCCATTGCCACCGAGATAGACCAGGCGACCGCCCTGCTCGAAGACCCAGCGCCGGACCCGATCGTACATTCGCCGTGTCCAGTATTCCGGATGAACCGCCGTGATCAGAACGCGGTACGCCCCGAGATCGAGTGTGCCATCGTCGAGTTGGGTCTCGGCGTAGTAGTCGAACGGAAAGCCTTCGCGTTCGAGCCAGCCGACCAGACGCCACTCGGCCGGCGCGAGGTGGCACGCCTGTCGGCCCTCGATCGGGTCAGTGATCTTCTCGTCGAAATCGATGTGGTTGAATGGCTCCGGCCGATCCAGGGACAGCGGCGGATATTCTCCCGCGTCCCAGGTGAAGAAGCCGGCATCGCTGTAACGCTTCAGTTCACTCCGGCCGTGGACCGTCGGCGTCGGCGGCAGACCGTCGGCGTGAAGGTAGTTGCTCCGGCCACCGAAGCTGTTGTAGGCGTTCCAGGTCAGGTTCGACGCGAGGACGGCCAGGGTCGCCGTCGGTTGGGCCGGGGCGACGATCCATGGGAAGGCGAACCGTCGGCCCGAAGCCGTGGCCGCCCGGAAGTAGTAGAGGCCGCTCGTCTCCGGCCCGGCGACCTTCTGCGAGTGAACCGAGTTGCGGTAGCCGACCGCGTTGAAGCGGACGCCGGTTCGCGTGTAGTCGCCGTCCGGCGTGACCTGTACCGTCGCCCGTGGAGCGTGTTCATCGTGCCAGCCGAGACTTCGCACGAAACGCGGCTCCCAGCCGTATCGCCACAGTTCCAGCTGGTACGCCTCCGGCGAGTGGACCCGGAACTCGGAGGATTCTCCCGACCGGGTCCACTTCGGCCAGGCGTAGCCGAGCAGCCCGTCGGACAGTAACCGGAAGTGGTGCGGGGCAGGGCAGGGAACCGTCACGGTGGACCACTTCGGCCCCAGGCCGGCCTTCTGCAACACGACCCGGTACGTTCCCGCCGGCAGATCGAGATGCACGGCCCCACTGGCCCGCGACCGCGTCTCCCACGACCCGCCCCGGTCGTCGAGGAATTCCAGAAGCACGTCGGACAGGGCGACGTACCGTTCATCACTGACGTAGCCGATTAACATGCCGGGTATTGCACCACGTCGAAAGCCGGATTGCCAGCAAGTTCTGACTGACACCCCTTCGCGTCATCGCGTACACTGGGCCGGTTCCGACCTTGAAGGGAGCCGAACGCACCATGCCGATGCTGACCTCATTCCGTCTCACCCGGGCTCGCCACGTTCTGGTCCTCTGGCTGTGCGGCCTGGCGGCGATCCTGTATCTCGACCGGATCTGCCTGGCACAGGCGATGGAGGCCATCGGCAAGGAACTCGACCTGTCCAACGGTGAACTGAGTGCCGTGGCCATGGCTTTCACGCTCGCCTACGGTCTGTTCGCCGTTCCGACCGGCCGACTCGGCGACCGGATCGGGCCGCGTCGCGTCCTGACCTGGTTCGTCATCGCCTGGTCGGCCTTCACCGGCTTGACCGGTCTGGCCTACACCCTGACCGTGTTGATTCTGGTCCGCTTCTGCTTCGGAGCGTCGGAGGCCGGAGCGCTGCCGAACGCGGCCAAGGTGATGGCCCGCTGGTTCCCCATCAGCGAGCGTGGCCGGGTGCAGGGGATCATGCTGGCCTCGGCTCAGTTCGGGGCTGTGGCCGCGCCGGCCGCGGCCGCCTACCTGATCGAGATGGCCGGCTGGCGCTGGGCCTTCGGTGTCTTCGCTCTGCTCGGCTTCGCCTGGGCGGTCGGATTCTGGGCCTGGTTCCGCGACGACCCGGCCGATCATCCGCGTGTCGATGCGGCCGAGTTGGCCGAGATCCGCGCCGGGACGCCCCCCCCCGCGACCGATCCGGGGCCGATCCCGTGGCTCGCCATCGCCACCAACTGGGGCATCGCCGTCCTGAGCCTGATCATGATCTTCGGAGCGTTCTACACCTACTTCTTCTACACCTGGTTTCCGAAGTACCTGCAGAACGCGCGAGGAATCTCGAACGTCGAGGCGGGCTGGCTGGCCTCCCTGGTCATCGCCGGCTCGGCGCTTGGCATGCTGTTCGGCGGTTGGCTGGCCGATCGCATTCCGGCCTGGACAGGCGAGCCAACCCGGGCCCGGCGGTGGATCGGTGTGGTCAGCTACCTGGTGGCGGCGGCCTGCCTGTTCGCTGGCGTACGCTGCGACGACCCGCTTCACCTGGCTCTCCTCTGGGGAGCGTCCTTCTGCGCGATGCACGTCACGTTGCCGAACTGGTGGTCGGTCATCATCCCGCTGGCGGGTCGGCACGTCGGCACGGTCTTCGGGCTGGCCAATGGCCTGGGCGTCATCGGAGCCCTGGCCTCGCAGGGGTTCGTTGGCGTCTTCGCGGACTGGCAGGCGACTCGCGGTCTGACCGGCCGGGCTCAGTGGGATCCGATCTTCGACATCTATGTCGGTGTGCTGATCGCTGGCGCGGTCGCCTGGTGGCTGTACCGCTCCACCCCGCTGGAAGAGCCCGACTCCGCGCGGACGTGAACCGACCGGCGCGAAAAGAAACCCGACGCATTGCGTCGGGAGTTGGGGGTAACAGCGTTCGGATCGCTCCGGCTCAGTGGCGGCGATGCGAGAACGGCGACACTGATGGGCCGAACGGTCCCTGCTGGATTTCGTAACGCCGGCCGCCGATGTGGAGGTCCATGTGCGGCTGAACGTAGTCGAAGTGGCCACGATGCGGGACGAAGCCGCCCGGAACGTAGTCAACGTGCGGACGCCCGGAGCCACCAAAGCCGGGGTTGAAGCCACCGTAGCCTGGGTTGTATCCACCGCCACCGTAACCCGGATTGTAGCCGCCGTAGCCCGGATTGTAGCCACCGTAGCCCGGGTTGAAACCCTGGGTCGGCCGATAACCCTGTCCGCCCTGGCCGGGATAGAACTGGGCGCTGGCTGGCGTCGTCAGGACGAGGCCGAGGACGCCGACCGCGAGCAGAAGCATCAGATTCTTCATCGGAGTTCACCTTCTGTGGGAGTGATGTGTGCGGCACTGCCGCCGAAACCTGCTCATTCTACACCGGCAGGTGACCCTGCCATCTCACATTCTGTGCGAACTCTGCGGACTGGGTCGATCGCACCGTTCAGGCAAGCACCTTCTCGACTTTCGATTGTCGGTACAGCCTTTGCGTTAAAGGTGGCGTCGGTCAGCATCGTTCTCGTTCTCGTCACTGGATAAAGACTGAAGCGACAGCGAAAACATCCAGCGACAGAAGGAGTTACGATCGATCGAAAGACCCGGACAGCTGCGGAAGCGAGTTCACTCCACGCGGCAAATCTTTCAAACCCGGATGCTGCAAGGCAGCAGAGGAGTCCCTGATGCGATGGCTACTGGCGAACGTGATGGTGATGAGTCTGGCACTTCTGGCGGTCGTTTCGGCCGAGGCGTGTGACCGTTGCGCCAAGGGCAGTCCGGCGGGTGGGCAGGTGGGGTTGCCACCGGGAGTCCCAACCGGGCCGGGTGTTCTTCCCCCCGGTGCGCCAGGTATGGTCCCGATGCCGGTGATGCCTTCGCCGGCCGCGACGATTGGTCAGCCGGGCCGAGAAGTTCGCTGCCCCTGTCCGCAGGGCACCTGCTGCGGTTCGCAGATGGGTGGATGCTCGAATTGTGCGAACTGTCCGGGTTGTCCGGGATGTCCGGGCCAGAATGCGGCCCTGAGGGCGAGTCGCTACTGGAGTGCCTCGCATGGTTGCTATCTGTATTACGACCCGGCCACGCGCGCTTCGTACTACTGGTCGGAGCCCCAGCGCGGCTTCCTCCCGGTTCCGACCCAGCACCTGGCTCCAATGGCGGCACCGACTCCGGGGAACGCAGCCCGGTATTACACGCCAGATCCGTCCTCGCGCATCTCCTATCAAGGCAGTCGACTTCGGTAGTCCTGGAAAGGCCAGCCTGAAATGACCGACACCCGGCCATCAGGTCGGGTGTCGGTTCGACGGGCGAAGGGTCGATTACTGATCGATGTGCCAGTAGTATCCGTGGAAGTGGCCGTGCAGGTTACGGCTGGCCACCTGTTCGCCGTCCTCGCAGATCGCCACCAGAGTTGTGATGTGGCTGTGGTCGTGAGCATGGAAACTGGCCTGCTCTCCGGCGTGAACCTCACCGACGTAACGGCCGCTGACGTAGATTCGCAGGCATTCACCTGAGTGGTTGACGACGGTGAGGGTGCCGAACAACGCCTTAGGCTTCGCTCCCTCAATGATGGCGGCTTTCATTTCGGCATCACGCCTCTGAGCGAGCGTCGCCGCCTTGGTGAGTTCCTTCTGTGCCGCAGCGTCCGAGGCCATCAGCGCCACGGCCTGCAACTCGGCGGCGTACTCACGCTGCTTGGCCAACTCGATCGCTTCCGTCATCAGGGCCTCAGCGCTCAGAGAAGCCTTCTTCCCGGCGACCTTCTCGGCGATGGCCAGTTTCTGAGCCAGGGAAGCCAGTTCGACCGGATCGGCCAGTCGCCGGGCCTGGTCGATGTCCGCTCCGAGGGAACGCAGGCAGCCCAGCGGCACACCCAGTTGCTTCGAGAAGTTGATCGCCGACGCCAGGGTGGTCGTCGCCAGTTTGTTCCGGCCTTCCTTCTCTTCCTTCTTCCCCTCCTGGGCCTGACCGTAGCTGACAAAAAGGGAGAGGATCAGGGGGCAACACAGCAAGATCCGCTTCATGTACGCTTCTCCAGGTTCGATACGTCCCTACCAGTTCGCCGACAGGCTGGACGCGGAGCCTGCTCGGTTCGGTGCGCCCACGATTCCCAAATGGATCGATGAATCTGAACGCTCGGCGGAGGGTGATATTACCCTGGCCGGTCGTCCGCCGGGGCTGAATTCCCCGCCAAAGCGCCCGTCCCTCTGATCAACGCGATAACCGGCTCCAACTGGACAGGAAAAACGTCCGGTTCCGAAAATAATGTCTACTCGGGCTGGGGAGGTTCGTTGTCATCTGAGGGTCCGGCTGGGAGGGAGCGCAACGGCAAACTCTCCCGGTCGGAACGGGCTCTTCGATTGCGAGCCCTGTGTGGACAGAGTAGAGTAGTGCAACCACGACGCGAACACCCTTGAGGTCCTTTCCATGTCGCTTCCGGTTACCCGCCTGTTACGGCTCGGGGTGTTGTCACTCGCCCTGATCGCGACGTTGGCCCTGGCTCAGGGCCCCGCACCGAAAATCGATCCATCGCCGATGGCAGGCCGAGGCGAGAAGCTCATCGACGGTCCGTCGGTGAACAACTACGCCAACAAGTGGGCCCTCATCGTTGGCACCAACTACGCCGACCGCACCGACCTCGACCGCAGCCTCGTTCCCGAGCTGACCAACGCGGTCAACGATGCCAACGCTCTGAAGGAGGTCCTCGTCAAGCACTATGGCTTCCCCGAGCCCAACGTGAAGGTGTTGGCGGAGGGCAAGGCCACCCGCAAGGCCCTGCTTGACAACCTCGGCCCGGAATTCCTGGCCCATGACCGGATTGACAAGGACGATTGTGTCCTGTTCTTCTTCGCGGGCCATGGCAATTCGCGCGGCGATGGGAAGGGCGAGATCTATGGTCATGACGTCACCCTGACTCAGGGGCAGGTGTCGGACGCCAACGTGGTGCCGCTCCGTGTTCTGCGCGAGAAACTCGAGGCGTGTCCGGCCCGACACAAGCTCCTCATCCTGGACTGCTGCCGGGCCGGCGAGATCTTTGCCGACCTGGGCAGCACCCGACCACACGCCATCCCCGAGCCGGAGGACGCCCTCGGCGGCTGGTTCAAGGCCGACGCCCTGCAGGCGATGACCTCCTGCCTCGCCATCCAGAACGCCAGCGATCGGGAAGGGATCGATCACAACTCGCCGTTCACGACCACTCTGGTCCGGTCCCTGCGAACCATCCCCCTGAATCAGGGAACGAACCGGCCGATCACGACCAGCACCCTGTTCGCGTCGGTACGGGCGGCACTCAAGATCAAGGCTCCGCGGCAGAATCCGCAGTGTCGATCACTGATCTCCGCTCAGGGCGAGTTCCACTTCTTCCCCCAGGGCGATTTCACACAGTATCGCGGCGACATCGACGATAATCTGCTCCGGGCCATGGTCCCCGGCTCGTACGGCAACTGGTGGTTCGATGAGTCGCCCTGGCTCATTCCAGCCCTGCGAGCCCGTCTGCTCGGGCGCATCCCGGTCGATCGCGGTTCCCTGCTCGATCCCGTGGATAAGGACGTGATGAACCGTGCCTTCGAGGGACTCCTGCACGAGTTGGAGGCCGACGCCGTCGCGAAGCTCGCCGCCGCCAGGGACGAACCTGGTCGAACGGCCGCCGAGCGCGAACAGGCCCGCGTTCGCCTGCTAGCCCGCCTGTGTCACAAGGATCGCCAGAAGGACCTGCCGCAGATTCTCCAGGCCCTACAGGCCGACCTGAGCGCCGCGGAGGCGCAGCGTCAGGCAGATACACCCGATCTGCACCTGCTGGCCGTCGTCATGCACGCTCGCGGCCTGGCCGACGAACGCGACGCCACCCACGAGAAATATGAACTCGTCCTGCGCCGCTACGACGAGGGCGTTCGCAAGGCCCCGAACAGCATTCACCTCGCGCTGAAGGCGCTCTGTCATGCCGATTTCGGCTACTTCCTGACCCACTGGCGGGAACATGAAAAGGCCGCCGAGCAGTTCCGTCTGGCTCATGCCGTCTTTGTCGGCAACACGCCGCCGCCATTCGCCATCTACGCCCTGTGCCGCGAGGCGGATGCCTGGCAGAAGCTCGGCCGATGGGGCGTGGCCCGGACCCGCCTGGATTACGCCCGTGAGATCGCCCTGACCCACGATCCGGAGAAGACGCGACCGCTGACGGCTCATCTGCACCATCGCCGGGCCTGGGCCTTCATGGAGCGGATGGAGATCAGCCAGGCCGAGACGGAGTTCCTGGACTCCAACAAGGTCCTTGTCCGCGACGAGTATCAGCGCGATCGCGATGCCCGCATCCTCAAGCTCCACAACGACCACGGCCTGGCGATGGTCCAGCGCTTCCGCGGCCAGGTGGACGGCCCCAACGGCGCACTGGCCCGCTACCGGAAACTGTCCGGCGAGATCACCTCGATCCTGCGCCAGCTGCATCGGGGCGACGCCTTCGAGCCGAACTTTGCCGAGGCCCGCTCTCGCTTCCTGGAGCGCCAGGTGAACACGCTTGAACGACTCGCCGACTGTAGCCTGTTCAAGCCCCGGCCCGATCCGAAGGAGGCGTTCGACGATCTGCTCCGCGCCCTGCACTACTGCAAAAGTCTGCCCGAAGCGTCGCGCTTCGTCTGGCAGGTCAAGCTGATGTACAATCAGGTCCTCGCCCTGAGCATTCCATCTCCGTCCCAGGATTTGCCCCTGGCGGCGGAGTTCTACCTGGCCGCCGAGAAGATCGAAAAGGACAAACTGAGCGAGAGCCAGAGAAAGGAACTGGTCTTCCGACGTGAGATCGGTCGGGCCGTCCTGGAACTGATGCGCAGCACGAACACCGAGAAGCCCGCAACCGAGTCACTGAGCGGCCCCGGGCAGCAAGCGACCGACCGGGTCGATGCCCTGGCCCGACTGCGCGACGTGATCGGGACTCTTCTCGACAGCGCCGGCCATAACCTCAACCGCGATGATCTCGAGGCTCTGCTGTTCGCTTCCCGGATTCTCGTCGCGGAAGACGGCGCAGCCAGCCGCTTTCACGCTCTGCTCGACAGCGAGATGCTCCTGGGCCTGTGCCGCAAGGGCCTCCGCAGCGAGTCGGAGCAGGATCGCCAGGCCGCGGCCGGCTACCTGCGGCCCTACTTCGACGCCGCCATCCGCTGCAAACTCCGCCTCCAACCAAAGCAGGTCAAGGATCTGCTCAAGGCACGCTGGGAGGCGACCACCGGACAGACGTTCCGCAAGCCGGAGCAGCCCCGGCCGATCCTCGCGTTCTATTGCCTCGATGGCAGGATGATCGCCTTCCTCGACGTACCCGGCGGCGCGAGTCTGGTCTTTCCGTTCGACGGATCGGACTACAGGCTCCGGAATATTCAGGAAGCGAGTCGCCTGGGCCGACCGCTCCCGCTGCCCCCGGCACTGCGGAAAGAACTGGCTGGCACGTCGGACATCGTCCTGCACCTGGAAGACTGGGTCGATCCGCATCGCGGACTCGGGACGATCGACAGCACCCAGGCCGTCCGCGCGTACTTGCCCGACACGCACAAGCTGTTCCCGTTCACGCTGCCGAGCAACGTCAAGCATCGCGCCGGCGGTGCCGCCACGGTGGACAGCCATTGACACGCAGGCGTATCAGAGCCGCGCACGCAGCGAGGCCGCAGGCCGAGCGAAGTAAGCGCACCACCACCTGCACGAAAGGGCAGAGGCTGTGTTTCAAGACCTACACGTCCGGGTCCTGGTGCGCTTACTCCGCTCGCCTGAAGGCTCGCTGCGTGCGCGGTTCTGACAAAACACACTGGAAGAGTACTGCCATCTGAGAACAGGTTCATTTTCTTCTGGCACCCGCCGACCGACTTTGTTACAACCGGAGTTGATTCTCATGAACCTTTCCGATTGATCGAAGTCGCACTCGCCTCATCATTCGGTGCGACCGTATCCGTCCTCACCGCCAGACGGGGGAGCCTGGGGGGCCAATGCGAGGAAGGAGGACCCGGCGACCCGGTTCCAACATCGTGGAACTGCTGCTGGTCGTGCTGATCCTGATTGTGCTTGGGCTGCTCGTCATCCCGGCCGTGCAGAAGGTGCGCAGTCTCTCGCACCGGCTGGAGTGCCAGAACCGGATGAAACAACTCGCCCACGCCCTGCACCTGCATCATGACAGTCGAGGCGTCTTTCCTGGCCTGGGCGGCTATGGCGACGAGGTTCGCTACCTGCGGCTGATCCGACCGGCAGCCCTTGCCGAGGACGAACGGCTCGGTCTGGGCCTCCCCTATGCCACGCCGGAGACTCAGCCAGGGTCCTGGATCTACCAGCTCCTGCCCTACCTCGACGCTGACGGCCTGGCGCGCATCCGGGCCTCGCGTCCGGCCGGGCTGGGTGTGCGAATCCAGGGGCTGCTCTGCCCGGCACGCGGACGTCCGGAACTGATCGAGACGCCATCGCGAGATCCCCTCTTTCCTGGCGTCGCCTATGCTTCTCAGCCCGAAGGATTCACGCTCTGGGGACGCACGGATTACGCCGCCAACGGCCGACTGCTGCGCGGCCGTGGCGAGCCCCTGGTCCGATTTGCCGACACCCGGCCCGGCCTGTCCAACGCCATCCTGGCCGGCGAAAAGGGGCTCACGCCGTCAGCCTACGCCTCCGGCGGCTGGCTCCTCGATGGCCCGGCCCTGGTCGGTGGCTCCACCTGTGCCCGCACCGGCTCGACCATCCTGCACGACTGGGATTCCACACCACTGACGACCGACGCTCCCGTGGTCACCAGCTGGGGTTCGGCGCATCCCCACGGTACGCACTTCCTCTTCGCTGGCGGCGAGGTCCGCATCATTCAGGGCACCGTCTCCCGGGAAATGTTCCAGCGTCTCCTCGGGCCGGCTCCCTCTCCGCCCAGCGGCAACATCGATTGAATGGACGCATGCTTGCCTTTTGTCGGCCTCGTGGTATCCTGCACAATCATTCCGCAGGAGGGCTCTGGCCGTGCGTTATCCTCGTATGGCGCGGTTGCGTCAGCATCTGGAACGTCCCCGTCTCGACGACATCGAAGCCGGCGTCCGCGCCGAGTTGGAACGCCTCGACCTTGGCCAGCGCATCCGCCCGGGCCAGACGGTCGCTCTGACCGCCGGCAGTCGCGGCATCGCCAACATCCCGTTCGTTCTCCGCACCGTCGTCGCTCACCTCGAACGACTCGGTGCGATTCCGTTCATCGTCCCGGCCATGGGCAGTCACGGCGGCGCGACCGCAGCCGGACAGGCGGCCGTCCTGCGCAGTTACGGCATCACCGAGGACTACGTCGGTTGTCCGATCCGTGCCAGCATGGACGTGGTCAGCCTCGGCTCCACGCCAGAGGGCTACCCGGTCTACCTCGACAAGATCGCCAGCACGGCCGACCACATCGGCGTCGTGGCCCGCGTCAAGCCGCACACCGGCTACCACGGGCGAATCGAGAGCGGCCTGCTCAAGATGATCATGATCGGCCTGGGCAAGCACGTCGGTGCCCTGGCCGCCCATCGCATTCTGCTCGAACAGCCCTACGAGCCGGTCGTCACGGCGATTTCCAGCGTCCTCCTGGCGAAGGCTCCGGTGGCGTTCGGCCTGGCCATCGTCGAGAACGCCGCCGACGAGACGGCCCTGGTGCGCGGTGCCGCCCCGACCGACTTTGTCGCCACCGAGATCGAACTGCTGACGATCGCCCGTCATCTGCTGCCGAAGTTGCCGCTTCGCCAGGCGGACCTCGTCATCCTCGACGAGATCGGCAAGGACATCTCGGGCTCCGGCATGGACACCAACGTCGTCGGCCGCAAGCGGGCCTACCGAGAGATGCCGACGCCGCCCGACGTGCCGCAGGTTCGCCGGATCCACGTTCGCGGCCTCAGTGCGAAGACGCACGGCAATGCCACCGGCATCGGTCTGGCCGACTTCACCCTGACGCGCGTCGTCGAGGCACTGGACTACCAGGCGACGACGATCAACTGCCTGACGGCCGGCTACCCGGAGGGCGCGTTCCTGCCGGTCCACTTCGCCACGGATCGCGAGGTGATCGACGCCGCCCTGAAGATCATCGGCACGCGGGAGCCGGAACAGGCCCGCATCATCCACCTGCGCAACACGCTCCACGTCGAAGAGGTGATCGTCTCCGAGGCGTGCCTGAGCGACCCGAACCGTCAGACGACGTGGGACGTGCTGACCGAACCGACTCCGCTGACCTTCGACGCTGCGGGGTATCTATCGCCAGTAGCCGGAAACGATGAACGATGAACGATGAACGGAAGACAGGGTGGCTGCTTAATCGGAGGCGCGGCCGGCACGCTGCCGGGCTCGTGATCGGCTGTCGCCGTCCGAGTCGGCGTTGGCGGCCAGGACACGGTTGATGATGCGCTCGACCTCGCTCGGTGTCAGGGCGCTACCGCCGGCTCGCGGTGAGCCGCCGATGGTCGCGGCGCTGGATAGTGGGCCCCACTGGTAGCAGTCACGCGACTGGACTGCGGGGTCCTCTCGATTCAGGGCGCGGATCAGTTGCCGCCAGGGCCAGGGAACCCAGACAGAGCGTCGGCCCAGGGCGTAGTGGTGGCGGCCCTCACTCTCGCCGCGATACACGACAAAAGCCTGGGTGCCCATGTCGAACAGGGCAAGTCGGGCGGCCGGGCCTGTCTCGCGGACCAGTGACCAGCCGGGACCGCCGCCGAGAACCTCGATGCGGCCATTCAGTTCCATCTCTCCGCCGGAACCGTTGACGTGGGCGGTGATGCGCGGCATGATCGAGTCGATCAGGTCGTTCATCTCGTGTTCGTCCATCTTCGGCAGTTGGCCCTCGTAGCGGGCGTTATGGTACGGTTCAAAGATCCAGGCCATCTGTCGATACTGGAGCGCGTCGCGAAGGGGGTAGGCCCCAGCCGTGGCATCGAGGCGGTCCTCGTAGTAGACCAGGCGAGCCAGGCCGAGACTACCGGTCAGGGCCTCGGTGTGGTGCCGCAGCAGCCAGACGGCCAGGCAGGTGTCCTCGTCGGCGTCGTTGACGAAGACATTGGCCGTCGGTTCGCCGTTCCGCTGGAAGGTGGAGAACAGACCGAGGTTGATCTCGAACATGACCTGCTCGGCCGTCGAGCGCGTGGCCAGGCGATCGACCCGGGCGTGATGGTCGAAATTGGCGTAGGGCCCGCGCGGATCACGTCGCGGTCGATCGTTGACGATCCCATCGAGAGCGATTGAACAGGGCGGCTTGGAATGGGTGAACTGCAGCCAGGAGTAAACCTGGCCGGGCTCCACGAATAGACGAATCGTCATGCGGGCCTCTCCACGGATGTCGGCCGTCCGTTTCTGTGCCGGCTTCGGATCCGGAGGGCGTCCCTTCGCCCTGAATCGCCCTCCCGAGAGCCCGCATCCTGCTGGTGACGACATCTGGTCGTCAGGGGGGCGAGATCGGCCGTTCTGGCCGTGGATCAACGAACCGGACTGCAACCGGGCCAATTCCGCGAGATTATTATAGCTTCTGGCCAGCGACCTGCACATGGAATTGTGCGTCAAGATGAGCCGGCACCTCGAAACCTCGTCTCCGGCCAAGGGACACGATGGATTGTCGTGGTTGTCCATGCCCAAGCCCAAAGCTGTCTCGCAGTTCAGTGACCCGTTCGGAACTCGGCCCTGACCGGACTCAAGGGACCGGAATGCAGGCGTACCCATCCGCCTGCCGATTGAGGACAACGGTGAGCGCGGCCTGCGAAATGGTCAGGCCGTTGGCCACATCCGCCGTCGCGAACTTCTTGTAGTGCAACGCCTGCCCGCACACGAAGACCTCGACCTCCGCCTCGCGCAGCGCGCGAACCAGCGGCAGGTTGGGATTCTTCGCGGCTCCGCAGCTCTTCTTGTAGGCCGCGTCGGTCAGGGCCACCTTGGTGGCGTCACCATGCAGCACAACGACGATCCTCACGTCCGAGGCCTTCAGCCCGACCACGCCGAAGAGGTTCAGCAAGCGCGCGGCTCGCTCCAGGCCCTTGTTCACGTCGGCGGGTTTCGAGTCGGCGGTGACATCGAACACAACCCGGGTCCCCTTGCGGGGCGACTCGGCGGCCTTCGGTAACGAAACCACTCCCCCGTAGCCGGCGATGATGGGGGAGACAAGTTTCTCGTCGAGGGGCTGGGCGACGCACGGACTCACGAACCCCGCGCAGAACAGGAGAGCCCACAGGGCCTTCATCGTACTCACCTCGGCTAGAATGTTCGTTGGTGGATCACTTCGGGGCCGGAGCGAAACCGGCCTTGAGCAACTCCGCGTAGCCCGGCTTCAAGGGCCGCACGTCGTAACCGAGTTTCTTGAGTTCATCCGCCGCTTTCAAGCTCCGCCCGCCCGAGCGACAGTGGCTATAGACGACCTTGCCCCCGGGGACGACCCTGGCCACGTCCTCGGGCTTGACCCCAGCCTTGAGGACGCTCAGCGGCAACAACCGGGCGTCCTTGAGATGGCCTTCGTCCCATTCCGACTTCTCCCGCACGTCCAGCAGTACCGCCTTGCCATCGGCCACGGCCTTCTTCACCTGGTCGAGCGTGTCCTTCGTGTGGTCCGCCGCCGTCGCCTCCGCGGACAGCCCGGCCAGACTCACCATCAGCACTCCGTAGAGCAGCGTCGATCGCATCGCACCATCTCCCTATCGCTTGACGGCGTTCATCTGTTCCAGGGCGAGCATCAGGGCCTGCGTGCCCTTCCGGCCGAAGCCCTGAGCGACGACGGCGTTGTACAGCTGGCTGGCCAGGGCCAGGCCCGGCAGACACAGGTTCATCCGCTTCGCCTCGGCCAGGGCGATGCCCATGTCCTTGATGAAGTGTTCGACGAAGAAGCCCGGCTCGAAGTTGCCGGCCATGATCCGCGGCCCGAGAACCTCCAGCGCCTTGCTGCCGGCCGCCCCGGTCGAGACTGATTTGAAGACCGTCTGCAGATCGAGGCCGGCCTTGTGGCCATACAGCAGGGCCTCGCACACCGCGATCATCGTCGAGGCGATCAGGATCTGATTGACCATCTTGGTGTGCTGGCCCGATCCCGCCGCCCCCTGGTGGATGATCGTCTTGCCCATGCACTCGAAAAGCGGCCCGACGGCGGCCACTACCTCAGCGTCGCCGCCGATCATGATCGACAGGCCGGCGTTCTTCGCTCCCACGTCACCACCGGACACCGGAGCGTCAAGTGCCCCGACCTGCTTCGCCAGGGCCGCCTGATGGATCTCGACGGCCAGGGTCGGCTCGCTGGTCGTCATGTCCACCAGGATCATTCCCGGCCGACTACCTGCCAGGGCTCCGTTCGCGCCGAGGAACACCTCGTGGACGTCGGGCGGAAAGCCGACGATGGCGAAGACGACATCGGACTTCTCGGCGACGGCGCGCGGCGTGTCGGCCCAGGCAGCTCCGGCGTCGAGCAGGGCCTTGACGTCCGGCTTGTCCTTCGTTCGGTTCGAGATCGTCGCGGTGTAGCCCTTCGTCATCAGGTGCTGGCACATCCAGCGGCCCATCACGCCGGTGCCGATCCAACCGATCCGGGTCTTGCCCGGTTGTGCGACGCTGAAAGCCATGTCCACTCTCCTCTGCCTGGGGGCTCGACGATGCTATATGCCCGAACGGCCCCGAGGGGAAGTGGCGCTTCCGGTCTGGAGGGCATTCCAGAATCCTGACAGGCGGGGTTGGCTTGGCTGAGGCGGTCGGTAGACTGGCCCTGGGGCCAACCGACGAACCTGGCGTTGGCGGCCCGTGATCGATCCCTGGCCGGACCCGCGAGACATGGAACGATGAAACCCCGTTTACTGCTCACTCAGGGCGACGTGGCCGGCATCGGCCCCGAGATCCTCGCGCGGGCCTGGCCCGATCTGCTAGCCCACGGCGACCCCGTGATCGTTGGCGATCCCGACTGGCAGCGCTACGCTCTGAAGCTGGTCGGCTCGACTGCGCGGGTCGAGGTCATCACCGAGCCGGAGGCCGGTCGGCCGACAGCCGATGTCGTTCCGGTCGTCCGGACGACCGAGCAGAAGCTCGACGCCGTCCAGGTCGGCCAGATCGACGGCCGGGCCGGCCGAGCGGCGTACGACTTTCTCTGTGCCGCCATCGACTGGACGAAGGCCGGCCGGGCCGACGCCATCGTGACGGCTCCGCTGCACAAGGAAGGGCTGCACGCGGGCGGCGTTCACTACCCCGGTCACACGGAGATCCTGGCCGATCGCTGCGGCGTGAAGAACTTCGCCATGGTCCTCGCTCTGGGCAATCTGGCCGTTGTCCACGTCACGCTGCACATGGCCCTGCGCGACGTCTTTCAGCACCTGAACCCGGAGGCGATCCGCGACAAGGCGCATCTGCTCGATGGCCTCCTGACGCGTCTGCTGAGTCGTCGGCCACGGTTGGCCGTGGCCGCCCTCAATCCACACGCCAGTGACGGCGGCCTGTTCGGCGACGAGGAGGCGACGATCATCGCCCCGGCCGTCGAGCGGGCCCGGGCCGAGGGGCTCGACGTGACCGGTCCCTGGCCGACGGACACGCTGTTCGCCCGGGCCCATCGCGGAGCCTACGATGGCGTTGTGGCCATGTACCACGATCAGGGGCACATCGCGCTGAAGCTCCTCGGCATGAAGGAGGCGGTCAACATCTCGGTCGGCTTGCCGATCGTGCGAACGAGCGTGGCCCACGGCACGGCCTACGACATCGCCGGCAAGGGGCAGGCCGATGCCCGGAGCCTGGTCGAGGCCGCAAGGATTGCCGCCCGACTGGCAATCAGCCCGGCAAAGTGAATTTTTCCGCAGAATCGGAACTTCTCTCGATCCAGTGGGTTTACTAGAACAGCCACGCCAGTTTCATGGTTTGCGCTGCGATTCGCATTCGGCCGAAGCCGAGACGGCGCAGATCGTCATGACTGGCGGGTGTCAGCACCCACAAGAGGAGTCTCCAATGCGTTCGATGCTCTGCGCTCTGCTCATGTTCGCGATCTGCGCCGTGGCCTACGCTGCCGACATCACCGGCGTCATCACCAAGGTCGATGGTGACAAGATCACCGTGACGGAAAAGGGCAAGGAACCGGCGACCTTCAGCATCAAGGGTGCCAAGGTCGAGATCAGCGGCAAGGACGGCAAGAGCAAGGAAATTGGCGTGGAAGGCCTGACCAAGATTCTCGAGAAAGCCAAGAAGGGCGTCCGCGCCACGATTACCGCCGACGGCGACAAGGTGTCCGCCGTGAAGATCACCTTCGGCGGCAAGGGCAAGAAGGACGCCAAGAAGGACGCCAAGTAATTCGGTCTGATCCACGGCAAACGGCACGCCTCGGCGTGCCGTTTGTCATTTCCCCTCAGATCACCGTGCCGTCCGGGATGACCGTGCCGTTGGGCACCACGACGATACCGTCGCGGATCACCCACTTGTCGCCCTCCTCATGGCGAACTCCGCGGGCGTTGATGATCTGCACATTCCGGCCGATCCGACAGTCCTTGTCGAGAATGGCCCGTTCGATCCGTGACCCCTCGCCGACACCAACATCCGGAATATCCTGACGGCGATTCGCCTGGCGCTGGTCCGGCGAATCATAGGCGTCCGCGCCGAGCAGGACAGTCTGCTTCATCTGGACGTTGGCTCCGACCTGACTGCGAACGCCGACGACGCAATCGACCAACTCTGTCCTCGTGCCGATCGTGCAGCCGTCGGCGATCAGGCAGCGCTCAATTCGCGAGGCCATCACCCGCGAGGCGGGCAGGTTGCGGGCCCGCGTATACACGACGCCCTCCGGACTGTTGAAATCGAACGGCGGCCGCTCGGCCAGCAATGCCATGTGCGCCTGGAAATAGGTCAGGATCGTGCCCAGATCTTCCCAGAAGCCATCGAACAGGTGAGCCTTGACACGATGCGACGACAGACTCGGAGCCAGGATACCCTCGACGAGATCGGTCGCCGTTGGATACGCACGCAGGAGTTCGACCAGTGCTTCTCGTCGGAACAGGTAAATTCCCATGTTCGCCAGGTGGTCTCGGCCGAGTTGTTGCAGGTCGTTGCGGTCGAAATATTCCCGGCCCACACGCAGGGCATTCAGGGTCGCGTCGGTGTGCGGTTTCTCGCTGAGGGCGACGACGGTGTCGTTGGAATCGACCTGTAACAGACCGACACGCTGGCTGCGATCGCGATTGACCGGCAGCACGCCCAGGGTGATGTCGGCTCGACTTTCACGATGCTGGCGCAGCAGTTCGCGGTAATCCATGCGGTAGAGTTGATCGGCGTACAGGACCAACACGTCGGCGACGGGAAAGCCGGCCAGGTACTCGATGTGCTGGCGAACGGCGTCGGCGGTGCCCTGATACCAGTCCGCGCCCTCGTTGGTTTGCTGGGCGTGCAGAACCTCGATGAACCCACGCGAGAACATATCGACCTTGAAGGTCTGGGCAAGATGGCGGTGCAAACTGACGCTCAGAAACTGCGTCAGTACGAAGATCTGCTGGAAATCGCTGTTGAGGCAGTTGCTGATCGGCACGTCGATCAGGCGATATTTGCCAGCCAGGGGCACAGCTGGCTCACTGCGATGTCGTGTCAGGGGATAAAGCGGAACACCCCGGCCGCCACCGAGAATCAACGTCAAGACATCCTGCATGACCGACTCCTGAGCCAGAGCCCGCAGTTTACTGGGAGAGAGTCCGTAGGCGATATCATGCCAACCGGCGCGGGCTCTAGCAAGAGGCGACTGTGCAAGAAAGATGAGGTGGGCGAGGGGCAAGCGGCAAGCGTCAATCTCTGTGGAGCAGCACGATGACGGCGTCGCGAGCTGTCTTGAGCAACTTGACCACGTGATCCAGTTCGTCATTATCCAGGTTCTTCGCCTGGGTCAGCACGGCGTCAATCCGCTCCTCCAGGTGTTCCAGTTCCTCGGTGGAGCGGCTACGAGCGCGGCTGGGAGCGGTCGGGGGCGGGAGTGGGGTTCCATTATCCGGCGTGGATTCCTTCCGGCCACGCTTGCGTTCCTTGTAGCCCTTGCGGAGCTGGGACTTGACCGTCGAGAGACCTTGCCGAGCCTTGAGCGGCACCTCATCGACCTCGGGATGATCTTCCAGGTATTGCTTGTAGAGCTTGTCGTTGCTTCGTTCACGCAACCACGACGGATGCGCTCGCAGTACCGCGATCCAGTACTGACGGGTCGTCCGTGGCTGGCCGGCCTCGGTGGCCTCCTCCTCCATGTTGGTTTGCGTGTCGTCCATCTGGTTCGACTCCTCGTCCGGTACTGCTTTCTTCCGTCCCATCTGCATACCCTCCACAAGGTTGGATGGCACCAATTCTAAGAAATGATGCGATCCAACGCCAGCGGCGGGATTGGAATTTGCAAAATCGATACGACGACCGACACCGAGAAGGCGGCACAATCAGTCCGGAGTGGAGCGGAGAATCAGTTCCTTCATCTCGCGTACCGCGCGTTCCAGGCCGACGAGAACGGCCCGAGAAATGATGCTGTGGCCGATGTTCAGTTCCTCGACTCCCGGCAGAAGGCAGACGGCCGGCGTATTGACATAGTTCAGACCATGCCCCAGATGGACGTGCAAATTCTGCTCGATGGCGACGGCACACGCCTCCTGCAATCGGTGCAGTTCCACCGCGACGCCATCGGCGGTGTGGACCTCCGAGTAGCTGGCCGTCTGGAACTCGATGGCATCGGCTCCAAGATCGCGGGCACAGAGAACCTGATCCCGTCCGGGATCGATGAACAGCGACACGTGAATACCGGCCTTGTGCAATCGCTCGATGCACGGCGCGACGGCCGCCCGGTTGGCGATCACGTCGAGGCCGCCCTCGGTCGTGATTTCCTGGCGTTTCTCCGGCACCAGGGTCGCCTCGTCGGGCCGTACCTCCACGGCGATGTCGGTGATCGCCTCGACGGCAGCCATTTCCAGGTTGAGCCGCACGTTGGCCAGTTGTCGGACCAGTCGCACGTCGCGATCCTGGATGTGACGGCGATCCTCGCGCAGATGGACGGTGATGCCATCCGCGCCGCCGAGCAGGGCCAGGGCCTCTTCCAGACGGCGAACGCGCTGCTCCAGTTCGGCCGTGT
>CAYYJM010000107.1:0-13274 GCA_964471755.1 uncultured Alcaligenaceae bacterium
CCGAGATGGGCGACCGGAAGGTGCAAATCGTTCTTCATTTAGCCGCCGGCTTGCGGGGGGGTTTTCGCGACGAAGACGAAGACCGGCGGCAAGCCGGCGGCTAAATGACGATCACTTGCTCGGCAGCTCCATCACCTGGATCGACTTCACCTTGACGACGCTGCCCGGATCGTGCTGCTGAATGGCGAAGTGGCCACTGGTGAAGAGCTTCTTGCCATCGACCTTCGTATCGACCGTCTGCTTGCCGTTGACCTTGATCGTGATGTGATTGCCGATCGCCGTCACTTCCTGCTCGAACCACTCGTTCGGCTTGACCAGGATCTCCTTGACCAGACAGCCGGGGAAGCCGTAGAGGCTGCCGGTCTTGATCGGATCGCCACCGGTCGAGTTGATCTGGGCCTCGTAGCCGGTCGGGAAGCCAGGCCCGAACTTCGTGCGGAAGTACTGGCCCGAGTTGCCCTTGTCGGAGATCATGGCGACGACCTTGTAGCGGAAGTTCTGGTAGTCGCCACGCTCGCTGAACAGGTGGCTGGCTGGACCGCGACCGACGATGACGCCGTCCTCGACCTTCCAGTTGCCCGGATTCTTCGGGTGCGTCTTGAAGCCGGTCAGGTCCTTGCCGTTGAACAGTTCGACCCATTTGCCCTCGGGCTGCTTTTTCGTGTCCCGGGCCGAGGCCGTCAGAGAGACCGTCGCGAGCCCGACGATCAGAACCAGAGCCAGCACCTGTCGCATGCGATTCACGGAAGCGTCTCCTGGTGGGATCCGCCCGGATCGGCCCCTGCCGACCGAGACGGATTCGCAGCGAGTCTACGCGATCGGGGCAAGACCGGCCAGGAAGAAACTCGCCTTGACCCTTCTGACGCGGACGATATCCTTCGCGGTTCGCCGGTACTGAAGTCCGGCCCCCACCTCGGCGAGGTGCAGCCGAGCGAGCGGACTACCGATCCATGAAGCGGCTTCATCGCTGGATCTGGATGATGCTCCTGGCCGCTTGCCTGGGGGCCCTGACGGCGTGCAGTACCGGCATCCGCGTCGATCGTGCCTCGCGGGCCGAGAGTCTGTTCACGGCGTTCAAGGAAAACCTCATCGGCCCCGGCACGCCCTCGGCGCGAACCGAGCAGACGCTGCGCAAGTACGACCTGGCCCAGTTGGCCGAGAAGGCCCCGGCCGAGGCCGAGACGCGCCTGGTGGAACTGTACCAGAGCGAACCGCAGCCGGACTTTCTCTACACGCTGGCCGAGTTGACCTTCCTGCGCGGTCGCAAGACCGAGACCTGGAACACGCACGAGAGCCTGGCCCTGTACTACCGGGCGGCCGGCTACTCCTACCATTACCTGTTCACGACTGCGCGGAAACCTCGCGAAGGGTCGCCGGCCACCAGCGACCCGAACGGGGACGCTCCCGATCGCTGGTTCACGCCGCAGAACGCCTTCGATCCGCGTTTCCGCCTGGCCTGTGAGCTGTACAACCAGAGCCTGGCCAAGTGCCTCCAGGCCGCTCTCGCCGTCGGCCGACTCGATCCGAGTTCCGTCCTGGAGATTCCGACTCCCGACGGCTCGACGTTTCGGCTTTCCGTCGTCCAGCACGGTTTCGTCTGGCCGCCGGGCGACTTCCACCAGTTGCAGCTCTGTGCCGACTTCAACGTGCGCGGCCTGGCCAACCATCACCGCACCTACGGTCTGGGCGTCCCGCTGATCGCCTCGCGCAACGCCGCGCAGAACCACAACGAGACGTACCTCGGCGATCGGTCGAGCTTCCCGGCCACGGCCTTCTTTCGCTTCGAGGGAAGCCTGAGAGATCTGGCCCAGTGCCGGTGCGGTCGGCTGGAACTGTACGATCCGCTGCGGGTGCAGGCGATCGAGGTGCGCGGTTTGCATGTGCCGCTGGAGTCGGACATCACCACGCCGCTGGCTTACGGCCTGGCCACGTCGGAACTCCGCAACGCCTGGCTACGCGGCTTCATGCGTCCGCAGTCGATCGAGGCCGAGACTGGCATCTACATGATCGAGCCGTACCAGCCGGGCAAGATTCCGGTCCTGTTCATTCATGGCCTGCTCTCCTCACCGTTGACCTGGGCACCGATGTTCAACGATCTGGAGGCCGAGCCGGATCTGCGTGAACGCTACCAGTTCTGGTTCTACTTCTACCCGACGTCGGCTCCGTATCTGTCCTCGGCCGGCGACCTGCGCCAGCGTCTGAAGACCGTGCGTGAGCGCTTCGATCCGCAACGGCAAGACGCCAACCTGGACCGCATGGTCGTCGTGGGGCACAGCATGGGCGGCCTGCTCGCCAAGCTACAAACGGTCGATAGCGGTGACGATTTCTTCCGCCTGATCGGATCGCCGGCCCTGGACTCGCTGGCCATCTCGGAGAAGGCTCGCCGGACGGTCACCGACACGGTGTTCTTCCAGCGCAATCCGTCGATCGCGCATGCGGTCTTCATCGCGACGCCGCATCGTGGATCGGGCCTGAGTCACTCGACGGCGGGTCGGCTCGCCGCCAGCCTGGCGGGCATGCCTCGGACTCTGCTGCAATCCAGCGTCGAGGTCTGGCGTGCGGGTCTGGGTCAGGAGATGGGCAAGAAGCGGAATCGTCTGCCGACCAGCGTGGACCTGCTTCGGCCCGATGCTCCGGGCCTCGAAATCCTGGCGGGCCGGCGGCAGCCGCCGGGGACGCGCTACCACTCGATCATCGGCGTGGCCCAGAACAACGATCTGATCCTGGAGCGCTTTTTCGGCGGCCAGCTGAACACCGTGGGCGATGGCATCGTGCCGTACCAGAGCGCCCACCTTGCGGGGGTCGATTCGGAGATCGTCGTACCGGCCAACCATCTGGAGGTACACACGCACCCGCTGTCGGTCCTCGAGGTGCGACGGATTCTGCGCGAGAATCTGCGTGCCACGCGGGCACCGATCCCGCCGGCGCAGCGCGGATCGCCCGCAGTGGCCGAGTGCCCCGGCCGGGACTAGGCCGTGTCTGGTGAATCGATGTCAAAGCAATACGAAGGAGAAACAACAGCCATGACGGTTCCTGCTGTTCTGGAGTTACTTGATCCTCCTCATTCTACGCCTCTCGGCGATTCACCAGACACGACCTGGATGGACGGTTTTGAACTTACTTCTTAGCCAGCGACGGTTGCCGCTATCCGTCGCTGGCGCGTCCGGCTAACAGCTGCGTCACTTCCCCCCTTCGGAGATGGCGTACAGGGTCTTGAAGCCGCGCAGGTAGATCCGGCCGTAGGCGATGGCCAGCGACGCGGGGAACACGTCGGGCAGCGTACTCGTTCCCAGCAGCTGGAAATCCGGCCCGGCCTTCACGACGCTGAACGTACCGCTATCTCGCCCTACCAGGTAGACCTTGCCATCGGCGTAGACCGGCGACGCGCGATAGCGTTCCGCACTGAGCCGCTTGCTGTAGACCGTCTTGCCCGTCTTCGCCTCGACGCAGATCAGCGTACCACCGTCCTGCATCAGATAGACCAAACCCTCGTGGATCAACGGCGACGGCACGTCGGGCGAGCCCTTGTCGATGCGCCACTGCTCGAACTTGCTTCCCGCCTTGATGAGGCCGTTCGCTCCCGGCTTGACGCCGACGGCGAGCAGGCCGCGGGCCGTCGGCACGACCAGCAGATCGTCCGAAGCAACCGGCGACGCGATGATCCGATGGGCCGTCGAGGCGGCCGGGTTCAGATCGGCCAACCGCCACACTTCCTTGCCGTCGGACAGGCGATGGCCCGTCGCGTAATCGCAGCCGAGGACGACCAGGTTCAGTTCCTTGCCGTTATGCCACAGACATGGCGACGTGTACGCCTCCCGGCTCTCGCCCTCGGCATCGGTCTGGCGTTCGACCTTCCACACCTCCTTGCCGGTCGCCTTATCCAGGGCGATGACCCAGTGACCACTGTTTGTCAGCAGCGTGAGGTAGAGCCGATCCTCGTGCAGGAGGGGCGTGACGTGCATGCCATGCTGGATCGAGAAGGGCTTGTAGCGCTGCTGGGCGTTGAACCTCCAGATTTCCTTGCCGTCGAAGTCGGTGCAGACGAAGTCGCCGGTGCCGAAGTAGGCGTAGACGAACTTGCCATCGGTGCTGGGCGTCGAGCAGGCGTCGTTCCCCTCGCCCTTGCGGATATCAGCCCGGGCGATGCGGCCAATCCGATGCTTCCAGAGCGGTTTGCCGTCGGTCTGGACACACATCAGGACGAGATCCTGATTGTCCGCGCTGGTCAGAAAGATGCGATCGCCCCAGACGATCGGCGTGGAGCCACCGCGGCCGGGCAGATCGAGTTTCCAGGCGAGGTTCTTGTTCGGTCCCCAGGAAACGGGCAGGTTCTTCTCGCTGGAGTGGCCGTTGTTCTGCGGTCCGCGCCAGGCCGGCCAGTTCTCGGCGTGGACGGGCGATACCAGAGCCACAAGCAGGACGCCGATTCCGAGCCGTCGCAGGAAAGAAGGTGCGTTCACGCGGAAGGTTCCTTCAAGGTGTGGATTCGTCGCTCAGTAATCGATGCAGATGAATGTGATGCGGCCCGAGCTTGCCGCCGTAGTTGCCGGCCGTGATCTTCAGCACCCCCGGCAGCGCCGCCGCATGCAGACCAGCTCGCATCGCCGACTCGACGGCGGCCAGGTCCACACCATCGACGACGATCTCGTAGACGGCTCCGGCCCCTTCCGGCAGCGCGCTTTCGACCAGGCCACGCAGCGTCGGACAGTAGGCGTCATTCGTGCTGGCCTTGAGCATCTTGTACCGGCTGCCGACCTTGCTGCCGCTGCGAACGATACCGCCCGGAAACGGCAGTATCACGCCCGGCACCTGACGCATGGCTGTCACTGCCGCCTGAGCCGCGGCCAGGGCCTGCGCCTGCGTGGCACCCACGAAAAGGAGATTGCCGCCGGCCACGCCCTTGACCGTGCCGAAAACGTCCTCGCAGAGAAACTCGCCGTCCATGACCGGGATGCGCCAGAATCGCCGATCGCCGAGCTTCTTGCTGAACTGAAACGTGTCGCCGAAGAAACGCAGGCTGCCGCCGATGCGGATCGACCGCGCCTTGTCGATCGGCAGGCCATTGTAGACCGCCGTCGTCGGACACGTCAGGATGCACTGACCGACCCGGCTGATGGCCGCCTTCTGCAAGGCGTCCCGGCTGAAGCCGAACAGCAGCAGACTGACGCCGGGCCGACCGTCGGGCGTCTCGTCAGGAGACAGGACGCGCTCCAGGCCGGCCTCGGCATCGCAACCGATGACCGACGAGGCGTAACCGCACGTCGTGTCGGCCGCGACGCGAGCCCACTCCGGCGTCTCGGCGGTGACGTGCAGGCGTACCGCCGACATGGGGAACGCCTCGGCGAAGGTGTCGTCGATCAGGACGCCGTTGATCTGGTGCATGGAAGGATTCCGAATGGGCGAGCGGCCCCCGTCAGGGGGCTGAGTCCGCTCCCAGGTGAAGGCTCAGCCCCCTGACGGGGGCCGCTCGCCAGGATCGCGACTCAGTAGGGCTTCGTCTCGCCCGGAATGGCCACGGGGGCCACCGGGTACGGGCCGAATTCCAGCTTCTTGGGGAACAGGTCCACGTCCGCGTTCAGCACCTCGTCCCAGCTGATGACCGCGCCACTGTACGTCGCCATCCGGCCCATGATCGCCATCAGCGTGCTGTGGCACATGTACTCGCCGTTGTTGATCGGCTTGCCCGAGCGGATGCTGGCGAACAACTCGTTGTGCTCGTTCTGGTACATGTCATCGGGCCCCTTGGACTTGTACGTCCAGGGCTTCTTGCCGGTGAACCGCTTGCGGAACCAGTCGCCGGTGCCTTCCGAACCGAAGACGTAGTCGTTGGTTTCCTTGAACGTGTTGTTCTGCTGCCGACAGGTGAAGAAGCAGCGCACGCCGTTGGCCCACTCGTAGACGACCGAGTGGTGATCGAAGATGTTGCCGAACTCCGGCGCGGTCCGCTTCTGTCGGCCGCCCATGCCGTACGCCTTGACCGGATACACGTCACGCATGATCCAGGCGATCTTGTCCAGGCTGTGGATCGCCTGCTCGACGATGTGGTCGCCGGACAGCCAGGTGAAGTAGAGCCAGTTGCGGATCTGCCATTCCATGTCCGACCAGCCCGGCTCGCGCTTGACGTGCCACAACTCGCCGGCGTTGTACTGCGACTGCAAGGCGGTGATGTCGCCGAGGCCGCCATCCTGGACGCGCTTGACGAACTCGCGCGTGCCGAAATGGTAGCGCCAGCACAGGCCGCTGACGATGGCGAGGTTCTTCTCCTTCGCCTTCTTGCACGTCGCCATGACGGATCGGACACCGGCGCTGTCTGCGGCAATCGGCTTCTCGCAGAACACGTGTTTGCCGGCCTCGATGGCGTAGGCCAGGTGCTGCGGCCGGAACGCCGGCGGCGTGGCCAGCAGCACCACGTCGCACATGTCGACGACCTTCTTGAAGGCGTCGAAACCGCTGAAGACGCAGTCCGGCGTCACCTTAACCTTCTTGCCGACGATCTCGTCCTCCTTGAGCCGGCTGAGCGACTTCTGGGCCTTCTCGCCGAAGAGATCGCCCACGGCGACGAGTTCCACGTTGGCATCGCCCTTCAGGGCCTGATCGGCAGCTCCGGTGCCGCGACCGCCGCAACCGACCAGGCCCACCTTGAGGACACTGGTTTCGGCCGCGTAGGCGGTCGCATTCAGGCTCGGAAGAGTGAGAGCGGCACCGGCCAGAGCGGCGGTGCCTGTCAGAAAATCGCGTCGGCTGGCCACGAGATTACTCCTTGGATTGATTCCGGAGAGTTCGCCAGGGTAGGAATTGTTACTGTAACCAAGGCACGGACGATGTCAAGAACCTGGCCGGGATTGCGCCGAAGCGATCGAGTATAATCGCCTTCAGAAAGGAGGCTGCCATGCCGATTCACGACTGGACCCGGGTGGACGCCGCGACGTTCCATGCGTTCCACAGCTCCTGGATCACTCATCTGATGGAGGCCCTCAACGATGGCCTTCTTCCTCCGGGGTTTTACGCCCTGTCGGAGCAGGTTGCTTCCCGGATGCAGACGGATGTCCTTGCCCTGCGCGCTCCCGCAACGGGAGCCGTGCTGCCCGGGGGAAGAGACGGAGGGGTCGCCGTCCTGGAGACCCCGCCGAACGTCCATTTCAAGGTTCGCCCTGATCCAGACCGGAAACCGCGCCGAACGACACGGCAAGGCCGGCGGCTTGTCGTCCGCCATACCAGCGGCCATCAGGTCGTCGCCGTGATCGAGATCGCCTCGGCGGCGAACAAGGACCGCCGCGACTCGGTTCGTGACTTCGCCGGCAAGGTGGTTAGCCTCCTCGAATCCGGCGTGCGCGTTCTGGTCATCGACCTCCTCCCGCCGGGGCGGTACGACTCGCACGGTCTGCACGGAGCGGTCTGGGGTGCCTTCGACACGACCCCGTACGAGCCGCCGGCCGACGCTCCGCTGACCATCGTCGCTTACAACTGGGACGGCCAGGAACCCGAGGCGTTCATCGAACCGACCGCCGTCGGCCGAGCGTTGATCGACATGCCGCTGTTCCTGACGGCCGAGCGATACGTCAACGTCCCGCTGGAATCGACCTACCAGGCGGCCTTCCGGGGCATTCCCGAGATCTTCCGGGACGCCCTCACCGCTCCGGATTCGTAAACTGACCGGCGGACACCATCGAATCCTCTACCAGGAGGCGACCATGCCGGTGACGGTACTTTACAAAACGACGGCCACGGCCACGGGCGGACGGGATGGCCAGGCCGCCACGGCCGACGGCAGCTTCAGCGTCAAACTCTCCACCCCGAAGGAACTCGGCGGAGCCGGCGGCCCGGGCAACAATCCCGAGCAACTCTTCGCCAGTGGTTACGCTGCCTGCTTCCTCGGCGCGATGAAGTTCGTCGCCTCGCAGGGCGGTCCGAAGGTTCCCGACGGCACCACGGTGACGGCCACGGTCGGCATCGGCCCCCGTTCCGAGGGCGGCTTCGGCATCGACGTCGAGCTGGCCATCGCGCTGCCGGGTCTGTCGAAGCAGGACGCCCAGACGCTCGTTGACAAGGCTCATCAGGTCTGCCCCTACTCGAACGCGACACGCAACAACGTGCCGGTTCGGCTGACGATCGCCTGACCCGACGAGGTTCTTTTCCGTGCCGAGGTTCTGCCCCGGCACGTCCTATCTCCTGGCCGACGACGATCGGTTCTCACAGCCAGCGATCCCGAGCGTACTGCCACAGCACCTTGCCGACCTCGCGCAGCTGACCCATCACCTTCATCGCCTTGCCGCGATCGGACTCGGCCCGCAATGCCCGCAGCATGGCCACCGCCCGGGCCTCGTCCAGATCGGCCAGGATCAGCGGCACCAGCCCCTCCTGCACGTTGTACTCCTTGCCCGCCTCCGCACGCACCGGCACCAGCGCCGACAGGTGCGGCTTCAGAGCCGCGCTCATCGCCTCCAGCGCCGCAGCGATGTTCTTCTCCTTCGGCGTGACAGGCGATTGCCAGTCGTAGGGAGGCTCCCACTCCAGCGACGGCGACAGCAGATCGACATGCGTCGCCACGCCGAGAATCGCCGGCACGCGCAGCCCTGGCTGCGTCGCGAACCACGCTGCCAGGGCGTCGAGCATCGCCTTGTCGGCGGCCCGGGCCGCGTTCCGCGAGTGCTGCACCAGCAGCACCACGTCCGCCTGCCTGACCGCTTCCTGCGTCGAATGCAGCTGGTCCGCCTTCGGGCCTTCGTTGCCGTAGCCGACCGTGTCGAGCAGCACGAGCTTCGTCGGCACTCCCGGCAGGGCCAGCTCGTAGCGGGCGACGCCATCGGTCGCAGGCAGCACCGACGTCCGGGCTCGCTGCTCACCCAGCAGAGCGTTCACCAGGCTCGACTTGCCCGCCTTCACCTGGCCGATCAGCGCGATCGTGACCGTTGTCGGTTCGGAGAGGACATCTCCGGTCGCTGACGCCCCCGGCTCGCCGGAACGGAATCCGTGCCGCGCCAGTTCCTCGCGATAACGCTTCGCCCCGAGCTTCATCCGGCCGCTTTGCAGCTCGATCAGATACGTCCCCAGCCGGGCGACCAGGGCCTGATAGAACCACAGGATCAGATCCTGACGCAGGGCCGCCAGCGGCGACGAGATGCCCATCCGCGCCGCGACGTAGCGCAGGCCGACGTTGATCGGATCGAACACGGCGGACAGGGCGTAGTAGGCATTGCTCAGGTTCGACCCCGTCCGCGCCGCCCAGTCGCTCCACTCCTTCGCCTGCCGCCACTGATCCACGGTCAGCAGATGGCCGCCCGGCACGGTCTTGTCGACCAGGTCGTACATGTCGCCGAACGCCAGCTCCAGCACGGCGAGCAGCTCGGGAACCGTCACGCTGCCGACCGGATCGCGCGTCTTCGGATGGTAGAACCGGGCGATCTCGTCGGCCATCTCCATCGCCGTCGTCATGAAGAACTGCGGCTGGCTCATCTGGGCTCGATCGAGCTTGTCCGCCGTGGCGGCCCGGGCCTGGACGAGTTTCCACGCTTCCTCGTCCTTGCGGGTCCAGTACAGCGGCGGAGCCGGCTCCGGACTCGGAAGCAACTTCCGCTGGCCGGACCAGTACGCGGCCAGGCCCCAGCCGGTGATCAGCGTCAGCAGAAGGCCCCACCAGACGAGCCAGCCCCACGGCTGAAGCCAGAGATGGTAGGCTCCGAGTCCGGCCAGTGCCAGGACCGGCCCACCGAACAGAACCGCGACGATGGCAACACGCCAGACGCTCATCGCTTCTCCTCCTTCGGCGTGGTGCCCAGCCACTGCTGCTCGACGCGCTTCAGTTCCTCCTCGTAGTAGCGGCGCAGGTCTTCCGGCTTCGGAACATGGCCCTGATGCACGGCCCGGTAGTAGTAGCAGAAGGCCCGACCCAGAGCGTACGTCGAGGCTCCGGCCAGAGCCCCGGCCGCCACCGAGCCGAAGAACGGCACGATCTTCGTCAGCGATCGGATCGCCTGCCGCGTGAGCAGGCCCAGGCCGATCGCCGAGCCCAGTTCGAGGAAACGCTTTCCGGTCATCGGCTGACCATAGAGCTTCGCCAGGTCGTAGACCATGCGCGACTGGATGCCGGCCAGCATGACCACGTCGATGAAGGGAATCGGAATCGCCCCGGCCGAGGCCGCCAGGCTGCTGTACGCCACGATGAACGGCATCGCCTGGCGTTCGTGGAGATCGCTCAGTTCCTGCGTCGATTCATCGAGCCGGGCCAGCGTCTGGCCCAGGGCGGCCGGCAGCATGTCGTGCAGGGCCTCGCGCAGCACGGGGCCACCGTAGTCCGGCTCGTTGAAGCCCTCTTCGGCCGGCGTCAGATCGACCAGCACGACGCGCTCGACCAGGCCGGCAAATCGCCGTCGCTGCTCCACCACGCAGTCCTGGAGCGGTTGCAGCATCGGCGGCAGGTCCCCCTTCGTCTGGCCGAACGGCCCGAACGGGAACGGCAGCGGGTGCTGCTGCTGGGGATAGGCTTCATGCAGACACGTCAGCACCAGGAGGGCCGGCAGGTGCGGCTCCTGTCGTTTCACCTGGCTGACCGCCTCGACCAGCTTCTCGACGGCGTGATCGGTCGCCTTGGCCACGACGACCAGCAGATGGGCTTCCTGGCGGAAGCGGGTGATGTCCTCGGCCGGGTCGTAGCCCGGTTCCTCGAGCCCGCGCGTGTCGAGGAACCGAATCAGCGGAGCCTCTCTGGTCGGGAAATCGTAGAGCCGGGAGTAGCGCGTGCAGGGCTGAAAGCCGTTGCCGATCTGAGCCTGCTCCGCTCCAGTCAGGTAGCGCACCAGGGACGACTTGCCGCTCTGGGTCTTGCCCAGCAGCCAGAAGACCGGCACCGGCATCTTCTCGCGCAGTTCGTTCAACCGGGCCTGGATCTGTTGATCCCGGGCCTGCGCGGAGAACAGTGATCTGAGCATCTCGAGCATGATGTCTCCTCCCGCTCTCCTTCAATGGACAGCCTCGACCGGGCATGTCGCCGCGAATCGCGAATGGGGTTCTCCGAGGCAGTGTATCGCGCGGACGGCGAACCTGGCGTTGCCCCGGATGTCGTGTGCTAGAATAGTTTAGTCGTTTGAGGGAACGTGATGAATCCGCGCGTGCTGACCTTTGACATTTTCGGAACGGTTCTCGACTGGCGTACCGGCCTGGAACGCGACCTGGCCAGTCGGGACATCGCCCTGACACCAGCCCGGTTCGAGGGCCTCCTCGCCTGCCAGGCCCGGCTCGAAACGCAGCAGTTTCGCACCTACGCCGAGATCACGCGCCGCAGTCTGGTCGAGGTCCTGGCCCTGCCCGAGGACGAAGCCGCCGCGCTCGGCCACAATGTCGGCCACTGGCCTCTGTACGCCGACTCGGCCCGGGCTCTGCACCGCCTGCTCGATCACACCCCGTGCCTGGCGATGACCAACAGTGACCGCGTCCACGGTGAGCAGGTCCAGGGACACCTCGGTTTTCGTCTCACGCACTGGATCTGCGCCGAGGACGTCCACGTGTACAAGCCGAGTCCGGTCTTCTGGCAGGCCGTGGCCGCCCGAACCGGCTTCGCCCTGGATCGCTCCTGGTGGCACGTCTCTGCCTATGGCGACTACGACCTGGAGACGGCCCACGCACTGGGTCTGACCACGATCTACGTCGAGCGACCGCACTCCCAGCCTGGCCCGGCCGACCATGTGGTTCGCGACCTCGATGAGCTGGCCGACCTCGTCGGCAGGCTCGCCGACTCCCCCTCCCTGGCGACCGGCAGATGAGGCCCGTCGTTCTGTTCGCGCTGCGCCGCGAGATGCAGCCCTTTCGACGCCTCTTCCGAACCTGTCGGCCGATCGCACACACCACCTGTCCGGCCTGGCACTGTGACGATCCCTTCGGGTCGATCGAACTGTACCAGACCGGCCTCGGCCCGGCAGCCGTGGAGCGGGCCCTGGTTGAGATTCTGCCGCACCGACCGACATGCGTGCTGCTCGCCGGCTTCTCCGGTGCCCTGACCGCGAATCTCTCGGTGGGCCAACTGATCCTGGCCCATGAGGTGCGAACGCCGGCCGGCGCGAGCTACCCCGTGACGCTGAACCTGAGTGTCCCGGAGGCCATCACGGGGGCGATCCTCGCCACGGAACGGATCGTCAGCGGGACGGCCGAGAAGGAATCGCTCCACGCCTCGACGGGAGCCCTGGCCGTCGATCTGGAATCGGCGACGGCGGCCCGGCGATGTTACGAGGCCGGCGTACCGTTCGGCTGTCTGCGAGCCATTTCCGACGATGTGACCTGGGATCTGCCGGCGGAACTGGACCAGATCGTGGAGGGTGAGCGCATTCGACCGTGGCGACTCTTCCTCGCCCTGTGTCGTCGCCCGGGTCTGATCGCGGACTTGCTCCGACTGGCGCGACAGACCCGACTCGCGGCGGAAGCCCTGGCCCAGGGCTTGCGAACGGCCCTCAATGAGGCGGGGTGTCCGCCGGGGTCTTCTCCGACGGCTCCAGCCGGTGAATGATCGAGCGATTTCGGCCGGTCTTCTTGGCCGTACTCAGAGCCGCCGCCGCCAGTGAGTACATCGTCTGGAAATCCGGATTCAGGCCGCCCTCGGCGACGGCGAAGCCGAGACTGACCGTGATCCGGATGGCGACGCCGTTGTAGTCGATCGGCGTATTCGCCACGGTGGCCCGGATCCGCTCGGCCAGGCCGACGGCCCCTTCCCAGTTCGTCTCCCGGGCGATGATCAGGAACTCTTCGCCGCCGATTCGCCCGACCGAATCGACGACCTCACGCACCGTCGCGGTGAGGATGCGTGCCAGGCCGACGAGTGCCGCATCGCCGCCGGTGTGCAGGTAGTCCGAATTGACCTGGCGAAAGAGATCGACGTCGAGCAGGCCCATCGCCAGTGGATTCTGATAGCGGGCGTGCCGCTTCAACTCGGCCAGGGCCAGACCGTCCATCGCCCGGCGATTGAACAGGCCGGTCAGCGGATCAGTCAGGGCCAGTCGTTTCATCTCCTCGGCCTGCTGTTGCAGATCGCGGTTGGCCCGTTCGAGATCGCGGGTCCGTTCGGTGACGCGCTGCTCGAGATCCAGGTTGAGCGAGCGGAGTTCTTCCAGCAGTTGCGACCGACTCCGTTCGAGGATAAACTTCTCGGCCGCGTTCCGAAGAACCTGGAGCAGGTCGTCGGTTCGCCAGGGTTTCAGGAAGTAGTGGTAGATGTGGGCTCGGTTGATCGACTCGACGGCGTCTTCCAGCTCGGCGTAGCCGGTCATGAGAAGGCGCACGGTGTGGGGAGA
>CAYYJM010000107.1:13284-19245 GCA_964471755.1 uncultured Alcaligenaceae bacterium
CGACGCCACTGCGGCCCGGCATCCGCTGATCGGAGAGGATCAGATCGATGGTGTGGTTCGCGAAGACCGCCTGGGCAGCGTCAGCCGAGCTGGCGGTAAGGACGTTGAATTCCGGGGACAGCAGTGCTGCCAAAGTGGGCAGGATGTACGGCTCGTCATCCACGACCAGAAGGGTGCATTTGTTGGTCACGACGCTGCTCCCAGTCATCGAGCAGGGGCAAAACGCAGAACTAGAGGGCAACTCCCACACGGTCGGTGCATCCTAGCATTTTCGACGGGAGAAAGCCAGGCAGTATCTGTCAAGCAAGGGAGGAAGGAAATATCAGACTTTTCTGTATTCGCGCTTGATCTGGCATAATCCGAACTTTAGAATCTCGTGTCATGATTGGGAATTCCTGAGGAAGGATGTCCCTCAATTATGGATTCCTGCGTGGTTTGTCTCAGGATTCTTTGAACCCTGCGCACCCACGGAAGGGTCTAATTACTGGGCCACCCCACTCCGGGGTCCGCATGCCCGGCTCGAAGAGTCCGTGCGGAACCTAGTTTCTTCCTCGGGGTTTGAGGAGAGGGGTGCAGCAGTGAACAAGACACCCGAACACCGGCCTCAGCCGGCTGTCCCTGGGGAAGTTTTCGCATGACGCCAACTTTCCTGAAGGGGGATGTTGTTTCGCTTCTCCGCGTGAGGAAGAAGTGAGCCGACATTCATCCTGGGCAGCTTGTCGGGCCGGCTTTTTCATTGGCTGACTACGGGATCGGAGAACAAGGAACCGCCAACCAGCGTAGAATACCGATGGAGAATCTGGTTTCTGCGTTTCTGGGTGGGCTGGCGGTCGTTGTGGGAGACTACGGAGTCCCGCGGCGCGTTCGCCGTTGCTTCCAGGAATGGATCAGCCTCGACTTTCAGGAAAGACGGCAACCATGAAAACGCGACGTCGTAAGCGGGCCCCGATTGTGGAGGAACCCGTGAGCGCGACTCCCACCGCCACCATCTTTTCTTCCGACCTGCTGACCCCTGAGGAAGAACGAGAACTGCTGGCCGAGTTCTGGGAAATCAAGAGCGAACTGGTCCGTGTCCTGATCCGTACTTTCACCCGGCTGCGGCAGCATCGACCCGCTCTCGAACCCTGGCCCATGGCCCAGTTCATCCGGGAACACTGTACGCCCGAAGCGCGTGGCACCGTCGCCATTCGCCGCCTCCACGACCGCTACGTCCACTTCAAGCACCGACTCGCCTCCGCCAACATCCGCCTGGCCGCCCACGTCGCCAAGCGCTTCCGGCACCACGCCCTGAGCTATGCCGACCTCCTTCAGGAAGCCGTGTGCGGCCTGATGCAGGCGATCGATCGCTTCGACGTCTCGCACGGAACCCGCCTGGCCACCTACGCCACCTGGTGGATTCGCCAGACGCTCCAGATTGCCGTCGCTCGACAGAGCCACCTGGTAAGCCTCTCGCCGCACCACCTCCAGGAACTGGGCCTGCTTCAGCAGGAATCCGAGGCGCTGGCACACGGCGGCAAGCACCTACCGACTCCCCAGGAACTCGCCTCGCGTACCGGCAGCAGCCTTGAACATCTGACCCACCTACAAACGGCCACTCGCACTCCGGTCTCCCTGAACGCCGTCCTCGACGATGACAGCGATTTCAAACTGACCGAGGCCATGCCGGACAACGACAGCTCGGTTCAGCGGAAAAATTCCGAACGTCAGGAGGCCCTCAACTACCTGATGGAGAACCTCCGCCCCCGCGAACGCAAGGTCCTCGACCTTCGCTTCGGCCTGACCGGCAACGGCACGCATAGTCTCCGCCAGATCGGTCATCTACTCCGCATCAGCAAGGAGCGCGTGCGGCAGATTCAGAACCGAGCCCTGGAAAAGCTCCGCGTCTCGGCCGACCGTGTCGGCTGGGAACCGAGTCTCCTGCTGGGCTAAGCAACCGGTACGGAGCCCGTAACGTCAGCAAGGACGTCGGAACGTCGAACACTTGCTGGCATCACGGGGTCCGGGTGCCGCTCTCCGGGCGGCACTTCTTCATCCGAGGAAAGGAGTCCTCTTCATGGCGACCAGCACCCCTCCGCTTCCGATCGGCATTTACGGCCCCGAGAGCATCCGTCCCAACGAGCGTCACGGCTGTGGCCTCTGGCCCGCCGGGGTCGCTGCCTGCTTGCAGGCGGCCGATGCCCAGGGTGTGGTGATCCGTGAGGGAGGCAATCGGTCCTGGGATCAGGCCCTGGCCGGTCTTCAGGGCGTGGTCATCACCGGCCACGACGCCGCGGCACGGCGGACCACCCTGGAGATCGAAAGTCTCTGCCTCTACTGTTCGCGGAACCGTCTGCCGGTCCTGGCCATCGATCACGGTCTGCATGCCCTGAACGTGGCTCATGGCGGCACCCTGTATCTCGATCTGCCGCGCGAACTGCCCGAGGCGATCCAGCATCGGCATCCGCCCGAACGCGGTCTGCGCCACGCGATCAACGTCATCCCCGGCACGCGACTCGCCGACCTGTACGGCGAAGGCGAGGTCGTCGTCAACAGCGAGCATCGTCGGGCGATCCAGAAGCTCGCCCGGGGTTTCCACATCACGGCTCAGGCCCTGGACGGCGTGATCGAGGCCATTCAGGCCGATGGCGACGGCTGGTTCGCCATGGGCGTGCAGTGGCAGCCCGCTTCGTCAACGGCCTCGGGTCTGGACATCCAGGTTTTCCGGGCGCTGATCGAGGCTGCCCAGGCACGTATGGGCACCGCCGCCGCGGCGTGATCGGGCCAAAGCAACATCCGACAGCGGTCGAAGTCAACACCCTTCGACCGCTGCTGCTGGCTCGGAACCAACACTCTCAATCACTTGTCGGGCGGCAAGAGTAGCCGATCGATCACCTGAATGACACCGTTGGTGCATTCGACGTCGCTCTTCACCACCGTGGCCTTGCCGTTGAGCAGAACTTTCCCTTCGGCCGCCTCGATCGTGATCTCGTCCCCCTGGACGGTCTTGATCCCTTTCCGGCTGGCGAGGTCCACCGCCTGGATTTTCCCCGGAGCGACGTGGTACTTTAACACCTCGGCCAGCCGTTTTCGGTCCTTCAGCAGGGCCTGAAGACTCACCGCCGGGATCTTCTTGAAGGCTTCGTCCGTCGGTGCGAAGACGGTGTAGGGTCCTTTCCCCTGGAGAGTGCCGACCAGATCCGCCGACTTGACCGCCTCGACGAGAACCTTGAAAGAACCGACCCCGACGGCAGTATCGAACAGGTTCTTCGTCGGCGCATCGCCAGCGGTGCCGCTGGTCATCGCGCCCCCCAGAACCAACACCGCCACCAACACACGCATTATCATCCGCATGGCAAACTCCAACTGGGTGATGTCAGGTCGTCACTCCGTCAAACCGGGCTCGAAGTTGATCCGGTGAGGCGGTCCCGGTCGTGCCCAGTTGTTGAATCGTGATCGAGGCGACGAGCGTCCCGAACGCGGCCGCTGTCAACGGGTTCGCACCAGCAGCCAGGGCGCTGACGATGGCCGCGCTGGTACTGTCGCCCGCTCCGACGGTGTCGATCGGCCCACGGACCGGCACGGCACGAACCCGGGTCGGCTCGCAATCCGGTGCCGCGACGGCGATGCCGTCCGGGCCGGCCGTGCAGAAGACCGTCCGGCCACAGCGTTCGGCCAGGTGTCGGATGCCGGCCGCCAGGTCATTCCCGCCGGTCGCGCGAAGACACTCCCGCTCGTTCGGCTTGACCATCACGCCAGTGAACGAACCGATCTGCTCGCGACTATCCGCCAGGACGGGTGTGGTCGGGTCAAGACCACCGAGTTCGGCCAGGAGCGCTCGCACGCTGGCCGTCACGACGCCACAGTCCGGCTCGCTCACCTGATCGAGAACGATCAGACCATCGAGGTCCGGCCAGAGCGTTTCGAGCCGATTCCGCAGCTGCGTTTGATCGGCCTCGTTCACCGGGACACGGTTCTTGATGTCGAGCCGGTTCAGTTCCCGCGCCGGCTCGCCGGAGAAGTGGAGCATCGGTTTGGTGTAGGTCGGCGTTCGCCGATCTGGCCGGATCAGGAGATGATCGAGATCGACGCGGCCGCTCGCCGACAGGGCCTGGCGCAGTTCGTACCCCTCGCCGTCGTCGCCGATCAGGGCGATCGGCACGACACGGCCGATGCCCAGGGCGAGCAGGTTGTTGATCACCGTCCCGGCCGCTCCCGGCACCGAGCGGACGCGGACGACCTGGTACGCGTCGAGGCTCGTCTCCAGCGACGGCTCGGTCAGCGTCGCGTCAATGTCCAGGTAGCGATCGAGGAACAGATCGCCGAGGACGCCGATGGTCAACGACGGCAGACGGGCCAGGATCGCCTCCAGGTCCTGACGGTCGAGGTGCGTCATCGTGTCGGCTCCTTCTCGGCGGTTCCAACGGCATGATACAGAGCCGGCAGCGTCAGACGGTGGTCGCCAGCGACGTAGAAACTGCGTCCGCCATCGGCCACGGTGCGGGCCAGGATCGTCTTCCACGGCCGGTAGTAATAGCGGGGGTCCGACTTCGGAGCCTCCGCCCGCGTGTCCCCCTCGATCGGAATCAGGTCGAAGACTGCCGTCGTGAAATGGCGGATGACGCGGTCCACCTGATGGGCGACGTTGCGGGCCATCGCCAGCGCCTTGAGGTAGACCTCCGGCCCCATGACGGCGGAACCGAAGTTGAGCAGCACGCCGCCTTCGAGACCACAGACGCTCTGCGTGAAGATCAGGAAGTCGCGGTAGCTCGTCGCTCCGAGAGCGGCTCCGTCGCAGTTCGGATGCTCATGAATGATGTCCTGGCCGATGCCGACGTGGACCGTCAGCGGCACCCCAAGGCGAACCGCCGCGGCGAGGAGGCTGATCTCCTTGTGTGGAAAGTCCCCGTCGAGAATGGTCCGGCCGAGCCCCTCGCCGAGGCCGAGACCCGCCCGGTCGGCCGCGACGATGGCGTCGTTCATCTGGCCCGTCTCGGTCCACAGACCGAACTCGCCCGACTGGATGTACCGGGCGACGCTCTCTGTCGAGGCTCCGATCGCGGCGAATTCCCAGTCATGAATCGGCCCGGCTCCGTTCAGGGCGAGGTGCGTCAGCAGGCCGCGTTCCATCAGGTCGATCAGATAGCGGACGACGCCGGCCCGCAGGACGTGGGCCCCGAGGATGAGAATCCGGGCGGCCCCGCGTGCCCGGGCCTCGACGAGGGCCTGGCCCAGCTCCGGCAGAGCCGGATGCGCGAACGGCGGCGGAGGCGCGTCGAGTGGCAGCAAACACTTCAGATCGAGGTCATGGCGGCGCTCAATCAGAGGCCGAAGACGGAGACGCGAACGATCAAACTGCGGGAACGGCATGCGGTTTCTCCGTCGGCTTCGGGAGCAATCAAGAAAATCGAAAAAAAGGTTTTGCCATCCATCCCCGGCGCGTCATCATACCTGTCAGCCCGACTTGCCGGTAGAGAGTATCTTCCCCCCCGCTGCCTCCCCGAGAGGAAGCACCGACCGCACCCGGCGTACCTTCCTACCCGAAGCCGCCTTCGACGGAGTACCGCAACCATGAGCGAACGGCCAGCCTCTGATCGGACAAGCAGGAGCAGCACGTCCGCTCCCGACCTGGCGATGCTGGACCGACTTCGTCAAGCGCACGCGCAGATGCGCCGCGAGGTCGGCAAGGTCATCGTCGGTCAGGAGCAGGTTCTCGACGAACTGCTCATCGCCATCTTCTGTCGGGCGCACGCCCTGCCCGGCCTGGCCAAGACGCTCATGGTCTCGACCCTGGCCCAGGCGCTGCACCTGAACTTCAAGCGCATTCAGTTCACGCCCGATCTGATGCCGTCGGACATCACCGGCACCGAGGTGATCCAGGAGGATCAGCTCACCCGGACGCGAGCCTTCAAGTTCATGCCTGGCCCGATCTTCGCCAACATCATCCTGGCCGACGAGATCAACCGCACGCCACCCAAGACGCAG
>CAYYJM010000108.1:0-11791 GCA_964471755.1 uncultured Alcaligenaceae bacterium
GGTCGAACTGGCTCGGCGCGTCCGTGAGGCGGCCGGGGAACGATGTGGATTTTGCCGCAGTCCACAACACCTGATCCTTGGCCGATTGCACATCGAGCATCTCACCCCCCTTGCGAGAGGCGGCCTGACAATCGAAGAGAACCTGTGGTTGAGTTGTTCCCTGTGCAACAACCACAAGGGCGATCGAATCACGGCCATCGATCCGGAGACGAGGGAAGAGGTGCCGCTCTTCAACCCGCGTTCCCAGATCTGGAGGGAACACTTTCGGTGGAGTGAGGACGGACTCAGCATGATCGGGTTGACAGCGATCGGAAGGGCCACGGTTGAGGCCCTCCACCTCGCGGACGATCCGATCGCGCTGGTCGTGCGGGGAAACTGGGTGCTGGCGGGGTGGCATCCGCCAAAAGAATGAACCGCCGGCTTGCCAGCGGCTCCAGTCAGGACGAGCCGAGACAGCTCTTCCCGGTCACTCTTCCTTCCGCGCTGCCACGGGGAGGATGGTCGGCTCCAGCCTGGCGAGGTGCTGCGCTCGCGCGAACCACTCGCTGGTGCTGGCCCGAGAACTGAGCGGACCACAATTCGGGCATCCCGGTACTGGCGCTGGCATCGGGATCGGCAGCGGGGCGGGACAGCAGACCGCTTCACAGACCGGCACCATGCGGCAGGTCTGGAAGCGAACCGGGACTGCCACCATCTCGCAGACGACCTGCGGCACCTGGCACGTCCGCTGCTCGGCGATCATCCGGCAGGTCGTGTAGGGGACCGCGACCGTCTTGACATCCTGGACCAGCCGACAGCGAACCCGCCGGACGGTGAGGCACTTCTCCTCGGGGATCATCCGGCAGGTCGTGTACGGAACCTGTCGGCACTTCACCTCCGGCACCATCCGGCAACTGACGCGCGTGTGGTAGCGGCAGTGGTCCTCACGGATCATCCGGCACGTCGTGTACGGAATCTGCTGGCACCGTTCCTCGGCCACCATCCGGCAGCGGGTCTGGGTGACGTAGCGGCAGTGGTCCTCACGCACCATGCGGCAGGTGGTGTAAGGGATCTGCTGACACTTCACCTCCGGCACCATGTAGCAGCGCGTGCGCGGCACCATCCGACAATGATCCTGACGCACCATGCGGCAGGTGGTGTAGGGGATCTGCTGACACTTCTCCTCAGCCACCAGGTAGCAGTGGGTTCGCGTCACCATGCGGCAGTGATCCTGGCGCACCATGCGGCAGGTGGTGTAGGGGATCTGCTCGCACTTCTCCTCGGCCACCATGTAGCAGCGGGTGCGCGGCACCATCCGGCAGTGATCCTGACGCACCATCCGGCAGGTGGTGTAGGGGATCCGCTCGCACTTCTCTTCCGGCACCGTGTAGCAGTGCGTCCGCGTCACCATGTGGCAGTGATCCTGGCGAACCATGCGGCAGGTGGTGTAGGGGATCTGCTCGCACTTCACCTCGGGCACCGTGTAGCAGCGCGTGCGCGGGACCATCCGGCACTGCTGTTCCGGGACCATCCGGCAGGTGGTGTACGGCACCGCGCGCATCGCCGTCTGGGGAATGACGCGGGTGATCATGCAGGTTTGCGTGTGGACATGCTCGCGTGGAACCTGATGACAGACCTGGATCTTGCGGCACTCCGTTCGCGGCACCCAGACCTGCTTGCAGACCCAGCGGCCGGGGCACTGCACCGGACAGCACACCTCGGGACCGGGGCAGTAGTTGCAGGTGCAGGTGCAGGGGTCGAACTGCCAGGTGCCCGGCATCCGGTACGACCGCTGCACGATCGGCCCCGGGATGTACTCCTGCCGCGTCTCGAACGAGCCGGACGGGACCGTCACGACGCGCTCGGAGGTGACGGTTTCCATGGTCACCGTCTTGTACGAGAACGTCCGCGGCTCCTGCACCGTGCAGTACGTCGTGTAGGGCACCTGAGCGACGTGCTGCTCGTAGTGCGGGCGCATGACCGTGAACGTCTCGGGCACCTGGATCGTCTCCGTCACCGGCCGCTGAACGACGTAGCGATGCTCCCGGACGTGCTGCTCGTACACCGGACGGCAGGTGCTGTAGTGGACCGGCACCTGATAGGTCTGCGTCATCGGCCGCTGGACGATGTAGCGATGCTCCCGGAAGTGCTGTTCGTAGACCGGGTGATAGGTGCAGTAGGTCTCGGGCACCTGGTAGGTTTCCGTGACCGGCCGCTGCACGACGTAGCGACGCTCCCGGACGTGCTGCTCATACACCGGATGATAGGTGCAGTAGTGAATCGGCACCTGGTACGTCTGGGTCACGGGCCGCTGCACGACGTAGCGATGCTCGCGGACGTGCTGCTCGTAGACCGGATGATAGGTGCAGTAGTGTTCGGGCACCTGGTACGTTTCCGTCACCGGCCGCTGCACGACGTAGCGATGTTCGCGGACGTGCTGCTCATACACCGGGCGGAAGGTGGAGTAATGCACGGGAACCTGAAACTGCTCGTAGACCGGCCGTTGCACGACGTAGCGCTGCTCGCGAACGTGCTGCTCGTACCCCGGACGGAAGGTGCAGTAATGCTCCGGGACCTGAAACGTCTCGTAGACGGGCCGCTGGACGACGAAGCGTTCCTCGCGGACGTGCTGCTCGTAATGCGGTCGTAGCGTCATGAAGCGCTGAATCTCGTCGTACTCTTCATACACTGGACGATTGACGACGTACTGCTGCTGGCAGACGTGTTGCTCGTAGACCGGCCGCATGGTCGTGTAGCAGTGTTCGCGCATGACCGTGCGGTAGACCGGCTGGTGGTCGATGCGGCATTGCTCCTCGACGACCGGCCGATAGGTGACCCGGTAACTGACCTGGGGGGCACAGCAATCGGCCGGGAAGGATTGGGGGGGATAGCCACACGCCCCCAGGTGGCCGGCCCGAGCCGGGACGGCGACGGCCAGCAGGGCCAGCACCCCCAGGCTCGCCAATCGGAACCAGTTCCTCATCGTGGTTTCTCCCTGTGGTCCGTGAACTCAATCCGGAGTCGCTGCCGGCAACCGTCCCCCGGAACCGGCCGAGCAGACCGAACAGGTCAAGTTTTCCCTGTCCTGGCGAGCAGGCAAACGGTAACGCCTGGGGAAGTGAGAGAAGAAGGGTCGCCTGGATGGTACACAAGGTGCCGCATGGAAAGACGGTACGACCGGGCTATCTGGACCCGGTCCTAAATCCCCCACCTTGTCATCGGTTGACGATCTCTCGTCAGGTTCTCTTTTCCTGGCCGGAAGCACTCGCTATAGACGGAAACCCGTCGAGCGAGAACGAGGAAGCGTGAAAGTGAACCTGTGCCGGTTTTGCAGGCTCAGGGATTGGAGGAATAGACATGACCGATCAACCCTCGTGGCTCGGGCCCCATTTGCGCGGCGAGGCGGAAACAGAAGAACCGCCCTTGTTGCGTCTGTCGCTGGAAGGGACCGACTTGCGGATCGAGGTGGAAGAGTCAGGAGCCCTCCTGGGCCGTCACAGCGAGGCCGACATCCGTCTACCGCTCGGCGACGTCAGTCGGAAGCACTGCCGCTTTCTCTTTCGTGAGGGGAACTGGCTGGTGCTGGACCTGAACAGTCTGAATGGCACCTACGTCAACGAGGAGCAGATCCACCAGGTCGCCCTGCGTGGCGGCGACATCCTGCGAGTGGGAAGCTTCCGGTTCCTGGTCGAGATCGGCAAGGAGACGCAGACCGACCTGGCCGACCGCATCTTTCGGATCACCCTGCGTCAGGGAGCCGGCCCCGAACTTCGCCGGGCCGGCTGAAACCGTGACTGGTAGCCGGCCTCCGGGTCGGCTACCATGACTGCATGAACGCGGCACGACTTCTCGAACGCGAGGAATACGTCGAGCAGGCGTACTTCTTCCGCATCCTGCGCGAGCGCCTCGCGGCCGGGTTGGCTATCCAGGAGGTTCTCCAGGCGATGGACCAGGAGATCCTGTCGAGTACCCGTCTGCCGTTCGCGGTCCAGTTTCTGACGGCCGAGGTCAAGCATACCGGCCTGCTGTCGTCCGGCTTCCAGCGCCTACCGCATTATTTCACGACCTTTCAGTCGCTGGTGGTTTGCGGCACCGAGAACGAGCGCAACCGTTTCAGTGTCGAGACGGCCTTGCTCGTGCTGGAACGCGAGGCGAGCTACCGTGCGGGCAATGTGGGGCCGGCGGGCCTGTTCGTCTACCAGTTCGAGGTTCTGGCCCGCAACCGACTTGGCTACCGCGAGGGGCTTCAGGCCATGCAGGCCGACCCACTCTATCCGCCCGAATGGCGAGACTTCATCGGCCAGGTTCGCGACGCCATCGGCGTGGTCGATTTCGCCGACCTGATCTATCTTCGCTCGGCTCTTTACGTTCAGGAACAACGGCGGATCGATCCGGAGTATGAGCCGCCGCTGCCGGCCTTGCTGGGCGAGAAGGAAGGCAAGATCGCCCGGGCCAATCTCGGCAAGGACCCACTGTATCTGTTCGCGGCCTTGCAGCGGCACCTGGGTTACCCGGAGGTGCCCCGGCCGCGACCGCGCGATGACATGGGGACGCGCGTGGACGCGCTCCAGGTCCGCATTCGCGACCTGGAGCAGCGGCTCCGGTTGATTGAAGGCGAAGTTCGGGGAAAGATCGATCTGGATCTACTGGGGAAGCCCGAGTTGCTTCGTGAGGCCCCTCAGGTCTGGGACCTGGACCAGCCGGGCGAATCGGAGCCGCGTTCCTGACGAGCGCGGCTCCCTGACCTCAGGCTGATGGACGCATGGCCTGGAACGCGCGCAGGACGTCGTAGAAGTCTGGCGTGACGACGATCTCGTCTTCGAGGAAATCCTGAAGCCAGAGGAAGTTGTTGCGGTGTGCCATGGTCAGCAGCGGTAGCAGATCGCGTAGACTGATGGTCACGCACGGAGCCTGGGGCTCCGTTTCCTGCTGTTCGTGTGGCTCGGCAAAGATTCGCAGTTGAGCGCCCATCCCCGTCCCTCCCTGAAGGTCCCTGAGGTCATCCCTCTGTCCCCTTCTCCGGGCCCACCGCCCGGCGTTCCTTTTCTTCATCGAACGGCAGGCCGGCCCGACTTCGTCCTTTTTCTCGGGTGTGGACATGGCCCGGGACTTGCTGGATGGGTTACCCGGTGTTCACGGCTGGCTCTTCCTGGTCGAGAAACCTAGGATAACCCGGGAGATTTGCCGGTCGGGAAGGGTCCGCCGCGATGACCACGACGTTCGCGATTCTCGGCGATGGCGGCTGGGGCACCGCCATCGCCCAGCTCCTGGCCGGCCGGGCCGACCATGCCGTCTGGCTCTGGAGCGCCCAGGAAGAGTACGGCCGTATCCTCCAGGAACGGCGGGAGAACGTCCAGTATCTGCCGGGCGTGCCCATCCTGCCAGCCGTGCAGTTGACCTGGCAGATCGAGCCGATTCTGGAGGCGCGCCCCGATCTGTACATCGTCGCCATCCCGACCATTTACCTGCGTCCCACGATCGCCCGCCTGGCCGACGCTCTCGGTCGCGTGCCGGCTCCGCTCCTCAGTGTGACCAAGGGCATCGAGCGTGAGACATTCCGTCGGCCGACGGAGATCCTGGCGGAGGTGCTGCACACCGATCGGCTGGCCGTCCTCAGTGGGCCGAGCCATGCCGAGGAGGTGGCACGCGGCTTGCCGACGATCGTCGTGGTCGCCAGTGCGGATCTCGACCTGGCCCGCTGGGTGCAGGGGCACTTTCGGGCAGAGACCTTTCGGCCCTACACCAGTCTCGACCCGGTGGGCGTCGAACTGGGCGGGGCGCTGAAGAACATCCTCGGCATCGCGGCCGGCCTGTGCAGTGGCCTGGGCATGGGGGACAACGCCCTGTCGGCCCTGATGACGCGTGGTCTGGTCGAGATCACCCGTTTCGGCGTCGCCCTGGGAGCGGACCCGAACACGTTCCAGGGCCTGGCCGGCATGGGCGACCTGATCACGACCTGCATCAGTCCGCATGGCCGCAATCGCGAGGTCGGTCTGCGTCTGGCCCGCGGAGCGTCGCTGGACCAGGTTCTGCGCGAGATGAACAAGGTCGCCGAGGGCATCTACACCACTCACAGCGTCCACGCTCGTGCCGCGCGGATGGGGATCGACATGCCGATCACGGACGAGGTCTACCAGATCCTCTACGAGGGCAAGAACCCGCGAACGGCCGTGACCGACCTGATGCTACGCCAGGCGAAGGAAGAGCGTTGAGGTCCAAGTTCGAGCGTCAGCACGGGCCCGTACACTCGCTCAAACGAATGTCCCGGTCCTTTTTCCAGATCGTTCTTGACCGGACGAGAGCATTGACAGAAGATGGGAAGATGGAGCGGAGTGTTCAGGGAGGAATCACCCAGGAGTCGGGCATGCGTGGTGGAAGGTATCGCGGCCTTTTTGGGCTGCTGTTGATAGGAACGGTCTGCTCGTTCGTCCCTGTAGAAGGGCGATCGGTCGCCGAGTCGGGCGGGAACGTCGCGCTGAAAGCCGTGAAATACGGCGAGCTAGTCGATGCCGTCCGGGGTTCCAAAGGGAAAGTGGTCGTTGTCGATGTCTGGGCCGAGTTCTGACTGCCCTGCAAGAAAGGCTTTCCGCATCTGGTTCAGATGCATCAGCGTTTAGCAGACCGTGGCATGGTCTGCCTGTCCGTCGCGGTCATGATCGATCGGGCGGACGCGGAAGAAAAAATGCGGGCAGAGAGCTTTCTGGTCGGTCAGAAGGCGACCCTGACGAACTTCCTGCTCAACGAGCCGGACGAGACCTGGCAGAGTCGGTTCGCCGCCAATGGCCCACCGATCATCTTCGTCTTCGACCGGCAGGGGAAACGTGCGGCCCGATTCGGCACCGGCGGAGTGGAAGACTTCAGCCATGCGGATGTCGAGAAACTGGTCCTGGAACTGCTGGATCGGAAACCGTGAGGACGGCAGGCCGCCTGCATTCATGCGGTAACTTTCGGATCGATTCCGTCTGTCGGAGGAGAGAACATCATGATCTTGAGGCTCGGAGGGCTGGCCGTCTCCGCCCTGGCCTTTGCCCTGATCGCGGGCGCGGGTCTGGCAGCGGAGAGTTCTACCCCCCTATCGAAGGGAATTGCGTCCTTCGGGACCTACGCGGCCCCGGCGCTGGACGCCGCGAAGAACCAGGCGGCCGCCTGGCTCAAGAGCGCCGGCAAGACCGACGCCGCCACGATGCAGCGCTTCGAGGCGATCTGGAAGGGGAATCGGCCCCTGCTCGACAAGGTCGTTCGGACGCTGGAACTCGGTGACCCCAACGCCGCCGCTCTGATGCGCGACGCTCGCGATCTGGACGCCGCGGCCCCACGCGACGTGCCGAGCATCCTCAAGGACACCAAGGTGGCTCCGTTCCTGCGGAACAATCTGGCCATCGGCTACGCCCGGATTCTGATGACCCGCAAGGTCTATGACGAGGCCCTCGAAGTCCTGAGCCACGTCAAGCCGGAGCAGACGGTCGATCCCTCGGCCTTCTTCTTCAGCAAGGCGGTGGCCGAGTTCACCCTCATGAACAAGAAGGAAGCCGACGAGACGATCGCTCACCTGCTGGACGATGTCACGGACGCTCCCGAACGCTATCGCATGGTCGGGGCCCTGATGCACCTCGACATGATGACCTGGCGCGACAAGGATCTGGACTGGATCAGCCGCAAGATGAACATCGTCCGGGACCGCCTGGAGATCAATCGCGGCGGCAAGAAGACCCAGAAGATCGAGCGCGAGATTCTCGTCCGTCTGGATGAGATCATCAAGGAGATGGAGAACCAGCAGAAGAAGTCGAGCAGCTCGAACGGTGGCAGCTGCCCCAACGGCGGCCCGTCACAGGGTGGTGGCCCGCCTCAGGGCAACCAGGCGAGCGGAAGCCCGGCCACCGAGAGCGGTCTGCCAGCCGGCATCGCTCAGGGTGTCGCCGACAAGAAGGAAGACCGCAAGCTGGTTCAGGAGTGGGGCAACCTGCCGGAGAAGGAGCGGGCCGCCGCTCAGCAGGATCTCTCACGCCGCGTCCCGGAGAAGTACCAGGGCGCGATCCAGACCTACACCCGCAGCATCAGCAACAAGAGCGGCGGGCAGTAATCACTGACCTCCGGAAACGAACCCGGGCGGGCTCGATCTCACGAGCCCGCCCGGGTTCTTTCGTTTCGAGTCGCCTCACGGACCTTTCTTGCCCGGTTCGGTGAACAGCAACAACCCCAGCCCTTCGGGCCGGAGCGCTTCCTCGGGTGCCTCGGCCGGCAGCGACAGGGCCTGGACGCCGACACCCGGCGTCGTCCGCACCACGTTGCAGGCCCAGATCGTTCCCTGATGAATGCCCTCGCCGGTCAGGCCCTCCAGCGGAATCGCCAGCTCGACGGTCCAGCTGGTGTCATCGTGATGACGGGCGACGAACCAGCGTGGATTCCACGCCCGATCGCCCCAGCAGTCGTCGGCCACGCAGCCCCGCTGATCGACCTGAAGATGGAACGCCGTCGCGTAGTCGCGATCCAGGTCGAGGATCAGACTCACGCGGTCGTACGGTCGCAGGTCCTGATCGTGCTGTCGTGGCAGGGTCGGTCCCATCGCCTTGCCGGTGGGATGGGTACACTTGACAGCGACGTAGAGGTGCTGTGCGTCATGAGCGACGCGGACCTCGGTCGGATAGGCGGCCACGTCGCCGGTGGCCGTTCGGAGCTTCGCCGGCTGGGCCGCCTCCCAGCAGGGATCGTCGAGCTTGCCGTCGAGGATCGGTCGGCGCTCGGTCAGCCGGCTGGCCAGCTGCGGTCGAGGCGACTCGCCGGTGCGATCCAGGAGCCAGAGTTCCGCCTGGGCGGCCGTCTTCCAGGGGCCGTCCGGCTGGCGCGACGCGACCAGAGCGAAGCCCTTGCGAGCCCCTTCGATGTCACCGAGTCGCCGCTTGACACTGAGCAGGGCCATCTGCACGGCCGGGTCGAGAGCGTGCAACGGACCATGAACGGCCAACTGCTTCTCCAGGGCGAGCGTCCCCTCGCACCAGCGACGAGCCCCGTCGCGATCCGTCAGCGTGCCCTGGTAGGCCGCCTGGATGATCTCGGTCTTCGGGACGGGCAGGTCTTTCTCGAGGCCCTTCCCGGATTGGCCCTGCTTGATCGTCGTATCGGTGCCGTTCACGACGCCGGCTTCCTGCTCGCCGTAGCGGATGAACTGGCGCAGGTCGTGCCGGCGTCGGGCTTCGCTGCTGGCGTGATACTGCATCAGCCAGCGGCAGGCGACCACGGTCTGCGGATGAGCCGGGTAACGCTCGACCACGAGCTGATAGACCTCGCGAGCCAGAGCCCACTGCCCGGCCCGGACGAGCTGGCCGCCGAGTTGGCACGCCGTTCGGGCCGCCAGGTCACCGGGCAGCTTGTCGAGCAGAGGACCGAGCCGTCCCATGAGGCGGTTCGCATCGGTCAATTCGCTGCTCGGATTTTCGACCAGGGCCTGGAACGTGTTCAGCTGCTGGACGGTCTTCTGCAACGCCTCCGTGTCGGTCGTGGTGGGCACCAGAGTCCGGCGAGCCAGGCCGCCGCGAGCCAGGTCGATGCCCTGCATCAGGTGCCGATGCGTGTCGCCGTCGGCCGGCCCGCTGATCAGGCGATAGGCTCGTGCCGTCGGGTAGCGAGCCTCCTCGCCGAGCAGGGCCGTGCTGGCCAGGGCGGCCTGGTCGCGTGCCGTGGTGCCGAGAGACGGCGTGAACTCGGTCGTGTCGAGGACGACCTGCTTCTTGCCGCTGGTGGGAGCGAGCGAGTAGACCTTGGCCGGTCGCCAGGGTTCGAGGTTGAGGACGCGGAGTTGCTCCGGATAAGCCTGCTCGTCGCCGGCCAGGGTGACGGCCTGTTCGAGCAGCTTGAGCAGCCGTTCCTCCAGGGGCGCGAGGCCGGTCACCTCGTGCGGCCCATCGGCCAGGACGAGGTTCGGCCGCCACATGCGCAGGGCGAGGACCATCTGACCGAGCAGGTGATCGTTGGCCCGGTCGCCGTGCAGGCGGTTCCAGGCCTGGACGACGGCGTCGGCCGAGGTGCCCGTCAGGTGCGACGGCATCGGGAACGCCCAGAGCATCTCGCCGGCCGCACCGCCGGCCGTCCGAGCGCCGGCCGCCACCTTGAACGGCTGACAGGACCGGGCCAGGGCGGCACTGTTCGAGTCGGGGGCGACCAGCTGAAGGGCGACGCTCAGGTAGCCTTCCTGACCGCCCAGGGTCGCCAGGGTGTCGAGCGGAATGCGCTCCGGCCGGGCGTGAACGGAAAGGACGGCGGCACGCTGACCACCGCGGCGCTGGAGCCGCCAGGTCTTTCCGCCGTCCTGCGTCGTGAGAATCGTGCCGAGTTCGCCGACCGCGTAGCCGATCTTCTCGTCGAGGAAGAAGACGCCGTTGAGCGGCACGTTCTGGCCGGTACGCTGGACCTGCCAGGTCTTGCCGAAGTCGGGGCTGTGCAGCAGAACCGAGCCGGGCCGACCGACCGCCCACACCCGGTCTCCCTGGCCGTGGATGCCGTGCAGATCCCAGACCGGCCGGACGGCTTCCAGGCCCTTGAGTTCGACGAAACTCCACGTCGCGCCGAGGCTGCCGTCGCTGTGCAGGATCAGGCCGCCCTGCCCCACTGCCAGGCCCTGTTTGCCGTGGAAGTAGACGCCGGTGACGGCTCGGCCGCCCAGCGAATCGACCTCGCTCTGAACCACTCGACCGTTCTTGACCGAGGCCAGGCGGTTCCAGGCTCCGCCGAGGGCAGCCTCGCCGGTCGGAGTGAACCAGCCGGCCCGCCAGGTCGTCGTTCGCGAGCCCGGCAGCGGATGCCAGGTTCGGCCGCCGTCGGCCGTGCGGAAGACGCCGGACGGATGCGTCTCGGAGCCGTCGCCGAAGAGGTAGCCCTCCCGTTCGCGGACGAAGCGAACGCCGTTGAGGCCGGGCAGCGTCCCGTGCATGGCTCGCTGCCATTTTTCGCCGCCGTCGTTGGTGACGAGGACGACGCCCTCGGTGCGTCCGCCGGACAGTTCGATCCGGCCCACGACCCAGCCGGAGTAGGGATTGAGGAAGTGGATCGCCCGGAGCGAGGCGGCCACGCCGGAGTTCTGCCGCTCCCAGTTCTTGCCGCCATCGATCGTGTGCCAGATGACGCCCTCGTCACCGACGGCCCAGCCCTCGTTCTTATCGACGAACTGGACCGCGTGAAGTGGAGCGTCCTCGTACCACGGTTTACCGGCCGCACTGACCATCCCGACCGGCAGGATGGTGAAGAGTGTGGCCAGGAGAAGTTGACGCATCGACCGCCCTCCCGAGCTTGCAGGATCCCTCCGACGGGAACGGAGGCGGCGGCGATATAGCAGGAGCCCGAAGCGCCAGCAAGGGTGATCCCGGGTCGCGGCCCAACGGCGCAGAGCGCGGGTGACGCGGGTCGTCGCCTTGAACTGCCAGACCGTCTTGCCCGTCCGGTCAATCTCGACGGCTCCGATGTCGGTGTTCATGGACGTGACCAGGGTGTTGCCATTGGGCAGACGCAGGGCGGCGATCGGCTGATCGATCGGCACCTCCCAGATGACCCGACCGTTGGCGTCATGCTCGACAACGCGGTTGTTGCCGTTCTCCGGCACCAGGACATGGCCATTGGGCAGCACCTCGATCCGACCGCCCGAGGTGCGGATGTCCACGCCGAAGCTGCGGATCTCCTTCATGGCCTTGTCGAGCAGCACGAAGCGCGTCACGCCGAGCTGCGTCACCAGGGCCGTCTGGCCGTTCCGCAGCCGGGACATCCGCATGATCAGCTCGCCGCCCGGCCGGGTGTACGTCGAGACCTCCTTGCCCTTCGGATCGAC
>CAYYJM010000108.1:11801-19223 GCA_964471755.1 uncultured Alcaligenaceae bacterium
ATCGACCTCGATCACCTGCTGACGGGTGGCGATCACGGTGTTGCCATTCGGCAGACGCTGGGCCGCCAGGGGACTCTCCGCCTCCTTCTCCCAGATGACCTTGCCTTCCTTGTTTCGTTCGGTCACCTTTTGGGCGTTGTGTTCGGCGAGAAGAATGCGGTCGCCTGGCAGATACTGCACGTCGAGCGGGAAGATGACGTTCTCCAGGGTGAAGCGCGGCTTGTTGTTCGCGTCGAGATCGACCACCTTGTTCTCGTCCAGGAGGACGATGGTGGTGCAACCGAGAATCCGTGTCGCCTCTTCCAGGCGGGCCGGGTCGAGCCGGTCGCCGTGATCCTTCCACCAGGTCTCCCAGGCCAGGCGGAAGCGCTTGCGGGCGGCCGGGTCGTTGTTCGCCTGGACCAGCGGCGAGCTATCCTCTCCCAGGCGGTAGAGCAGATCCTCGATCAGGGCCAGGTCCGTGCCGGGCGTCGCCGGGTCGTCGAGCAGGCTGATGAGGACCGGCACCGCTTCCTTCTCGCGGATCGATGTCAGACTGAGCGCGACGCGGAACTTGACCCGAGAGTCCGTGTCGGTGAGCAGCTTGCGGACAGCCGGCAGAGCGTCGGTCGCCTTCGCCCGTGCCAGGGCCGCACCCGCAGCGGCCCGACGGAGCGGCTCCTTGTCGGTCAGTGCCGATAGCAGAGCCGGCGCGGGTTTGCCGTCGCGGAGGGCCAGATGCTCCAGCGTGGAGCGGATCTCGTCGCCGACGTTCTCCTTCTCGCCGGTGGGCAGATACGCGAGCAGGACGCTGACAGCCTCGGCATCGCCGGAACGGCCCAGTTGGCGGATCGCGGCGGCCAGGACGGCGGCGGTCGAGCCCTGACTGATCTGCTTGAGGCAGTCCTCGGCTCGCCGGGCGACCTCCGGATCGGGCGAACCCTTCGCGGCCTGGAGGAGTTCGCTCACGCGATTACCCAGGGCGACGAGTTGCCGGGAGGCTCCCTCGCGCGTCTCGAAGTCGTCGGCTCCGAGCTGGGCGACGAGCTTCTTCATGCGGGCCTCGTCGGCCAGGTTCGTCGTGCGTTCCTTGAAGAAGGCGATCAGGCCGGGCGACTCCACGGCCAGCTTGTTGTCCCGGAGTGTCCGCACGTCCGTCTCGGCTTCCCGGGCGGAGGCCAGCACGGTCAGCAACAGGCACCCCAGCAGGATACGGCTTCGACGCATGATTCCTCCTCCTCCCAGGCCGAGACGGCTGGTCTTCGGGCCGACGGTTACCGCCGGATCGCCCGCAAGGCGTTGGTGGCCAGGTTCGTCTCGCGGACGATCTGGCCCGATCGGTCCAGTTCCACCAGGCGTGGCGGCCATTGCTGGTTGACCAGGAGCATCCCGCCCGTTCGCAACCGCTGTGCCGACACCGGCGTCGTGAAGGTGTGCTGCTTGACCACCTTCCCTTCACGATCATACTCGGTGATCTTGTTCTGCCACGAGATCGGAATCAATGCCCCTCCGCCGGGGAGCAGGTCGTTGCCCAGGTGGGCCAGACCGTTGGTGATCCGGAAACCGCTGATTTCGTGGCCCCGAGCGTCCATCCGGAAGCAGCGGCCCTGGTTCGACAGACAGGCGATGCTGCCGTCACGCAGCTTGCGGGCGGTGTACAGATCGCCAGCCGGCCGGGCGATCGTGAAGACCTCGCGTCCGGTGCGGGTCACCTCGAGCAACTGATTGCGACAGACGATGAACGTGTTTCCCGACGGGAGGCGCTCGACCTGGATCGGGTTGCCGGACACCTTCTTTTCCCAGAGTACCTCGCCCTGCAAGTTTCGCTCCGTCACGCGGCACAGGTCATGCTCGGCGACGAGGACGCGTTCGCCGGGCAGCATCTGGGCATCGAAGGGCGTGTTCAGGCCGCGAATCTGCCAGCGTTCGCGCAACTCGGCGTCGTAGGCGATGATGGTGCCGGTCGCGTTGAAGAGAACCAGGGTCAGGCCGGAGGTGCGTGGCACACTCTGGGCGTTCTCCTCGTCGAAGCGTGGCAGAGCGACCCGCGTCTCGTTCGTCTGCCACCACTTCTGCCATTCGACCTGGCGCGCGCGACGGGCCTCGTCGCTGGTCCCCTCGGTGGTCGCCGGCCGGCCAAGACCCTCGGCCAGGCGGAAGAGAAAATCGTCGAGCAGGCGTTCCTCTTCCGGGCTGGAAACCTGGCCGATGAGGCCGAGCGCGGCCGGGATGGCGGCCCGGTCGCCCTGTCGGACCAGGGCCAGGGCCGCTCGCAGTCGCACGCTCACCTCGCGGTCGTCGAGGCAGCGGCGCAGCGGTTCGAGCGAGTCGAGATCCGGCACCCGGCCCAGAGCCTCGACCGCCACCTGACGACGCAGCGGCACCGGATCGTCCAGCGCGGCCAGGATCACCTTGCGGCTGGCCGGCATCAGGCGTGCGATCCGGGCCAGGGCCGACACGATGTCCTCGACCGTGCCGGCCTCCTCGTTGAACGGGAGAAAGGCGAGCAGAGCCTCGGCAGAGCCAGCGGGCCGACGCAGCGCAAGCAGACGCGGCACCGCGGTGGGCAGCGGCACGACGTTATCGCGGGCCATCCCGGCGAGCAGGGTGCTGGCCCGCTGGGCGATCTCGGCATCCGCGCTGCGAGTGGCAACACGCAGCAGGGACCGCATCCGGGGGCCGAGTGCCTTCAGATCGGCCGACGCCTGCTCGCGGACCTCGAACTCCTCGGCTCCGAGCTTCTGGATCAGCTTCTCGGCCGTCGCGCGATCTTCTTCCAGCAGGGTACGCTTGCGGAGTTCGCCGAGTAGAGCCTCGCCGGTGGTCGCGTCCCACCATTTCTGCCAGGCGTCGCGGGCAAGGCCGCGTGACTCCAGGCTGTCACCGAGGACCAGACGTGGGGCCTGATCCTGAGCCAGGCCGAGCAGAAACTCCTCGGCCTCATTGCTCAGGGGGATCGGCAACTCGCCGACCAGGCTGATCAGTCGGGCGACGGCCTCCTCCTGGAAACTTGCCAGGGCGAGTGCGGCTCGCAGCTGAACCAGTGGCACGCGGTCGTTCAGATACGGCTTGAGGCTGCTGGCCGCCTCGCCGGGTCGAGCGGCGGCCGTGGCCTCGATGACCACGGCGCGACGCAGAGCCAGCGGATCGTCCAGGGCCTTGCGCAGGACCGAGCCGGCGGCCGGATTTACGCGCGCGAGTTGGGTCAGTCCCAGACGCAGTTCGCCCAGGATGACCTCGTCCTCCGCCGTCGGAATTAGCGCCAGCAGCGCCGCCGGAGCCTGTTCCGGAGCCTTCTTCGCCAGCAGACGGATGACCGCCGTCGTGGTCGCGCCGCCGTGGCTCTCCAGGGCTTCGCTCAGAACCCGAAGAGGCTTCGCGGCCGGGTCGTGTTCGGACTCGCGGGCGGCACGCTGGACGTGGGGCAGCGCCAGCGGTCCCGCGGCCAGGAGGCGAACGCAGGCGACGGCGCGATCGCTGGCCGCGCCAGTACGCACGCTTTCGAGAGCCGAGCGAATCTCCGCCGGCGTGGGCGGAGTAACCCGCAGACGGGCGAAGGTCAGCAGAGCCTCGGCCGTGGGATCGACGCCGAGTTTCTGCAAGAGAAGTTCGTCCGGCTCGGCCGTGAGCGTGGCCGGCTCGGAACCGACCACGGTCGGCAGCAGTAGCAGCAGGGTAACGGCGGCGCTCATGAGTCGTTCTCTTCGGTCGGTCGCCTCAACGCAGCAGGGCACGGATCGGGCGAACGGGCACGTCCTTCCATTCTTGCACGACACGCCCGCCCCGGTCCAGTTCCACCAGGCGCGTGTTTCCGGTCGTGGTCACCAGCGTCGTGCCGCCCGGCAGTCGGCTGACGCTGCTCGGTGTCGGGACCTTCGCCTCCCAGGCGATCTTGCCATTCTCGTCGAACTCGACCACGCGGTTGGTGCCGCTGGAGGCACACAGGACGCGGTCGCCGGGCAGGATCTCGGCTCCGTTGACGCCGCCGAGCGTCGTGATCGGCACGTGTCGCGTCTTCAGCGGCTTGCCCGACGAGTCGAGCCGGATCAGCGTGCCCTGATACGTCAGCAGGGTCACCTTGCCGTCCCGGAAGCGCGTCGCGGTCAGGATGGTCTCGGACGGCGACGGGTAGGTCCAGATCACCTTGCCATCGCGATCGACCTCCTGGAGCTGATTCCGGCCGCCGAGGAAGGTGTGGCCGTTCCGCAGTCGCTGACAGTAGAAGGCGCTCGGCACGGCCCACTCCTTGACGATTCGGCCTTGCAGATCGCGCTCGGTGATCTTGCCGTTGCCCTGCTCGGCGACCAGGAGTCGATCGCCACTGAGACGCTCGGCGTACATCGGATAGGAGAGCCCCTGGATGTCGAGCAGGATTCGGCCGGCGCGGTCCATCTCGACGATGCGGCCCGAGCGCCGAACCTGATCGTAGCTTTCGACGAGCAGCAGCGTTCGCGGTCGGAGTCGGATCGACTGACCGTCTTCGAGGTGGATCCGGTCGCCGTTGGTCTGCCACCAGCCGACCCAGGCATCCCGACAGCGGATTCGCTCCTCGGCGTTGGTGCCCAGGCCGACGCCGGGTGGCCGATCGGCCGCGAGGTCGATGAGTAGATCCTCGATCTCGCCGGCCTTCTCCAGGGGCAGACTCGGCAAGAGCCCGATCAGCACCGGGACGGCATCCCGCTGACCACGTTGTGTCAGTCCGAAGGCCGCTTGCAGGCGGACGAGGGGATCGGCATCCGCGAGCAGACCGCGAACGCGGACCAGATCCTCGGCCGAGCCGATGCGAGCCAGGGTCGCCACGGCGGCACCGCGAACGATGCCGAGCTTGCTGCCGAGCCGCTCGTGCAGAATCGGTGCCGGCCTGTCATCGATGCGAGCGACCAGGGGCAGCACGTCGCGCACCTGCTGTTCCAGGAGCGGATTCTCCAGCCAGGGCAGCACGTCGAGCAGGACCTGAACGGTGGCGGCCGGCCGACGCAGGGCGAGCAGACGCGGCGCGCACTCGGGAAGCGTGACCACGCCGGGCTGCTGTTCCAGGGCGGTGACGGCCTGGCCGGCCAGGGCACGTTCACGCGGCGATCCCTCGGCGGCTACCCGGCGAACCAGCGGCAGCACGGCCGGGCCGATGGCCACCAGTTCGGCCACCGCCTTCTCGCGCACGTCGGCCTCGGCCGCGTCGAGTCGGGCAAGCACGGCTCGCCAGCGGAGGTAGTCGGCCTCGGAGTGCGTCACGGAGCGGAACAGGCCGACCAGGCGTTCCGCGCTGAGGGTGTCCCACCAACTCTTCCACAGAGCCCGACGAAGTTCCCCCGCGACGGCGTCGCCGGCACCGGGCGACTCGAAGGACCAGTCGCCGGCCAGGCGCAGGAGGACTTCCTCGATGCGCTGGCGATCGGCCGGCGGAGCGGTCGCCAGGTGATCGATCAGGATCGGCATCGCGGCCGGGTCGTAGCTTTCGGTCAGGACGAGGGCCGCGCGCAGGCGGACGCTCGGCTTCGGGTCGGCGAGCAGGGGCCGAACGAGGGCGTGAGCGGTGACGCCGCGAGCGCTGCACAGGATCTCGGCGGCGGTCTGTCGGCGGATCGGGTCAGGGTCGGCGAGGGCCTGTCGGAACGGGGCGGGGATCGGGCCGCGGGCGGGACAGAGACCGACGAGGAGTTGCTGGATTTCGCGGAAAGCCGCATCCGATTCAGCGAAGGGCAGATAGGCCAGGAGCGTACTCTCGACACCAGGTGGTCGGAGGGCGGCCAGAGCCCGGATCACGGCCAGGCAGAGGTTGCCGCCGGCGGGGCTCTCGATCAGGTCGATGCAGACCCGGGCGCGTCCGGCCGTCTCGGGTTGTTCCAGGCGGTTGGCCAGTCGCCGGAGGGCCGGCAGGGCGACGGGCCCGCAGCCGAGCAGGTCCACCTGAGCCGTCGTGTACTGGCTTCGGTCGTTCCCCGCCAGCCGGGCGACCGCAGCATCGACCGCCCCGAGTGCCGCCTCGGGATCGGCTCGCCGATCGACAAAATGGAGCAGGGTCGGTCCATCGACAGGCAGACCCGCATTTCGCAGGGTGGTCTGGTCGGCCGGCGACACGGGCCGTGGCCGATTCCCCTCCGGCTCGACGGGAACGGCCGGCAGGATCAGCAAGAGGAGCAGTGAGCCGACAGAAGATGCGGCGACCACGACAGTACCTCCGGCATGACGGCGCGCAGCGCGACGCAGGTTCGTCCCATAATAGACGAATCACACCGGCTTCGGGAGACGGAAAAATCGTCAGAAAGGTTCGTCAGAGCCGCGCACGCAGCGAGGCCGCAGGCCGAGCGGAGTAAGCGCACCACGACCTGCACACCAGGGCGGAGTAGACGCCCCAAAGCCTGCACGTCCGGGCTGCGGTGCGCTTACTCCGCTCGCCTGGCGGCTCGCTGCGTGCGCGGCTCTGACCGACACCTTGGTGTCAGTCCAGCCACTCGCCCGTGAAGACCTCGACCGCTGGTCCGGTCATGTAGACGTGGTTGTCGGACTCGCGATACTCCAGGCGCAGATCGCCGCCGCGAAGGTGGACGGTCACCTCCCGCCGTGTCCGATCGGTCAGCACTCCCGCGACGCAGACGGCACACGCTCCGGTGCCGCAGGCCAGCGTCTCGCCGGAGCCGCGCTCCCAGACGCGCATCTCGACCTCGGTCGGCGACTGAACGCGGACGAACTCGACGTTCGTTCGACGCGGAAACAGTGGATGCGTCTCGATCTGCGGGCCGATCTGGTGGACCAGATGGTCCGTGATGGCATCCACGAAGATCACGCAGTGCGGATTGCCCATCGACACGCCGGTGACCTGAAAGGCGTGCCCGGCCACGTCGAGGAAGGCGTCCAGCGGCGGGTTACCAGGCAGGCCCGTCGGGATGACCTCGGCCTTTACGATCGGCTCGCCCATGTCCACCCGGACCCGTTCCACCTTGCCCGCCTGGAGGAAGAGTTCCAGCTCGAGGACACCGCGTCCCGTCTCGATGCTCAGGGCCGGTTTGCGAGCGATGCCGTGATCGTGGACGAACTTGGCGACGCAGCGAATGCCGTTGCCGCACATCTCCGATTCACTGCCGTCGGCGTTGAACATCCGCATCCGGGCGTCGGCTCGCTCCGAGGGACCGATCAGGATCAGACCATCGGAGCCGACGCCGAAATGCCGGTCGCTGATCCGCCGGGCCAGCTCGGCCGGGTCACGCGGCATCGCCTGACGCACGCAATCGACATAGACGTAGTCGTTGCCCAGGCCCTGCATCTTGACGAAACGCATCGCGGCTCACTCCCACTCGATCGTCGCCGGCGGCTTGCTGGAAATATCATAGACGACCCGGTTGACGCCGTTCACCTCGTTGATGATACGAGTCGAGATCCGGGCGAGCAGATCGTACGGCAGGTGCGACCAGTCGGCCGTCATGTAGTCCTCGGTATCCACCGAGC
>CAYYJM010000109.1:0-19199 GCA_964471755.1 uncultured Alcaligenaceae bacterium
TCGATGACCCGGTCGCGCACGCGCTGCACAAGATGGATCTGGGCGGCTGCCGACTGAAAACGGATCATCTCCGCGTCCTGCTCGAACCGCCGCGACTGGCTCAGTTGACCCATCTCCACCTGGACAGCAACGATCTCGGCGACGAGGGAGCCATCGTCCTGACTCAGCCGACGCACCTGAAGCAACTCGCCTCATTCTCGCTCGGCTTCACCGGACTGGGTGACATCGGACTGGCAGAACTCGCCCGGGCTCCGCTCATGGACGGCTTGCATCACCTCTACCTGATGAACAACCGGCTGGGTGATGCCGGCATGCTCGCCCTGGCCCACTCGCCGCGCGTGCGCGGCCTGACGCTGCTGCATCTGTTCGCCAATCGCCTGACCGACGCGGGAGCGCACCATCTGGCCCGCTCGCCGAACCTGGCCCGGCTGACGGTCCTCAATCTATCGGGCAACCACATCCACACCAGCGGTGCCGAGGCCCTGGCCGGCTCGCCGCATCTACGCCGGTTGACCTACCTCAACCTGGCCGGCAACCGGATCGGCAACGCCGGCGTCAAGGCCCTGGCGCGATCCGCCACGCTGACTCTGCTGGCTAGCCTGAATCTGTGCGATAACGCCCTGACCGACGAGGTGATCCCGGCCCTGACCCAGGCCAGTTACGCGCCGCAGTTGGCGCATCTGAACCTGGCCCACAACGGCATCACGGCCGAGGGCATCGTCCGGTTCGTGCGTGCCGGCCGCTGGCCCGCTCTGACCCATCTGAACCTGTCGGGCAATCCGCTCGGCCCCGGAGCGATCGAGGCCCTGGTGGCGACGCCGCAGTTGCGTCATCTCCAGCGCCTGGTGCTGTCTCTGGAGAATCGCTCGGCCGAGGAAATCGAAGCTCTGCGCCAGCGGTTCGGACCGGGGTTGCACCTGGAACCGCTCGGCGGGTGAGTGCCTGCTCGGAAAGCCCCGCCATGCAAGGGAGAAAGGAAGAGCGACTCTCCCTACCCCTATCCGATAAAGGGAGACTACCAAACGCTCGCCCCGTCGAAGATGCTCCGCTCGATCGTGGTGATGTTCCCCTGCCGATCCGTCGCCGACACGGTCCGTTTGCCAGCCGGGAGGACTCCGTCGAACTGCCACGTCCACACACCTGAAGCGGTCGGTTTGAAGCGGGACGCCAGGTTGGTCCCTGCCGCGATGCCGGCGATCTCGACGTCGGCCCGCCAGGGACGGCCTCGTAGAACACACGGCAGGTCAGATCAGCTCGGTGATCGGCTCGCGTTCCTCAAGGACGTAGCGCGGCCGGCCGGTGTGGTCGGGGAAGGTCAGCGCCGGGTCGATGTCGAGATGGCGATAAACCATGCCCAGGAGATTCTGCGGCAGATACGGCGCGTGCGTGACCCTCGCTCCGTGACTGTCCGATGCGCCGATCACCTGGCCCATGCGGTACGCGCCGCCGGCAAGCAGGACGCTCTAGACGCCCGGCCAGTGATCCCGGCCGCCCATGCCGTTGACCTTTGGCGACCGGCCGAACTCGCCCATGACGACGACCAGCACCTTGCGACTCAGACCCCGGTCGCGCAGGTCTTCGATCAGGGTGGCCAGGCCGCGATCGAAGTCGGGACACCGGCCGCGCATCCGATTCGCGAGATCCTGATGGTCGTCCCAGTCGAACGTGCGCACGCAGACGAACGGCACGCCGGCCTCGACCAGACGCCGACCGAGAAGCAGACGCTGGCCGAAGGTGTTTCGGCCGTAACGCTCGCGGAGCGGTTCCGGTTCACGGGTCAGGTCGAACGCCGTGCGGGCTCGCTCGCCGGTGATCAGTTCGATGGCCTGACGCTGGAAGCCGTCCATGCTCTCGGCGTTCCGCTCCAGGTCAGCAATGCGACGTGTTTCGTCCAGGTCGCGCAGCAGGGCTTGCCGATCGCTCAGGATCTCGTCGGTCAGGCCCCGAGCCAGGGCCAGGTTCGTGATGCGGAAGTTGTCCGCGGCCGGATCGCCATCGACGGCGAAGAACCGGCATCGGCCGCCGAGATAGGCCGGGCCGCTGTACGCCTGCGGTCGGGGCAGGCTGACGAATGCCGGCAGGCCGTCACTTCCCCGAACCTTCGCGACGACGGAACCGACGGCGGGCATCTCGCCAGCCCGAGCGTTGCCGGCGTTCTTCAGGAAGTAGCCCGATTCGACGACGTGCAGGGCGATGTGGCTCGCCTCGCGATGGCCGACCGAGCGCACGATGGCCAGGTGGTCCATGAGACCGGCCAGGCGTGGCATCGTGTCGCTGAAGCGTACGCCGGGCACGCTCGTGGCGACCGTACCGAAGGGCCCGCGGACCTCGGCCGGGGCGTCCGGCTTCGGATCGAACGTCTCGTGATGGCTGGCCCCACCGCCGAGCTGGATGAAGAGGACGGCCGTGTCGGTCGTGGTGGCCGTCGGCTCGGCGGCGCGAAGGCGAAGGAGGCTTGGGAGGGGCAGACTGCCTGCGATTCCCAGGCCGAACCGCAAGGCCTCACGGCGACTGTGGTGGTGCGTCATGGTCATCGGTCCCGTCGGTACTCGGATTCTCGTCTCCGGGCAGTATCGAAGGGACACCGACTCGACGCAAGGCGAAAGCAAGCGCCGTGGCCTACTTCCCCAGCTTCCAGCCCGACGGATCGACCGTCAGCGCCGTGTGGCCCTTGTAGCGCTCGTAGACCTTGTGCATCTCCTCGATCGTGTCGAAGTAGCCGACGATGTGGGCGGCACTGAACGAGCCGCCAGCCTTGATCGGCTTGCCGTGAACTTCCTCGATCATGACGATGATGCCGGATCGCTGGCTGCACCACGCCTCATAGACCACCGATGGCTCCAGCGTCAGGCCGGCGAGCCAGGGACCGTCCTTGCCGGTGGCCTTGTCGCGCAGGTGATACGCCCGGATGAAGTGTTCCGGCGTCCGGTGCGTGTCGCGCCGGTAGCCGAACTTCAGGTCCGGCGGGAACGGCGTGAAGAACTCGCTCGACGGGATGCGAACGCCCTTCGGTCCGCTCAGGTAACTCAGGTAGACCTCGCTGAACGTGTCGCCCTTCTCGTGACGGATGCAGCCTGGCGTGTCGTTGCGCAGGAACATCTCGTCGGCATCGTTGACGCTGTCGATCCGGTCCATCAGCACGAAGAACCGTTCGCCCTTCGGAAAGACGACCAGCTGGGTCCACTTCGAGCCGGCCTTCCGGCCGGGAGCGGCGTACTCGAACTGGTAGGTGGTCTTGACCGCGACGTAGTCCTTGCCGCGGATGACCTCGGGCTGGACCGGCTTCATGCGATGGCAGAGCTGCGGGCCCTCGATCATGCGTTTGCGATGGCTGCTACCGTGAGCAATGAGGGCGTAGTTCTTCCGGGCCGGGTCCGTCTCGTTCTCGTACCAGACATATCGGCCGACGCCGTTGCCGTCCGGTGCGATGACCTTGTCACTCCAGTCCGCATCGCTGCCGGGCTCCATGAGCCAGTCGATGACCATCAGGCCGTCGCCGACCTCGCGGAAGCCGGTCTTCTTGTCGAGGAACGATCCCTTCTCGATTCCGGTCATCCAGTGCTTGGGGTTCTTCTTCGGGATGACCGCTTCAAGCTGGTCCGTCGCGATCTTGATGGCCCGCTCATCCTCCGTGATGCGGACCCAGTCGGCCTTGTCGGCCGGGCGGGCGAGAAGAGGACTCGCACTGATCAGAGTGACGATCAGGGCGAGACGGGAGACGGTGGAAGGTTTCATTGGTGTTCCTTGGGGTTTTCAGTCTTTCAGAGCCGCGCACGCAGCTATCCTGCGGAAAGCTCCAGCCCCGTCAACGTCCCTGTCGTCCCGGCGAACGAATCGACCTCCACGCCGAACCGCTGCATCAGCGACACGAACAGCTTCGGCAGCGCCTCGTTGTTCTTGCGATCGAACGCCAGGTGCTGGCCATGCTTGAAGCCACCACCGGCCAGGAGGATCGGCAGATTGTGCGTGTCGTGACTCGACGCGTTGCCGAGATTGCTGCCGAAGAGGACCGCCGTCCGGTCGAGCAGTGAGCCGCCAGCCTCGGCGCTGCCCTTCAGCTTCGTCAGGAAGGTCGCCAGTTCCTTCATCTGGGCCTGCTCGATCCGGCGGAGTTGCTCGATCTTCGCCGCATCCTGGCCGTGATGCGTCAGGTTGTGCCAGTCGGCCGTCACTCCCGAAATGGGCAGGACGTAGCCACTGCCGCGGATCGCCACGCAGATGACACGCGTCGAGTCCGTCTCCAGGGCGAGGTGGGCCACGTCGAGCAAGAGACGGGTCCGGCCAAAAGCGTCGGCCGGGTTGACGATGTCCATCGGCGGCTTGACGGCGACCTTCGGCTTCGGCTTGCGCGACCAGGCGTCCGCCTGATGCAGACGCTGCTCGACCTCGCGGACGGCACTCAGGTACTCGTCCAGCTTCTCGCGGTCCTTCCCGGGCAGCGAGCGTTCCAGGGCCTTTGCCTGGGCCTGAACCGCGTCCAGGACGCTTTTGCCGGTGGCGAGCTTGCGCTGCTGCTCGGCGATCTCAGCCCGGCTCCCGTCGAGGAACAGCCGGGCGAAGACGCGCGAGGGGCGTTCGTCGGCCGGTAGATTGACGCCGCGCCGCGACCAGGACAGAGGACTGCCACCGAGCGTCGAGAGATTCAGGCACGGCGTGCGGGTCGGCGGCGCGAGCTTTTCCAGCAGAAACTGATCGAGCGAGATCGAATTCTTGAACGTCGGCCGGGCCGGGTGCGGAGCGGCTGTCAGTAAACAGTTCTCCGAGCTGTGGCCGCCGTCCACGTCCGGATGAGACAGGCCGGAGAAGACCGTCCAGTCACTGCGGAGGCCGGTGAGCGGTTCCAGCAACGGCGGCAGGGCGAAGTCACGGCCTGTCTTCTGCGGGAAGAACAGCGGCGCGTGCATGCCCAGGACGCTGGCGATCACCACGAGCCGACGCGGCGGCCCTTGCGGAGCGGCCAGCGCCGAGGCACGCGGCGCGAGCGCCTCCAGCCAGGGCAGTGCCAGGGCCACGCCAGCCCCACGCAGGAATCGGCGACGGTGCGGCAGAGTCGTCATGGCATCACTCACTTTCGCAGGAACAGGGGACTCTGAACGACGGCGTGGATCAGATCGCGAAAGCCGTCGCCGTGCTTGCTCGACTCCGCGACGATGGCATCGATGGCCGGCCGGCCAGCCCGGCCCGGCAGCGCTCCGGTGGCGTAGGTCGTCAGTCGAATCGCCAGGTTGCGGACGATGGTTTCCTTCTCGCGCAGCAGCAGACGCCGGTACTCGACGATGTCCTTGAAGCGTTGGCCGTCGGGCGTCACGTCGCCCTGCTCGACCGGCAGGCCCAGTGGCACCTCGGTGATCGTGTGGTGTTTCTGGACGGCGACCTTGACCTTGCTCGTGACGCGCTGACCGCGAGCGGGGGTGCTGCGGTAGCGGTCCCGGTGGCCGCCGATCGGGTCGAACGCTTCCAGGGCGAAACCGGGCGGGTCGATCCGACGATGACAGACGGCACAGAGTTCCTGATTGCGATGCTTCGCGAGCTGCTCGCGGATCGTCGTCGCGCCGCGGATGTCCGGCTCGACGGCCGACACCGAGGCGGGCGGCGGCGGCACCGGCTGGCCGAGGATGCGATCCAGCACCCAGACTCCGCGCTGCACCGGCGACGTGGCGGTGCCGTTGGCGGTGACCTTGAGAATGGCCGCCTGGGTCAGCAAGCCGCCGCGCACGCTCCCCGGCGGCAGCGTCACCTTGCGGAACGCCTGCCCCTTTACGCCGGGGATGCCGTAGTGGGCCGCCAGCGTGCCGTTGAGCATCGTCCAGTTCGAGACGATGAACTCCGACACGGGCCGATTCTGCTTGAGCATCTCCTCGAAGTAGAGCTGCGTCTCGTCCAGCATCGCGTCCTGCAAGCGCTCGTCGAACTCCGGGTAGAGCTGACGATCCGGTGTCGTGAACTCGATGTCGCGCAGGGAGAGCCACTGGCCGGCGAAGTTCTCGGTGAACCGCTGCGCCTTCGGATCGGTGAGCATTCGCTCGACCTGTTCGTGGAGGATCTGCGGATCCCGCAGTCGGCCGGTCCGGGCGAGATCGGTCAGGGTGTGATCGGGCATCGAACTCCACAGGAAATACGACAGCCGACACGCCAGGGCGTGGTCGTCGAGCGGGCCGGGTTTCTCGCGCAGGAAGAGGAAGTCCGGCGCGCAGAGGACGCCACGCAGGGCGGCGTGCAGAGCCGGCTCGAATTTCTGGCCCTGAGCGAGGCTGTCCTTGACGATCTTGAGGAACGGAGCGACCTCCGCAGTGGACGTCGGTCGGCGAAAGGCTCGCGGCAGGAAGCGCGTCAGGATGATCTCGGCATCAGCCAGGGTGCCGCGGACCGGATCGACCTTGCCCAGCAGACGCGACCGGCTCGCCGGCGGCCAGTCCTTCATCAACGGCCCCTCGATCTCGATCGGGCCAAAGCCCCAGCCCGGGCCGGGGTAGCTCTTCGGATCGGTGAGGTCCAGCCGATACGCGAATCCGTGGCCTTCGAGCCGGAGCGCACCACCGCGCGGCATGTACTTCTCGAATTCGACGACGCGCGACACGCCCGGTTGCAGGTCGAAGTAGTCCACCACGTCGAACCGGGCCCCGCCGGACGTGATCCCGGTCGAGACGGCGACGGCGTAGGGTTTGTCGTCGAGATGATGGCCGAAGAGGGGGATGCGGAAGCGATAGAAGCCGGCCGCGTTGGTGCGGAAGGCGAACAGTTCCTTGCCGATCGTGTTGCGGTAGAGGATCAGGTTCTCGCCCTGGCTGATGCCGGCGATCGGGAAGCGATCGGAGGGCAGACGCAGGGCGTCGGCCGTTTTCGGTCGGATGATCTTCTTCTCCGGCTTCGGCATCGGCGGCAGTGTCAGGGCGGCGTCGAGGGCCAGGTCGGCTCCCTCCAGGTAGCGTTCCAGGTGGGCCGGCGACAGTTGCAGCGCCGCGGCGACGTTATCGAAGCCGCCGACGGAGGCGTCCTCGGGCAGTTGGTTCGACAGATCGAGCTGGATGCCGAGAAGGTCGCGGAGGGTGTTCGCGTACTCGACGCGGTTGAGCCGGCGTAGAGGTGTCCGCCCTTCGGTGGCGATCCGTGCTGCCTCGGTCTGCACCAGGCCGTCGCCGATCCAGCGGGTGAGCGTCTGAACGTCGGCCTCGGTCGGCCGGGCCTTTCCGCGCGGCGGCATGGTGCCATCCGAGACGCGATCGAAGACCTTGCCCCAGGTCGTGGCGGCACCAGCGAAGTCGGCCGGCAGCGTGTCGAGCCGTAGATCGCCGCGTGCCTTCGCGCCCTGATGGCAGCCGAGACAATGGCGTTGCAGTACGTCAGCGACCGGAGCCGGCGGCGTCTGGGCCAGGAGCCCGCCGGGAGAGGGGATCAAGAGCAGGAGGGCCAGGCCGGAGATTCGCATGCGGGGGACTCCATTCCCAGGGGCGAAGGTGGACATGCATCGTACCGCGCCAGTCGGGCCACCGCCCAGAGCAATCGGTCGGCCTGCGAACCGGGTGGTGTTCCGGTGTGTCGTTCCAGTATCGGCCGGCATGGCGTTGACAGCGTCGCCGGATCGGCTAGACTGATCGCATCAGCCGAAGTGGCGGAATGGCAGACGCGCGGCACTCAAAATGCCGTATCCTGACGGGTGTGTGGGTTCGAGTCCCACCTTCGGCACTCCTCTCCGGATCTCTCCTCAGAGCCGGAGCGACATTCCCAAGGTGTCCCTCGGTCCAGTCGGCGAAGAATCGCTCCGAATCCCATCGACATTCAACCGCGATAATCAGCCCAGGTCTTGGGCGTCTCGTAGACGCGCACGCGCTCCAGTCGAGCCGGCGTGACGTGATCGACGAGCAACGCGAAGATGACCCGGGCAATGTTCTCCACCGTGGGGTTCAGGCTGCGAAACTCCTCGGTGTCCTCGTTCAGGTGCTTGTGATCGAAGCGGTCCAGTACCTGCCGCTTGACCACCTCGGCGAGGTGATGGCGCGGCAGGAGCAGGCCCGTCGCTGGATCGATCGAGCCGGCGACCACCACATCGACAACGTAGTTATGTCCGTGGCCGTGCGGGTTGTTACACTTACCAAAGATGGCCTGATTCTCCGCGTTGCCCAGCTCCGGACAGTGGAGTCGGTGTGCGGCCGAGAATTCAAACTGCTCGGTCTGGTAGATCATCGCAAGACTCGCACGGCAAATGGCGAAGGACTGATAGGGCGTTGGCAGCAACCGGAGTTCGGTCAGGGTGGCTCCCGCAGGGCGACTGTCGTGCAGCAGTTTCCACAGGGCGAGCAAAAAGCTCTCCGGCGTGACCCCGGCCAGGCCGATTCGCTGGGCCGCGCGAAGGGCTGCCGTTCGCAAGAGGTCATCGAGAATCTTGATGTCGCACAGATAGCCAGTGTTCGCGTCCGGTTTGCCGATGATGGTCACCTGGAGCCGCAGGTAGGGAGCCAGGCGAAGCGCGGTCGGCCAGCCGGCCCAGGTATTGGCCGACTCCGGCCGATCAACCGAAGTCGTCGCCTCGAGCGAGAATCGGATTTCGCGGGTCAGGCCGATCATGCCACTGGCCTCGGGGTCCTTCGAGCAGTCCAGGTAGGCAAGACTATTGATAGCCGTGGACGTCCGGTAAGTCCACGCGGAAGGAGGTCGCCAGCATGAGCGAAACAGCCACCGCCCCGGTCGCGGTCGTCACCGGCGGGAACGCCGGCATCGGCCTGGCCATCACACGCCGGTTCGCCAGCCAGGGCTACCGCCTGGCCCTGTGCGGTCGAGATGCCACCAGTCTGACTGCCGTCCATGACGAACTGGAGAAGGTCGCACCGGACGTCCTCGTCATGCAGTTCGATCTGCTCGATCCCGACTCGGGGCCGGCCCTGATCGAGGCGACGCTGGAACGCTATGGCCGTGTCGATGTCCTGGTCAACAATGCCGGTCACGTCGCCCTGGGAGCGATCGAGCAACTGACCGAGAGCGATCTCCGGCAGATGTGGGCGGTGAATTGCGAGGCGACCTTCCTGACGACCCGGGCCGTCTGGCCGACGATGCGCCAGCAGGGCGGCGGCACGATCATCAACCTGTCGTCGCAGTCGTCCATTGACCCGTTCCCGGGCCTCGGCGTCTACGGCGCGTGCAAGGCGTGGGTCAACCAGTTCACCCGTGTCACCGCGAACGAGGGTCGGCCCTTCCACATCCGCGCCTTCGCCCTCGCTCTTGGAGCCGTCGAGACGCGCCTGTTGCGCGGACTGTTCAAGGATTTCCCGATCGACCAGACCCTGGCCCCGGAAGACATCGCCGAGCTGGTCTTCTCGCTCACCACACCGGCCTTCCAGCACGCCAGCGGACAGACCATCTCCGTCTCACGCTAAACTGAACGATGAACGATGAACGATGAACGATGAATAAAATTGAAGATCAGGGCGAACCGTCGAACCCATCGGTTTCCGTTCATCGTTCCGGAGGATGCTCGTGGCCGGTATCCCTCGCCGACTCGATGATCCGCTGTCGTCGTTGCCGGGGCTGTCGTCGGCGCGGGCCGACCTGCTCGCCCGGCTTGGGCTGCGAACCGTCGCGGATCTGCTCGATCACTTTCCGCGGGACTATCAGGATTTGAGCGACCGGCGACGGATCGCCCAGCTCTCGGCCGGCAGCCTCCAAACGGTCGAGGCCGAGGTCATCGAAATCGAGGTCCGTCAGCTCAACGACGGCCGGGCCGTGGTCAGCGTCGTTGTCAATGATGGCAGCGAGGGAAGCCTCGAAGGCGTCTGGTTCAACCAGACCGGCATGGCCCGTCGCTTTCGCTACGGTCAGCGCGTGGCCTTCTCCGGCAAGCCGAAGTGGTATCGCGATCACTGGCAGATGACCAGTCCGCGCGTCCGTGAACTGGACGGGCAGGCCGCCAGCACCGACGAGACGGCGACCGTCGTGCCGATCTACCCGCTGACGGAAGATCTGCGGCTGGAACAACTTCGTCCCGTTCTCCGCCGGGCTCTGGAACTGTACGCCAACCTGATGCCCGAGCCACTTCCGGCCCGGCTGCGTCAGGAGCACAACTGGCCCGATGCCGCTCGCGCGCTGTGGGACATCCATTTCCCCGCGAACGTCGCCGCCGCTCAACTCGGCCAGCGACGCTTCATCTACGAGGAACTGCTCGTCCTGCAACTGGCCCTCGGTCTGCGTCGCCGCGAGATGCGCGATCGGCAGCGGGCCCCGGTCCTGGCGACGACCCGACAGATCGATGCCGCCATCCGCCGACTGCTGCCGTTCGAGCCGACCGACGATCAGAACGCCGTGATGGCCGACGTCCGCCGCGACCTGAACAGCGATCGGCCGATGCAGCGTCTCGTCCAGGCCGACGTCGGGGCCGGCAAGACGGCCATCGCCGTCTACGCCCTGCTCGTCGCGGTCGCCAACAAGCACCAGGCCGCGCTGATGGCCCCGACGGAAGTCCTCGCCCGGCAGCACTTTCGCACGCTGGAACGCTACCTGGAGAAAAGTCGCGTCCGCCGACTGCTGCTGACCGGCAGCCTGTCGCCACGCGAACGGCAAGAGGCCCTCGCCGCTCTGAAGGCCGGCGACGTGGATCTGGTCATCGGCACGCAGGCGCTGGTGCAGGAGGGTGTCGAGTTCGCCCGTCTCGGCGTCGTCGTGATCGACGAGCAGCACAAGTTCGGCGTCCATCAGCGTGCGAAGATCCGCCAACTCGGCATCGATCCGCACTACCTGGTCATGACCGCGACGCCGATTCCGCGAACGATGGCCCTGACCGTCTTTGGCGACCTCGACACCTCGACCATTCAGCAGTTGCCGCCGGGCCGCAAGCCGGTTCGTACGCGCTGGATGCAACCAGAGCAGCGAGCGGATGTCTACGCTCAGATCCGTCAGGGCCTCGACGAGGGCCGACAGGCGTACGTCGTCTGTCCGCTTGTCGAGGAGTCCGACACGCTGGCCGTCCCGGCAGCGACGCAGCGTTTCCAGGAACTGTCGGCCGGCCCGTTCCAGGCGTATCGAATCGGTCTGCTCCACGGCCGGATGGACGAGGAATCGAAGGCCGAGGTCATGGACCGGTTCCGCACACAGCAGCTCGACCTGCTCGTCTGCACCACGGTCGTCGAGGTGGGGGTCGATGTGCCGTCCGCCACGCAGATGCTCATCGAGAATGCCGAGCGTTTCGGTCTGTCGCAGTTGCACCAACTTCGCGGTCGGGTGAGTCGTGGCCCCGTCGCTGGCGTCTGCTACCTGTTCGGCAATCCGCCAACCGAGGACGGCCAGGAGCGGTTGCGGGCCTTCGTCCGCACGAACGATGGTTTCGACCTGGCCGAGATCGATGCCCAGTTGCGCGGCACCGGCGAACTGTTCGGCACCCGTCAGCACGGCGACAGCGAGTTAACTCGGGCGATCCTGCCGCGCGACGCCGAACTGCTCACGATGGCACGCCGCGACGCCTTCGCCCTGTTGCTCGAAGATCCGGGTCTGGCCGCGCCGGACCTGGCTGGCCTGCGCCGCCTGGTGATCGATCGTTACGGCCAGACGCTCGATCTGGCCGGCGTCGGATGAGCGTCACGCTCCTTTCTGACGGAGTTGCTCCTCCATCTCGCGGAGTCGTTGCTCCAGTTGCCGACGTGCCGCTGCTTCCTCCTGGAATCGCATCTCCGCCTGATCCGCACGCGACTCCGCCTGTTCCGCTCGCGTTTCCGCCTCACGTCGAGACGCGGCCTCGCGCTGACGCAGGTCGATCTCCTGCTCCATCAGCGTTTCCATCTGCTCACGCTGGGCCGAGGCCGCCTCGTTCGCCTGTTCCAGTGCCTGCCGGGCCGACGCAACCTGACGTTCCATCTCCTCGATCATGTCGTACAACTCGGGTGCTTCCTCGATCCGTCGGCCGTCGCGCAGGTAGACCCAGACGGCATGATCCTCGATGGCCAGGCTGATCCCAAACTGCGGCAGACGAACCCGGCCCTGCTCGTCCGGAGCCACCGCGTGGTAGCCCGGATCGTTCAACCGCAGGACCAGCAAGGCGACCGCGTTGCCCGATTCACCCGCGTGACGATCGATGATCACATACAGCGGCACACCGGCTCGTTCGTAGAAACCCCGCTTGAGGTTCAGATCGTTGCGGCGCGTGTCGGGCGAGGTGACCTCGGCGACGAACAACGGCCGACCGCGTTCCGACAGATGGAGCGTGCCCTGCGTTCCGTCCCATTCGCCGATCTCGTCGATCACCGCGACATCCGGGCCGAGCGGCGCGACACCACTCAGGTTGAAGTCGATCCGGTGGTCGGCGAAGACATGAACCGTCGGCCGATGACGCAGCGCGACGCGTAACGCTTCACGCAGGTAGAGCGTGTCGCGAATGTGGGGATCGCGCTGCACGACGAAGTCCTCCTCCTGCGGAAAGAGCAGATCATGCTCGGTCAACGGCACCTTCTGCGTGGTCTCCTGGCCGTCTGAGTCCACCGCGCGCACGAAGCGCCAGCCGAGGCGGAACGGATCTTCCGTGGTCGTGGGTGTACTCATGATTTCCTCCCGATCGGATTGAATGCCTCCTGGTATCTACCTGCGCCGCTGACCGCTTCGCAATCCCAACTCATCGCGTGGAGTCCTCGTTCAGTTTCGTCAGTGCCTCCTTCAGGGTCCGGTGTGTCTCGAAGAAGCGCGTGGCCAGGGTGTCCATCAGCGAGAGCAGCGCGAGCAGTTCGCCGATGCGTCGTCGCCGATCGGTCGTGGCGGGTTCGTCGGCCGCGTCGCCGAGTTGTTCCGGCGACAGTCGCTCCTGGCACTGTTGCAAGGTGTTCAGAATCGGATCGATCTCCCGACGCTTCCGCTGCTCGGCGACCAGCACGAACATGTCCCAGGTCGCGTGCAGGGATTCGTAGTAGTCGCGCCGGTCGCCCCGTTGATGCACCCGACGAACCAGGCCCCATTCGACCAGTTTGCTCAGGTTCATGCTCACGTTGCCGCGTGAAATCTTCAGTCGGACCATGATGTCGTCCATCGTCAGGGCGGCCCCGGTGATGAACAGCAGCCCATGAATCTCGGCCATTGTCGGGCTGATGCCCCACAACGTACTCATCCGCCGCCACAGATCGACGAACTCCTGCTCGACCGCTTGCAGCGTCTCCGTCGGCATCGGCTCGTCTCCTTTCAGCGGTTTTAGCTCGTTCAAGACAACCTGAAACATGGTATCGCATGGCCGCCGTCGGAGCAAGGAGAGCCTTTGGGGAGGGGCGGGGCGGGTTGTAATGGCCGTAGTGGCCCGACTCGGTTCGGAGCAAACGGAATCGAGCAGACCGTGCGAACGGCGGAGCGGTGCGGGTCGATCCAGGAAGGTAGAGACGCAACTGTGTCGGATCGCAACTCCTCAAGGTTGGCCCACCGGGCAGGGAGGAACCATGAATCGAAAGAAGCTATGGATTGGGCTAATGCTGGCCGGACTGCTCGCCCCGTCGGCGGCTCAGGCCCAGCTGTTCTGGAAACGGACGCCCGCGACGCCGTCGCTCCCGCCTGCCCAACAGGTGACGAACCTGATCAAGCAGCTGAAGGAGGACGGCGACGAAAACAAACGGCTCGCGGCGATTGAGGAGTTGCGTGGAATGGACGCGACGGCTCATCCCGAGATGATCGGGCCGCTGATGGAGGCCCTGTTCAACGACAAGAAACCGTCGGTTCGAGCCGAGGCGGCCTACACCCTGGGTCGAGTCCGGCCGGTTCAGTCCGGTATCGGCCAGGCCCTGGAGTACGCCCGCGACAACGATGCCTCGATGCGCGTTCGTCTCCAGGCTCGCGGTACGCTGCTGGGCTACTACATCGGCGGCTACCGCTCCGGTCAGGAGGAGAGCCCCTCTCCGTTGACGCCGGGTGCGTCCAGCAAGAACGAGCCGCCGCTGGCCACGGGGCCGAACGTGAGCAGTCCCGGCAGCGGTAGCGCGCTGCCGTTCAGCTCGCCGCCGGTCACCGGGATCGCCACGACGCCGTCCTCGCGGTTGACGCCGATTCAGACTGGCCCGGTCACGGCCGAGCCGAAGGTCTTCCCGAACCTCCAGACCGCTCCGCCGCCGACGATGGCGGAACCGCCGGTGTACAAGAGCTACCAGCCGCTCCCCGTCGGGCCGATCGGTAGCCCCGCTCCGATCGGAACGGCTCCTCAGGGACCGAGCCTTGTGCCGCCCGGTTGATCCCGATCACGATCCGCGGTTCCCCCACAGGACGGCCCGTTCGGGCCGTCCTGTCCCTTTCGACTCTACTTCCGCGCCAGGTGCGTCGAGGGCCCGAAGACCAGTTCGGCCACCTCGCCCACCGTCTCGGACAGCGTCGGATGGGCATGCATCGTCATCGCCACATCGCGAGCCGACGCCCCCATCTCGATGGCCAGCATCGCCTCGGCGATCAACTCGCCCGCGCCGGTGCCGACGATGCCCACCCCGAGAACGCGCTCCGTCGCCGGATCGACAATCATCTTCGTCAGCCCCTCGGTCCGGTGCAGGGACATCGCCCGACCGGAGGCCGCCCACGGGAAGCGGACGCGCTTGACCTCGCGGTTCTGCTGGGCCGCCTCCGTCTCGGTCAGGCCACACCAGGCGATCTCCGGGTCAGTGAATACGACGGCCGGCACCGCCCGCACGTCGTACTCGGCCGGTTCGCCGAGAATGACCTCGACGGCGATCTTGCCCTCGAACGTCGCCTTGTGAGCCAGCATCGGCTGCCCGGCCACGTCGCCAATGGCGAAGATGTGCGGCACGTTCGTCCGCCGCTGTTTATCGACGGGAATGAAGCCCTTGTCATCGACCTGGACGCCGATCTTATCCAGGCCCAGGTTCGCCGAGTTGGGATACCGGCCAACGGCGATCAGCACGCGGTCGAACGTCTCCTCACCTTTGCCGACCTCTTCGCCCTCGAGCTTCGCCTTGATGGCGTTCTTGGCCGCCGTCAGGCCGGCCACCTTTGTCTTGAGCAAGATCCGGTCGAAGACGTTCTTGAGCCGGTCGTGCAGAGGTCGGACCAGATCGCGATCGCAGCCGGGCAGCAGGCCGTCGGTGAACTCGACGACGGTTACCTTGCTGCCGAGTGCCGCGTAGACGAAGCCCATTTCCAGGCCGATGTAGCCGCCACCGACGACCAGCAGCTTCGCCGGCAGGTCGGTCAGGGCCAGGGCTCCCGTCGAGTCCATGACGCGCGGATTGTCCGGAATGTCGATCGCCTTCGGCCGCGAGGGGCTCGACCCGGTGGCGATGATGCACTGCTGGAACCGGTACCGCTTGCCGCCCGCCTCGATGGTGTTGGCATCGACAAAGGTGCCACGCGCGTTGACGTAGTCCACCTTGCGGCCCTTGCACATCGCCAGCAGGTTCTTCGACAGCGTATCGACGACCTTCTGCCAGGAGCCGCGAACACCGTTGATGTCGATTTTCGGCTCGGGGTAGGTGACGCCGAAGTGGCTCAGGTCGCGGGCCTCGTGGATCAGCTTGGCGGTGTGCAGCAACGTCTTGGACGGGATGCAGCCGACGTGCAGGCAGGTGCCGCCGGGCCGCTCCGTCTCGTTGACGAGGACGACGGACAGGCCCTTGTCAGCGGCGTGGAACGCCGCCGCGTAGCCTCCCGGGCCGCCGCCCAGAACGAGGACTTGTGTTTCGATGGTTTCGCTCATGGTGGATTCTCTGTCCTGGCGAGCGTGGGGCGTCAGCCCCATGACTGTCTTCATCCGGAGAGAAGATCAGGGGGCTGACGCTCCCGGCTCGCCTGCGGGTCACGCGTGCAACAACATCGTCAGCGGGTTTTCTAGCAGGTCGGCCAGTTGCCGCGTGAAGCGGGCGGCGTCGGCTCCGTCGATGACGCGGTGATCGTACGACAGGGACAGTGGCATCAGCAGGCGCGCCTTGACCGAGCCGTCCCTGTCCGGCACCGCCGTCAAGCGGCTGCGCGACAGGCCGAGGATGGCCACCTCGGGCCAGTTGATGATCGGCGTGAACGCCGTGCCGCCGATGCCGCCGAGGTTGGTGATCGTGAAGGTGCCACCCTTCATCTCGGCCGGCTCCAGCTTCTTCGCCCGGGCCCGCTCGGCGATGGCCGTCAGTTCGCCGGCCAGCTGATTAACGCTTTTCTGGTCCGCGTCACGAATGACCGGGACGACCAGGCCATCGTCGGTATCGACCGCGACGCCGAGGTGGTAATACTTCTTGTGGATGAGCTGGCCGGCGTTGGCGTCGAAGCTGGCGTTGAAGTGCGGAAACTTCTTCAGCAGGACCGTGACGGCCTTGAGAACGAACGCCGTCACCGTCAGCTTGACCGGCCCGTTCGCCTGGCTCTTACGGAACGCTTCCAGGTCGGTGATGTCGGCCAGGTCATGCTGCGTGACGTGTGGGATAAGGTTCCAGGCCAGGGACATCTGTCGGGCGATCGCCTTGCGAATGCCGCGAACCGGTTGGCGCTCGACCGGGCCGAAGTCCTCGAAGGCCGGCATCGACGGCTGGGCCAGACTCGATCCGCCGGCCCCGGCCGCAATGGCCAGGCCGCCTCCACTCGCCAGGTCGCGCACAAAGGCCTTGACGTCCTCCTCGGTCACCCGGCCATGCCGACCGCTGCCGGAAACCAGGGTCAGATCGATCCCCAGTTCCCGCGCCAGCCGACGTGTCGCCGGCCCGGCCGGAACCTGCGTCGTATCGGTCGCCGTCGTTGTCCCGCTTGCCGGCAGCGGTGCGTTCATCCGCTTGCCGACCGCTTCGGGCAGCCGGGCTGGCGTACGATCCACGGGCGGCGTCGGCGCTGGGGCCGGTGCCGGTGTCGGTGCTGGCGTGGTCGCCGCCGGCGCTGGCGTCGGCGTTCCGCCACCCGGGGCCGCCGCACCATCGATGACGATGTACGGCTGACCGATCTTGATCGTGTCACCCTGCTTGACCAGCAGCTTGACGATCTTGCCGGCCATCGGAGCCGTCACCGGAAGCGTCGCCTTGTCGGCCTGGACCTCGAGCAAGGGCTGATCCCTGGCGACCGAGTCGCCGACCGACACCTTGATCTCGTTGACCTCGACCGCGTCCACGCCCTCTTTCAGGGCTTGCAGCTTGATCTCACTTGCCATCATTGGTTCCTGGCATGGGATGTCGTTCCGGCAAGCCCGGGCGAGCCCCCCACGACAGTGGGGGGAGTTCCAGACGGCAAACTCCCCCCACTGTCGTGGGGGGCTCGCCTGAACTCCCCCGGCTTTCGCCGGGGGCTCGCCTTTCGCCGGGGGCTCGCCTTTCGCCGGGGGCTCGCCAACTACAACGCCGTTACGGTTCACGCCATCAGCGGACTGATCTTCTCCGGATTGATGCCGAGCTTCGCGATCGCATCCTGAACGGTCTGCGGCTTCACCTGCCCCTTCAGGGCCAGTTGATAGAGCGTCCCGACGGTGATGCACTCGGCGTCCATGTCGAAGAATCGCCGCAGGGCCGGCCGCGTTTCGCTGCGGCCGAAGCCGTCGGTTCCCAGGGCGAACAGACCGCCGGGCACCCAGCGCGACACCATCTCCGGCACCGACCGCATGAAGTCGCTCGCCGCCAGGAAGACGCCCTGCTCGTTGGCCAGGGTCCGCTGGAGGTAGCTCTTGCGCGGCTCCTGAGTCGGGTGGTACATGTTCCAGCGCTCGCACTCCAGACAGTCGCGGCGCAGTTCCTTGTAGTTCGTCGCGCTCCAGACGTCGGCCGAGACGCCGAACTCGGCCAGAAGTTCCTGCGCTCGCAGGGCGTGCAGCACGATCGGGCCGCTGCCGAAGAGGTGGGCCCGTGGACCATCCTTCTTCGCCGCCGGTCGGAGCTTGTACAGCCCCTTGAGAATCCCCTCCGTCGAGCCGTCCGGCATCGGCAGCATGGGGTAGTTCTCGTTGTAGAGCGTGATGTAGTAGAAGACGTCCTCCTGATTCTCGTACATCCGCTTGATGCCGTCGCGCAGGATCGTCGCCAGCTCGAAGGCGAAGCAGGGGTCGTAGGCCATCAGGTTCGGGATGGTCGAGGCCGCGAGGTGACTGTGGCCGTCCTCGTGCTGCAAGCCCTCGCCGTTGAGCGTGGTCCGGCCGGCCGTCGCTCCGAAGAAGAAGCCGCGACAGCGCTGGTCGGCCGCTGCCCAGATCAGATCGCCGATACGCTGGAAGCCGAACATGCTGTAGTAGATGTACATCGGGATCATCGGCAGGCCCTGCGTCGAGTAGCTCGTGGCCGCCGCGATGAACGACGACATGGCCCCGGCCTCGGTGATCCCCTCCTCCAGGATCTGGCCGTCCTTGGCCTCGCGGTACGCCGCCGCCTGGAAGGCCGCGTCCACCGGCTCGTAGAGTTGGCCGACGCTGGAGTAGATCTTGATCGACGCGAAGAACGGGTCCATGCCGAAGGTGCGGGCCTCGTCCGGAATGATCGGCACGATGTGCCGACCGAGTTCCTTGTCTCGCAGCAGCACGCCGAGCATATCGACGTAGACCATCGTACTCGACGGAGCCTTGTCGCCGGAGCCGGCCTTGTAGCGAGCGACGAACTCCTCGCCCGGAGCCCGCAGTTTCGGAGCCTCGGTCGCCCGCTTCGGCAGCGGACCACCCAGAGCCTTGCGGCGCTCCTGAAGGTACTTGATTTCCTCGCTGTCCGGCCCGGGGTAGTACAGCTTGGCGTGGGCTACGTCCGCGTCGGTGATCGGCAGGCCGAACCGATTGCGGAAGTGAATCAGGGCCTCGCCAGTGACCTTCTTCTGCTGATGGGTCGTGTTCCGGCCCTCACCCGATTCGCCCAGACCGTAACCCTTGACCGTGTGAACCAGGATGCAGGTCGGCTGTCCCTTGTGCGCCACCGCCGCCGCGAAGGCCGCGTAGACCTTGACCGGATCGTGGCCGCCGCGTTTGAGCCGCTCGATCTCCATGTCGCTGAGATGCTCGAACAGTTTGAGCAGTTCCGGATCGCCGTCGCACAGGTGCTTGCGGATGTACGCGCCATCCTCGACGGTGAACTTCTGGAAGTCGCCATCGACCAGTTCGCCCAGACGCTGGACCAGTCGGCCGGTCTTGTCGCGGGCGAACAGATCGTCCCACTCGCTGCCCCAGACGACCTTGATGACGTTCCAGCCCGCGCCGAGAAAGGCCGCCTCCAGTTCCTGGATGATCTTGCCGTTGCCGCGCACCGGGCCGTCGAGCCGCTGCAGGTTGCAGTTGATGACGAAGATCAGGTTGTCGAGCTTCTCGCGCGAGG
>CAYYJM010000110.1:0-1842 GCA_964471755.1 uncultured Alcaligenaceae bacterium
GCCCGGCCCAGACCAACCTGGCGAAACGCGAGAGCCTGGTCAGTCTCGACGAGGTGTACACAGCCCTGAACGAGAAGGTGCCCGGCCGGAAGGTGTTGCTGGTCGATGCCTGCCGGAACGATCCGGCCGATGGCCTGGGAGCAAACGCCCTGGCCAGCGTGACCCGGCCACAGGTGCCGGACCCACCGGGCGGCACGGTGGCCCTGTTCAGTTGCAGCAAGGGTCAGCGAGCGTTCGAGAGTCGCAAACACGAATCGGGTTTCCTGTTCCACACGATCGTCGAGGGTCTACGAGGCGGTGCGGCCGATCCGAAGACGGGCGAGGTGGGATGGCTCGACCTGGCCAAGTACGTGCAACGGAAGTTGCCAGCAGCGGTGACGGCGGAGAAGGGGCCGACTGCACTTCAAGTGCCAGAGATTCGCGGCACGCTGCGGGGCGAGTTGGTCCTGGCGAAGATGGACCGAAACGAGCGCGATGAGGTGTTTGAATACGTCATCGAGGGACACAAGAAACAGGGCAAGCGTCGAGTGTTGACGCTCGACCTGGGCGGCGGCCAGAAACTGGAGTTGGTTCACCTCGCAAAGGGTTTGTTCCTGATGGGGGCATCCGATAACGAGAAGGATGCCGACGGCGACGAGAAACCGCGTCACGAGGTGGAGTTGACGCAGGACTTCTACCTGGGGAAGTACGAGGTGACCCAGGGCCAGTACGAACAGATCATGAGCACGAATCCCAGTGAGTTCCATGCGGGCGGGAAAAATGCAGAGAAGATCCGTGGTCTGGACACGAGTCGGTTCCCGGTGGAGAACGTGTCGTGGGAGGAAGCTCAGGAGTTCTGCAAGAAGGTAACGGCGAAGGTCGGTCGGAAGGTGGTCTTGCCGACGGAAGCGGAGTGGGAGTACGCCTGTCGGGCGGGCACGGTGACGCCGTTCCACTGGGGGAACACGCTCAACGGCACGGAAGCCAACTGCAAGGGGAATTCTCCCCATGGGACTGAGACCAGGGGAGCCTATCTGGAACGGCCCTGCCAGGTGGGTTCTTACCCGGCGAACGGTTGGGGTCTGTATGACCTGCACGGCAATGTGGCTGAATGGTGTGCCGACGGTTATAATGAAAAGACGTACACCTCGGAAAGGCGTGTTTCTCCATTTGTTGAAGCAGGTAACACCCGCGTCTTGCGCGGTGGTTCGTGGAGCAACGGCGCCAGGCTCTGCCGCGCGGCCAACCGCATCTGGGCCGGGTTGTTGGTCCGTACCGACAACCTCGGCTTTCGCGTCGCGCTCCGCCTGGACTGATTGCCCCTTTTCACTGGCCCATGACACTCGGGCCATTACAATTGTTCTCCCAATCATTTGAATGGGTGAGTGATCCGAAAGGAAAGTGGCGGCGCTGCTCTGGCGTGAACCGATCGTCGCCCGAGCGGTTGATGAAAACTCGAGATTTCCGAACTTCCCCGACAGGAGTTCGGCCGCTGATGCGTTCTTCTTTTTGACCCGTCTTTGGTCTCCTGGGAGGAGTCGTTCCCGTGTTGCGTTCCCTTGTTCCCAGTCTGGTCCTCCTCGCCGTTGCGCTGCCCGTGCCGGCCTGGGCGGACAACGCCAAACTCGCCGTCCAGGCCCGCAAGATACTCAAGACGCATTGTCAGGCCTGCCACCACGGGCCTGGTTCCGAGTACGGCACCTGGGACGTCCTCGATCGCGACTCTCTCGTCAAGGACACCGACGAAGACCGGGCCGTCGTCGTTCCCGGCAAACTCGACGCCTCGACACTCTGGCGTCGTGTCGGCAAGACCAAAACCATGCCGCCACGGCCCATCAAGGATCCGCCGAGCGAGGCCGAGCT
>CAYYJM010000110.1:1875-16049 GCA_964471755.1 uncultured Alcaligenaceae bacterium
GCCAGTGGATCGAGGCCGGGGCTCCCGCCTATCCGAAGCCGCAACCGCGAACGTTGGTCACCACCGAGCAGTTGCTCAACGTCCTGATCGCCGACCTGCGCCAGGCCGACCCGCGCGACCGACCGTACCGACGTTACTTCACGCTGATCGAGCAGGCCAACAACCCGGCCTTCGAGGTCGAGGATCTGCGTCTGCTCCGCGCCGCCCTGGCCAAGGTCCTCAACAGCCTGTCATGGCAATCGGGGCTCGTCGTGCCAAAGGCCCTGGACGACCAGCAGACGATCTTCGTCGTGGACCTGCGCGACCTGGGCTGGGAAGCGGCCCAGTGGGATGCCGTGCTGCGCCAGTATCCGTATGGCCTGGACTACCGCGGCAGCGACGACGAGAAACTGCGCCGCCTCGGCGTCGATCTGAACGACCTCGTCAAGGACAACCTGGTTCACGTCCGGGCCGATTGGTTCGTCACGATGGCGTCGCAGGCTCCGCTCTACTACGACCTGCTCCGACTGCCGATGACGGTGGATGAACTGGAGCAGAAACTCCAGGTGGACTTCGGCAAGAACTTCGCCGGCGATCGGCTGGCCCGGGCCGGCTTCGCCCGGAGCGGCGTCTCCGGTCAGAACCGGCTCGTCGAGTGGCATCCTTCTCCCGTCGGCCAATACTACTGGAAGAGCTACGACTTCAAGCCGCGCAAGGAGCGGGCGAACCTCAACCGCTTCCCGCTCGGCCCGGCCTTCGAGGGCAACCCGTACGCGAGCCAGGCGTTCGATCACGATGGCGGCGAGATGATCTTCGGCCTGCCCAACGGTTTGCAGGGTTACTACCTCAGCGACGCCCGGGGGCAGCGTATCAGCGAGGGGCCGATCGCTGTCGTCTCCGACGCGCTGAAGACCTCCGGGTCGCCGGCCATCGTCAACGGCGGATCGTGCATGCACTGCCACAAGCTCGGCATGATTCCGTTCACGGACACGGTCCGAGCCGGCCATGCCCTGTTCGGCGAACCGCGTGAGAAAGTGTTGCGTCTGTATCCCGAAGTGAAGGCGATGGCCAACCGCGTCAAGGCCAACGAGGATCGCTTCGTTGGTGCCCTGGAAAAGGTAATCGGGCCGTTCCTCCAGGTGGACGACGACAAGGAGACACCAATTCGCGAATTCGCCGAACCGGTCGGCGAGGTGATGCGGCGTTACCTGCTCCAGGACGTGAGCTGCGAGGTGGCCGCGTTCGAGTTGGGTCTTGCAAAGCCGACCGAGTTGGCCGGCCTGATCAAGGGCAACCAGAAGCTGAAGGAACTCGGTCTGATGCCGCTGGCCACTGGCCAGGTCATCAAGCGTGGCGACTGGGAGGCCATCGCGGGGACATCCCTGTTCCAGGATGTCGCCCGAGAGTTGCAGCTCGGCACCCCGGTTCGGTTTCGTTGATCCCAGGGAGAAACTCTCATGATCATCCGTCGAAGTCTGTTTCTGCTCATGTGTCTGCTGGCGGTGTCGGCGGCCGGCCTGCTGGTCAAACCGGCCCAGTGCCAGATGGTCGCACTGCTTCCGCCAGAACAGGACGATCACGAGGCCCAACCGAACCAGGGCCGCAAGGTCGCCCTGCTCATCGGCGTGCAGCGTTACGACGGCACCGGCCTGCGAAACCTCGACTACGCCGAGAACGACGTGAATCAACTTGCTCGGACTCTCAAGGACCAGGGCTTCCAGGAGATCATCCTGCTCACCCGCAGCGAGGCCCGACGCACGGATCGCGACTTCCTCGAACCGACGGCGGAGAACGTCCGATCGTACCTCAAGAACCTGCTGGCCCGGATGGCGAAGGAGGATACGCTCCTGGTCGCCTTCTCCGGTCACGGCGTCCAGTTCAAGGCGGACGGAGCGATGTACTTCTGCCCGGCCCAGACCAACCTGGCGAAACGCGAGAGCCTGGTCAGTCTCGACGAGGTCTACACGGCCCTGAACGAGAAGGTGCCAGGTCGGAAGGTGTTGCTGGTAGATGCCTGCCGGAACGATCCGGCCGATGGCCTGGGAGCGAACGATCCGGACAGCGTGACCCGGCCGCAGGTGCCGGACCCACCAGGGGGAACGGTGGCTCTGTTCAGTTGCAGCAAGGGTCAGCGAGCGTTCGAGAGTCTGAAACACAAGTCGGGTTTCCTGTTCCACACGATCGTCGAGGGTCTACGAGGCGGCGCGGCAGACACGAAGACGGGCGAGGTGGGATGGCTCGACCTGGCCAAGTACGTGCAAAGGACGTTGCCAGCGGCGGTGACGGCGGAGAAGGGCCCGGGCGCGGTCCAGATGCCGGAGATACGCGGCACACTGAGGGGCGAGCTGATTCTGGCCCGAGTTAAATCGCAGAATCGACCCATTCAACCCGGTCGGAACGTCCGCCGGGATGACGTCGGCACGGAGCCGCCCACGTTCGACGACCCGAGCGAGTTGCTCCCGATGAGCAGGAAGAGGTAGGTCCTGGATGGGATTCCTCGAATCGTTCCCCATCGATCCAGGTCCGTTGCGGCGTTGGTCGGAGCCGATTTACTTTTACTGAGTAGGAGGTGACAGGTGAACGCGCGTCTTTGTCTTCTCATGGCTTTGCCCCTGTGGCTCGGTGCGCCGGTATTGAGCCAGGCCGAATCAACAGGAATCAAACTCGGTGTCGTTGCGGGAAACCGCGTGGCCAAGACGCTGGACAGGGAAGGGAACGTCGTCGACCAGGAACAAGACCCCGGAGCGTACATCGAGGAAGTGTTCACGGGCTCGATCGCGGCAAAGTTTGAACTGAAGCCCGGCGACTTCATTCGCGGCATCGTGAGTCCGAATCTCGGCAAACGGAAGGTAGACGATATCGCTCACCTGTTGTGGGTGGTGTCGAACAGCGAGAAGGCCCCGACCCTGATCTATTACTCCCGTGGTGGAATCCTCTACCGAACCCGCCTGGTCCGCGTGGAGGTCACCGAGAAGCGGGCCCTGATCGACATGGTGGTCGTGACCGAGGGAGGCGTCCCCAAGTACAAGTCCGTCACGAAGTATGTCGATGTCAAGCTGCCCGTGGAGAAGGCCGAACGCCAGGAAGCCACGGAAGCCGACCTGCGCGACGCGATGCCCGCTCGTTAATCCGCCCGGGCAACACGCGCGACGCTCGCTCAGGTGTCGCGCGTCGTTGCCCCTTTCCGCGGCTCGATTTGCCACCATCGGAACGGTTCATCATCCCAAGAGAGATCTGCACATGAAAAGTCCCATGCTCAAGAACTCCTGGCTCGTCGCCCTGGCCCTTCTCGTGCCCGGCATGGCACGGGCCGACAACGTCCAGAAGGAACTGGCCGCCCTCGCTCAGGAGGTCGCTCAGGTACTCGCCAAGCAGGGCCAGACGTCCATCTGCCTGGGCCGCTTCGTTGGTGCGGGCAACGTCCCCAGCCATTACGGCCCGGAGATCACCCGCATTCTGATCGCCGAGTTCGCCCGGATGCGGATCACGGTGGACGCCAGGGCTCCGATCGAACTCACGGGCCAGTATCGGCCAGCCGACGAAGATCCAGCGGTGCCGAACTCGAAGGAACTCTTCATCCGCCTCGTCGCTCAGGTAATCGAGAAGAAGTCCGGCCTGCCCCTGAGCAACGTCACCCTGACGGCCCGGGCCGTCTACGGCAACGCGGAGGTCGCCCGCGTCTTTGGCGTCCCGGTCAGTCTGCCGCCGGATGCGCAACGCGGCCAGCGCAACGAGCGCATCAAGGAGAACCTCGACAATCCAAAGATGGACGTCGGCCGGCAGAGCGTCATCCGCAGCAAGGCCGACAGTCCGTTCAGCGTCGAGATCCTCGTTGTCAACAAGGCCGACGCTCCCGATCCGACGGCCGGCCGACCGGCCAAGCTGGAAAATGGCCTGGCCTTCGTCCCGATCGCCCGCGGCGAGTTCTACCGCGTCCGGTTCACCAACCACGCGCCGTTCGACGTGGCCGTCCGGCTGACGATCGACGGCCTGGACCAGTTCGCCTTCAGCGACGCCGATTTCGTCATCAAGGAGACCGGCAAGCCGAAGTACTCCTACCGGATCGTGTCAAAAGGCGAGACGGTGGTGATCGCCGGCTGGTTTCGCAATCTCAAGGAGTTCGATTACTTCATCGTCACGGAGTATGCGAAGAGCGCCGTGGCGGAGCTGAAGGTCCAGCCGGACGAGATCGGCGTGATCGTTGCCCAGGTCCACGCCGCGTGGGAAAAGGACACGGACCGGCCGAAAGACGAGGGGGGCGACCGCTCCGCTGGCGACGCGACCGGCCGACAGTCCGGCAGCAGCCACGATCTGAAGGAAGTCCAGCGTCACATCGGCGTCCTGCGCGACACGATCCCGGTGCGCTACACGCGCTAGCCGTGCAGTCGTTGGCGGTGAAGGGACGAAACGGCGCATCCCGGGATGCGCACAACGCGGCGGAGTCCGTGCGTTCCATGGCTACCCGTCCGGCAGCCCGGGCAAATCGGGAAGCCCCGTCCGAGGCCGTAAGCCGGATCGAATTCGTGTGAAATGCCGGCCAGCAAAGCTCTGCCTCTCGTGACGGTCGCGTCGCAGCCTTGACGGCTTTTTCACGAACGCGGCTCCGAGTTCTCTTCCATTCGAGCCCCGTTCCGGGCAAACTCAGGATCGTGTTCTGGGGCGACGACCCCGGCCGCCGACCAGGCGGCCCGGCCATTTCCGTCCCAGGTTCCGCACCCCCGGCAGGGTGAAGGACTCTTCGACGCCGGGCTCATCACGGCCAGAGAATCAGGTTGCGTTCGCGACGTGGGGCTCCCACTCCATCCGCGGCCGGGGTGCGCTCAGGCTCCGGTCGAAGGAAGGTCAGCCTCCGCGCGTGGAGGACAGCTTCACCATGCAAGTCGAGTTCGAGCTGCCGACCGTCGCCACCATGACGAGGCCACGCCCCGAGCGGGCCACAGCCGTGGGCCGGCGCTATCACGGCGATGGCCGCGACGTTCTGCTGCAAGGGTTCCACTGGGACTCGCACCACGGCGGCGTGGACTCACGCGGCGGCAAACGCAGCTGGTACCGCATCGTCCGGGAGAACGCTCGCCACATCCGGGCGGCCGGCTTCACCTGGGTCTGGATGCCGCCTCCATCCGACTCGCTCGCCCCGCAGGGATACATCCCCCGTCGCTGGCACCTCTTCGACAGCGCCCTCGGGCGCGAGGCCGAGTTGCGTGCCGCCCGCCGCGCTCTGGCTCCGGTGCGAGCCATGGCCGACATCGTCCTCAACCACCGCGTCGGAATCCATACGGCCGGGGCCGACTTCGACGACCCGCCCTTCGCCGACAACCGGGCGGCGATCGTCTGCGACGACGCGTCCGGCGTCGGCACCGGTAATCCCGACACCGGCGAACACCACCCCGCCGGGCGCGACCTGGACCACGCCAATCCCGGCGTTCGTGCCGCCGTCGAGGAATACCTCGGCCGACTCAAGGCGCTCGGCTTCCAGGGTTGGCGCTACGATCTGGTCAAGGGCTTCCACGGCCGCTTCATCGGCGCGTACAACGATGCCAGCCGGCCGGGGCTGTCCGTCGGCGAGTTCTTCGACGGCGATCCGCACAAGGCGGTCGATTGGCTCAGTTCCACCGGCGGCCGCTCCACCGCCTTCGACTTCTCGACCCGTTTCCTGCTCTACGACGCCTGCGGCCAGGACGACTTCAGCCGACTCTGCGATGCCGACGGACGACCCGCCGGCCTCGTCGGTCTGTGGCCGAGCCGGGCCGTCACCTTCCTGGATAACCACGACACCGAATACCGGCGGGAACAGGACCACCAGTACGACGGCTACGGCATCCACCACTTTCCTGGCACGCACGTCGATATGGGATACGCCTATCTGCTGACTCATCCGGGCGTGCCGTGCGTCTTCTGGTCGCACTTCTTCGACTGGGGCGAACCGACCCGTCGGCGGATCGAACGACTGATTCGGGTGCGTGAGCAGGCCGGCCTGCACGCCCGGAGTTGGGTGGAGGTGCGCGAGGCGGACTACGGTCTGTACGCCGCCGTGATCGACGACCGCGTGGCGGTCAAGCTCGGCTCACGGCACTGGAGCCCCGGCTTCGGCTGGCACCTGGCCGTCGATGGCGACCGCCTGGCCGTCTGGACGCGCTGAGTCTGCGCCGCGTTTCCGATTCCACGATCGCGACGTCCCGTTCTCGAAGGCGGGCCGTCGCGATTCCTGTCGTCACTTCTCCGACCAGCCTCTTGCACCCGCTGACCCTGGCAGGTTATTATCCAGTGTCCCGATCTTCCGGTATGAATCCCGGAGCGCCCGGGTCGGGGACTCTGACGCCAGGAGTCAGGCCATGCCCGCAGTTCTCCGTGTGATCCGGGTGCCCGCCATCCCGAACAGCTCTCCGGAGCAGCGATCCAGGGTGGGAGATGTCATTCCACTCAACACGTTACCGTTCGTGCTTGGACGACGGGCCCGGTGTCAACTCGTTCTGTACGACAGCGGCATCACCCGCGAACATGCTCAGATCGAGCTGGTCGAGGATCGCTACTTCATTGTCGATCGCGAGAGCGTCAATGGCACCTTCGTCAACGATCTGCGCTGCGTGCCGTGTCAGCGGATGCCTTTGACGCACCATGACCGTATCCGCCTGGGCCAGTTGTACGAGTTCTCCTTCCTCGATCTGGCGGACAGTTCACGCATCGAGGAGGTGGTCACTCCCAGTGCCGAAACACTGCTCGAAGCCCAGTCGGCCGAACGACTCCGCGGCCTGCTCGAGATCATCACCTCCCTGTCGCGGACCCTCGATCTCGATCCCATGCTGCCCGGCCTGGCCGAGAAACTCTTCGGCCTGTTCGTCCAGGCGGATCGCTGCTTTCTGATCCAGGCCGACGAACCGCCACGCCTGGCAGGAGCCCGAGGCGAGCGGCCGCGGCTTCATCCCCGTCTGGTCAAGACGCGTTCGGGCAAGGGCGAAGGCACGGCACACTTCAGCAGCAGCATCGTCTACCAGTGTCTTACCCTGGGACAGGCTCAATTGCACCAGGACGCCACGGAGGCGGCGGTTTTCAAGGAGGCCGACTCGGTCGAGTTCCTCGGCATCCGCTCGGTCATGGTCGCTCCGCTCCTGCAACAGGATGGTCGGCCGTTCGCCGTGTTACAACTCGACACGCTCGACCCGAACAAGAAGTTCCGCAAGGACGACCTGGCCCTGCTGACCGGTGTGGCCAATCAGACGGCGGTTGCCCTGGAGAACGTCCGCCTGCACCGGGAGGCGATTTGCCAGGCCGAGTTCCAGGCCCGGCTGGAATACGATCTGGAGATGGCTCGTGAGGTGCAGATGAGTTTCCTGCCCCGTGCCATGCCCGAGGTGCCGAGTTACGAGTTCTTCGCCTACTATCAACCCGCCCATGCCGTCGGCGGCGACTATTACGGTTTCATCCCCCGGCAGGATGGTCAACTGCTGGTCGTGGTCGGCGACGTGGCCGGCAAAGGCATGCCGGCCGCCCTGCTCGTGGCCAAGCTCTCCACCGAGATCAACACCTGTGCCCCGCTCGATCTGGACCTCGCCGGAATGGTGGCGCACCTGAACGAGTTGCTGTATCCGTTCACCAACCCGAAGCACCGCTTCATCACCCTGGCCGCTCTGCTGCTCGATCCGATCGGGCACCGACATGGTCTTGTCAGTGCTGGTCATCCGTCACCGATGATCTACCAACCCGGGACGGGCACCTGTCTCCCGATCCTGGATTATGCGGATTCCGGCCACTGCCTGGGTAACCTCGACCGAAGTGCGTATGTGGCCCATCCGGTGACTCTGGAGCCTGGCGAGATCCTTATCGTCTTCAGTGATGGCGTGACGGAGTCCTTCAATTCCAGCATTCAGCCGTTCAGGGTAGCCGGGATGCAGGCGGCCCTGGCGGAACACAGGCCGACCACGTCGCGAACCGTGGTCGAAACCATCCTGCGGGCCGTCGAACAGCACACCGGCGGCATCCCGCCCCACGACGACCTCACGTTACTGGCGGTTCAACGCACCGCCTGAACGTGGCAACGCCTGCTCCGTCAGAACCGCGTGCGCAGCTCTGACATCAGTCCAGCATCAGATACGCTAGCACGTTGCCGAGGATCTTCCGGGCCGATTCCGGCTTGTACGCCAGCGCCCGATAGTTGGCGATGCCCGCAGCCGAGGCGACCAGGTCGTATTCCGAGAACAGCACCGCCGGCCGACCCTTGATCAGGATCGTCAACAGTTTCTGCCCCTCGGGTTTCTCGCCCCGAGAACGCATGACCTGTCGGGCAGCCAGCGTGAAGCCGACGCCGACGTTCAGGTCCTGGCCATGCTCGAACTTGCCCTCGGTGAGAACCGGATCGACCGACAACGGCTGCAACTTGCCGAACAGGGCCTCCAGTTGCTGACGCGCCGCCTTCGCGAACGCTGGCGATCCCGCATGGGCATCGACCAGAAGCGTCCCGCCGGCCCGGACGTACCCCTTCAGGGCCGTCCGCTCCTCGTCTGTCAGCGTGAAGTCTGTCCGACCCGTCAGGTGCAGCAACCGGATGTCCTTCAGCGCGTCCTTGCCGAGGCGAACGGACTCGGTCTGCTGGAGAGTCCGGCCGGTCAGGTGCCGGGCCAGTGGCGCGAGCCTGTCCCAGCAGCGCGCCGCGGCCTCCCAGTCCTGCGGGGTCGCCGCCGTGCTGGCATGATGCACCCGCGCGATGGTCAGGCGCTCCTTCTTCTCCTTCGCCGGAGTTGTGTCCGGCAGCAGCGTCGTGAACTTGCCCTCCAGGTCGCCGAGGTCGGTCGCGTAGAAGAGCAGGTTCATCGCCAGCGCGAAGGCGTCGCTCTCCGCACGGTTGGCCTGCCAGTCGCCGGACAGGTATTCGTCGGAGAGCAGGAAGAACGTCCGCGAGCCGTTGCTCGCGCCACGCAACTTCGGTCGGTTCTTCCACTCGTGCTTGACCACGGTGAAGATCGGATGCTCGGCCGGCAGGCGTTCGAGCGTGATGTTGGGGTAGGTCTTCGGCGGATACATGAGCCGGAGCAGACGCTCCATCGAGTCGGTGAAGTCCTTGCTGTGGTCGCTCGCCTCGGCCAGGATCGTGCCGCCGCGTTCGACGTACTCCCGCAGTTTCATGGCCTCGGCCTCGGTGCAATCCCACTTCTGAGAGCCGGACAGAAACAGGATCGGTGCGTCGAACTCGGCGGCCGGGCTGGTGATCGATACGGTCTGCCAGTTGATCGGCCGCTCGTAGGCGTTCCACAGTGCCTTGCTCAGATTGGCCAGGTCGCGTGGGTTCAGGTTCCAGTCGGAGCCCGTGCCGAATTGAAGTTTGTTGACCGCGACGGGAGCGCCGCCGTAGACCAGAAACAGCGTGCAGAAGGACGTGCCGCCGATCGGGCCGCCCCAGTGGCCCAGCGGGATGGAGCCGTCGCGCTGCTGAGCCTGGAGGACGGCAAGGGCCCCCTCGGCGAACCAGTCCTCGCCGCCGATGAGCTTTCGACCGCTGGCCACGCCGGTTCGTTCGATGCCGTAGAGGTAGTAGCCGTCCGCCTTGCCGCCCTTCTGTTTGCCGAGCCAGTCCATGCCGCGCTCGATCGCCCGGAGTACCTCGGCGGCCTCGCCCTCGGTGAACGTGCGCGGGTTGGCCCGGCTATAGGCCGTCTTGCCGTGGTACATGTCGAAGACGAGGAACAGGCTGGCCAGGCCGGCCGTCGCCATGTTCGGCGTCGAGCCGCCGGTGGTGTAGCTCCAGCCGCCATCGACTCCCTGGACGGAGCGGAAATGCTTCGACAGCGACACCCAGAAGCGGTCGCCGGGATCGAGGCCGGCGCGCGTGGCGGCCCAGACGCCGAGGACGCCATACTGGGTACACGAGTTGTCCCAGTTGGTCGATTCTCGGTTGTAGCGCCAGCCGGCTCGGTCACCCTTGGCCGCCAGCAGCCACTCGAATTCTTCCTTCAGCAAGGCCCGATACTGGGCGTCGTCGGGAACCTTGCGCAGAGCGTACTCCCAGATGTTGGCTCGCAGGCCGCGCATGTAGGTGTTGTTCGGCTTCTGCTTCGCCAGCCAGTCGAGGGCCTTCTTGAGGCCGTCGTCGGCGGCTGGATCGCCACCGGCGGCCAGCAGAGTGAGCGTCGCCAGACAGGTCGAGCCCTCGTCGCCGATGCTCCCCTCGGGGGACTGCTGGCTGCGCAGGTAATGGACGGCGTCAACGATCGCGGTCTTGATCTTGGCCGCGGTGATCGGTGGCGTGAACGGCTCATGGATGGCCGCTCCGCCCGCTCCGGCGATCCTCGGGCCACGCTGGAGGAACTGGTTCTGAAATCCCGGCAGTTTCGGCTCGACCGGGGCCTGCCCGCTCACGCCGCAGCAGGCCAGCAGCGCAACGAGCGAGAGGGAGAGCATGCGGGTCATGGTTTCGTCTCCGTGAACTGAGGCCGGCTGTTTTCGTGGAGGAAGCCCCCGGCACGCCGAGGGCTCTGGCGTTGCTCACCGATCCCGATTCAGGGGCAGTTGCAACCCTGGAATCTGCTGGTTTGGTCCGCCCCGGTTCGGCTGAAACTGGTTCCGAAACGGGCCCGGAATCTGCAGCTGATTCGGCCCGCCCGGTCCCGGCACCACCTGCTCCGGCTCGGTCTTCGGAATCAGGCTCTCGTCCTTCTGCTTGCCGTCCTTCTCGACGACGATCCGCTCGTTGCCGACGTTGATCGACAGTGCCCAGCCGAGTCGCTGAGCCCGGGCGAACGTCGCGTCCTTTTGCAGTAGCTCGAAGTATTCCGGGCTCAGGAGCTTGACGACGCGCGTCTTGCGCGGGCCGACCTCCTCGGCATCGACCCACTGTCCCTCGCGCAGATAGAACGCGCGCTGACCGATCGGGTGGATGTTCTCGAAGGTAGCCTCCCGGCCGCGACGGTCGCGGTAGGTGTTGGCCGCCGACCCGCCGGCGACCCGGTTCTGCAACTGACGGTCGTTGAAGGCCTGATTGACCGCCCACTGGCCGGCCTGTTCCCTGCGGGCCATGTCGAGCCGCTTGCTCGCCTCAGCGACGATGGCCCCGGCCGGTGGCAGGGCTGCCGGCATCCCTGGACCAGCCGGCTCGCGTGCCGAGGCGGCTGCGATGAACTCGGTGTACTCGGTCACGATGCCGTACTGCTTGCTCAGTCGCACGACCTCCTCGACCAGCTCCTTGTTCGCACCGTGCAACCGGATCTCCTGGAGCAGGTAGCCGATCTGGCGGGCGGCCCACAGGGGGGCCAGAAACTCGTTGGGGTCTCCGGCCGCCAATGTTTCCGACGCGCCGGCGGGCAGGTCCACCGCGCAGGTGTAGCTCGTCGGCTTGCCCGACAGCGTGCCGGAGATCGTGAACGTGTGCTTGCCGGCCTTCCGGTAGCGGCCGACCATCATGATCTCGCTCCCCTTGAACAGCACCGGCACCTTCGACGGTAGAACCGACTTCGCTCCCGATTCGCCGAACGACACACGCACGCTGGACAGGACCGGATGCGCCAGTCGGTCGTACAGGGTGGCGACCTTGGCGTCGAGTTCTTCCTTCGGCGCGACGTATTCGCTGGAGCCGTCGGTCGCCTCGGCCAGCAGGTCGAGCAGATGAGCGTTCACGTCGTTGCCGACGCCCATGACGAAGATCTTGGTCCCGGCGGTGTTCGCTTTGCGGGCCTGTTCGAGGATCTTTTCCGGCGACCGCTCGCCGACGGTGGGAGCGCCATCGGTCAGGAAGATCATGATCCGCTCACGGCCCGGAGCCGCCTTGCCGGTCAGGGCCTTCGCCAGGGCTCCGGCGATGTTCGTCTGTCCGTGGGCGGCGATGTTCTCGACGAACTCGCGGGCCGCTGTCTGCGTGGCGGGCGTCAACTCGACCAGATCATCACGGAATGGCAGCACCTCGGTGCCGAACGTGATGACGTTGAAGCGATCGCCCCGATGCAGATGATCCAGGCAGTATTCCATCGCCGCCCGGGCCTGCTCGATCTTCTCGCCGCGCATCGAGCCGCTGGTATCGACGACGAAGATCACGTCCTTGGCGACGGCTCGCTCGCCGGCCGAGCCGGTTGGATTGCCCAGCAGCATGAAGTAGCCGTCCTCCCGCTCCGAGTTGCGGTAGGCGAGGACGCGCAGGCCGAGGTCGTCCTGATCGGCGACCCAGTAGAGGCGAAAATCGTCCATGCCGGACCAGTGGTCGGACCGGACGGTCGCTGTCGCCTCGGTCGGTCCCTTGCGGACGACGCCGATCGGGTGCGTCGGGCTGAAGATGGAGCGGAGCGGGGCCTTCGTGCTGAGACGAGTCGTCAGCGTGACGCGATCGACTGGCGCGGTGGAGAAGCTGGCGGCCGGCATCGGGCACGTCAGCCAGGCGACGCCCTGCGTCTTGCGAATCGGCGTCGTGAACGACACGTTCAGATGCGTTCGCCCTTGCAGGATGACGCCCGGCACCAGGATCGCCGGTCGGCCGGCGAAGGCCAGGAGCTTCGTCAGCCCCGAGCTGCGGGCGATCGCCTCGTAGACCGTTCGAGCCTTCTGAGGCGGAAGGAAGGTCGCATCGGCGAGCAGCGCCGGCTCGGCTCCGGGCTTGTGAATCGTGACGCGGATACCGGAACCGGTGGCCCCGTCCGGCAGCGGGATGACACACACGGTCGAGCCGGCCTTCTCGGGACCATCGACGATCTCCTCGACCTGGACGTGGGCAGTCGTCTCCTCAACGGTCAGGTTCGTGGTGCTGTAGCGCAGCGTGCAGCAGTGACACGGCACACCGGGTTCCGGGGTGAACCGGTCGCCGTCGAGTTGACCGGGAACGAAGATCGGCCCGGCCTGGAGCGGAGCCGACAGGAGCAGAAAGAGTCCGGCCGCCAGCAGTGCCGGGCCGTGTGATCGGACGAAAGCTCGAAGCATGTTCCGACCTCCGAGAGGGTGAACGCTGAGATACCCCAGCCTGGGGCATTGTCGCAGAAACGAGCCGGTTTGGGTCGTAACGATTGTGTAACGAGCCCGGCCTCGCCGCGTTCCTACCCTATGGTCTTGCCCGGCGAGCGGATGTTACCGCGAGCTTCCTCCCTTTCTGAGCGGAGCCGGCGAGCGGCGGGCTGACGCCGCGCCGTTCGCCAGCCGCCACAGTAGAAATAAGGACCGCCTTCACCCGCCGCGCTTCATCCGACCGGCGATCTCCTCGGCCGTCAGGGCCCGATCGAACAAAGCGACCTCGGCCAGTCGGCCTTCCAGACCAGAGGTCCCATCCGGCCGACCGCCCAGCCACAGCGTGTCCGGCTTCACGGAGAGCGGCACCTTCTGGTCGAGTTCCAGCTTGCCGTTGAGGTACGTTTGAACGCGGTCGCCATCGCGAACGAAGACGACGTGATTCCACGTCCGGAACCCGACGACCGTCTTGCCCGAGATCGGCTCCTGGCCGACGCGCGGCACGGCCAGCGCATTCGCGACGCCGCTCTTGCCGCCCAGGGCCAGACTGTCTCCGGCCGCGTCCCCCTTCGCCAGGCTGAACAGCGTCCCGGTCCAGTCGCGAGCATCGGCCGGGAAACCGTTCCAGAACCACAACTCGACCGAGTACGTCATCTTCCGTTCCGGCAGAGCGATCTTCACCCGACCGCCGGACAGGTGAATCGCCCGGTTGATCAGGGCCAGGCCGTCGAACTGACGAGCGAGCGGCCCCTCCAGGCCGAAGACCACGCCCGACTCGACCTGGCCGACGTTCTCGTCGGCCAGGTTCGCCACGCTGGGACCGGCCAGGTCGCCGAGTCGCCAGTAGCCGGCCGGCTTGCCCCTGAGGACCGACTCGGCGTACGGATCTCGTCGTGGATCGGGCAGCGAACGGCGTTTCTTGCCGGCGACCTTTTCGAGCAGCGTGATGGCGGCCTCGGCGATCTTCGCCTCGGCGCCGACCTCCAGACCGGCCGACCGGGCTGGCCAGGTGGTGTAGCCGCCCAGCGTGTGCTGTTCGCGCGGCGGGATGTAGCCCTCGGCCCCGTTGGCCAGTTCGAGGGTGAAGGTCGGTACCAGGGGGCTGAGCGCCCGGATCTTCAGCCCGGTCAGGCCGAACACCTCGTTGGGTAGAGCCGCGATCCCCAGATCACCGATGCGGAGAGCCTGGATCTTCAACTCACGTCGTGGCACCTCATGAAGCAGGATCGCCTCTCGGGCGTAGACCTCCGGCTGGTTCGACGGCTTCTTGCCCTCCAGGCCAGCGA
>CAYYJM010000110.1:16059-16708 GCA_964471755.1 uncultured Alcaligenaceae bacterium
GCATCCGGCGTCCGCCGATCGAGCGTCAGGGTCGTCTCGGCCATCGCCAGGGGCAGATCCGAGCGGTACTTGACCTGGGCCAGCGCCGCCTCGACCCGCTCCGTGACGGCCTCGGCGTAGCCCGCCAGGGTCTGGTTCGTTCGCGGCTTGCCGTAGTCCATCCAGTGCAGGTCGCCGGCCGTGCCCTGTGACTGGATCGCCACGAAGCCGGCGTCCGGGTGCTTCGCCGCGATGCGTTTCTCCAGGTTCAGACAGACGCGACCGAAGTAGTCAGCCGAGATGGGAGCCGAGCCGAAGTAGTGCATCGAGAAGTTGGCCAGCACTGCCAGTGGCCTGTCATCGCCCGTGCGAATGGAGAGGACCGTGAGCCACGGGTCGATGGGGCCGGAGGGACCGACGAAATCGACGTGCTGATAACCGGGGTGCATGTTGGAGCGCACCGTGAGCTGGCCGAAAGGATCCTTCCGCATCTTGTCCGAGCGAAGAATCCACTGACGATTGTTCGTCAGCGACCCGGCATCGACGACGGCCCAGCCTCCCCGGGCCGGCTTCAACGCGGCGACGGCCTGGCGGACCACCTGCACGAGCTGGCGTTCTAGGAACGTCGCGTAGTTGGGATCGGGATCGGAGCCGAGGCAGCCCATCACGG
>CAYYJM010000110.1:16718-19008 GCA_964471755.1 uncultured Alcaligenaceae bacterium
GGTGTGCGTGTGAGTGGCGGCGATCAGGAGACGATCGATCGGAATCTTCGCCTCGCCGGCAATGAGTTTCTTCGCCCGATCGAGGAACTCGCGCGGCATCATGCAACTATCGACCACGACGAGGCCGAGTCGGGTGGTACCATCTTCGAGAACGAGAGCGCGAGCGAAGAGATGATCGCGAGCGGCCTTGCCAGTGTTTTCGAGAAAGCCACAGTTGACCACGACGGGGAACTTCTCCGGTGTCACGTCGATCGCGCCCGCACCGGCCCGGAAGGTCGGTTCCGCGGCGCAGGACCAACCCGGAGCGAGGAGAAGAATCAGGGTGTAGAACGCGAACCGGATCATGGAATCCTCCTGAAAGCAGGGCCGGCAAGTAACGCCCGGTGACGGGTTACTTGGAAGTGACGGCGAACTTGAGATCGGAGGATCCGCTCGTCCCCACGTCCGCACTCAGTGTCGAGGTCGGCCCCCAGAACTTGGTGGAAACTCCGTTGATCTTGATCCGCTCCTTGGGATTCATCGGGTGCGGCCCACCATCCTTCTCCAGGACCACCTCGACGTGGTTTTTCCCGGCGAAGGCCTCGCCGGAGAACGTCCCGTTCTTGATCTCGATCGACCGCGGCACTTCGCCCTTGAGACTGAAGCGAATTTCCCCCGAGGCCATGGGGTGATTGTCCAGGGAGACGGTTCCCTTGACGGGGACCAGCTGGGCCTTGTTGGTGGCCGTCGAACTACAGCCGCCGAGCAAGCCGAGGAGAACGACGAGAAGAGAAACGCGAAAGAGCCGGTTCATGAAGACATCCAGAAAAAGGGGAGAGTAGCAGAAGGCGAAGAAATTCGGCGAGGGGCAAACCAGGAACGGCCGGCCCCATCCTGGGGCCGGCCGACAATGAGACAGTGGTGAACGCCCGCAAGGAGGTTTACGGGAGATTCAGGGTTTCACGGCCGGACCGCGTACACAGGGCGCTGATGATGGTCGTATCGACCGTATCCGAGACGAAGCGGATGCTGCCGTCGGCGTAGGCGACGTTGATGCCGCCGCTGTGTCCGGAATTGAGCGGGAAGTTGGGGCCCGAGTCATTGTTGGTCCCGGTGGCCGCCGCGGCGGCGGAGTCGCCTGGGCCGGTAAAACCGGCCTGGTTGATCCTGTACCGGACGGAGGTGCAATTGAAGTGCCGTCTGTCACTCCAGCTGGCCAGACCGCCACCGATAGGAATGCTAGACCCCATGATCCATCCGTACATGCCGCCGCTATTACCGTACCCGCCCGTAAAACCGCTGGTGATTGGCTGCCCGCTCGTGTCGAGCAGATTATCGCTTTGCTCGCCGACGATCCAGGTGTTGCTGGTCCCATCCTTGATTCCGGTCATGGTCACCATGCTGCCGGCGTACAGAATGCCGTTTTCGCTGGAAATGCCGCCGGAACCGTTACAGCAGCCCGTCGTGGAGGTGCCGAAGGAAGCGAGGGCGGAGCCGGCGATTCCGGTGTACGAGGCAACCATCGGCCGACCACCGGCACCACCCCGGCTGGCCATGAACTGCGGGAGGTTGCTTCCCGGACAGCGGTAAGGCTTGATGGTGATGTTGTTGACCAGGTTGGAGTTCGAGCCATTGACAAAGCCGCTATTTCCGGTGAACTGCCACAGCCGGTAGATGGCCTCCTGCTCGACGTAGGGCAGGATGTAAACCATCCAGGACGAGCCCCACGCCGCGCTGCCGGAGTTGCCGAACGGCTGGGCGTCGTTGGCCGCACCCGGTGGCAGACGCTGGTAGGTGTCGTGGAAGTTGTGGCAGGCGATACCGATCTGTTTGAGATTGTTCTGGCACTGCGACCGCGCGGCGGCGTCGCGTACCTTCTGGACGGCTGGCAGGAGCAGGCCGATCAGGATGGCGATGATGGCGATGACCACCAGTAACTCGATCAGCGTGAAACCCGACCGCCGAGAAGCGGGGTGAACCGGCATGACCACCTCGAAGAATAGCAGGAAGGAGGAAGGCGAGAGAAACCTTGCAAAGCATACCTCGGTCTTAACTCCGAAACAATCACATGGTATCGCTTCTGTCCAGAAATCCGGCCAGATGGAGCCGTTCGTCCCCTGGTGCAACAAGGGTGTCGTCGCGGTGGTGTCCCCGGCGCTGGATCGGGGGTGCATCTCCGGAGGGGTGGCCCAAAATGTAGGGTGGGCCAGAGCGCCGCTGTGGCCTGATACCCCGTGAAGGAGACGACAGCGCCGGCCCACCCCTCGCCCGGGAGCGCAGCGACACCGATCCTCTGCGGTGTCGCTGCGCT
>CAYYJM010000111.1:0-13282 GCA_964471755.1 uncultured Alcaligenaceae bacterium
CCATCAGGGGTAGAAACGGAAGGAAGAAACTCCTGCCGAGCCTACTTTCGGTCGAGAAAATGGCTCGGCAGGCGCCTCGCCCTCCCATCAGAACATGGCTCGGCAGGAGCCTCGCCCTCCCATCATCGACCTCATGGAACAGTCTCTCAGGATCCGAACCGCGTGAGCGTGGACGATTATCGCTCACCGGGTGGTGTAAGTTCGACCGGTCGGTTGACGACGTCGATCCTGGCCCAGATCACTTGAGTGTTCTCCTCACCCGTAACTGGGTTTCTACCACCGAGCCAGCAGCATTCGACCCCCGGAGCGGAATTGCTACTTTTTTCTTCCGGCTGGCACGCCAGGTGCGAGGTGGTAGCCCGGTAGGATTCGCCGAAGCACACCCGGGCTTAACGGAGACAGCCATGCGACGGTTCCTGGTATGTGGCGGGGTCCACGGACGGCTCGAGAGCCTGGAGTGGCTCAACGAGGCCGTCCGCCAGCGCCGTCCCGAGGGGATCCTCTTTGCGGGAGGGGTACTCGACCGGCAACGTCGGTACGAGCCTACGTCCAGCACCTGCTGGGGACATACCCCGGAGTGTACGCATTTCCTTCAGCGTTTCTTCAGCACTCTCGGCGAGACCGGGGTGTTCACCGCCATAATCCCCGGGGTCCAGGATGCGCCGCTTGACGTGTTCCTGCGTCTGGGGATGAATGCCGAAGCCGAGTACCCACGGCTCCGTCTGGTTCATGTCACGCCGGTCGAGGAAGCAGACGTTGCCGTGGTCGGACTGGGCGCAGCCATCACGGACTACACCTCCGGGGACATCGGGTACTACTCGCGGAGCCTGGCGGACTACTATCTCCGCTCCCTCTGGACGACCACGAAGCCACGGACGGTCCTCCTGCTGCCCGCACCGCCACAAAGCTGGCGCGGGGAAGAGGAGAATCGGCGGCTGGCGAACGCCCTGGTGGCCACGTACCGCCCCGATGTATGCGTACTTGGCAATCCGGTCGGCAAGCGCGGAGCCGACCGTGTCGGCGTCACGTTGATGATCAACCCCGGCCACCTGTCCGATGGGTATGCGGCCTGGTTCGACTGGGATCGCCCCGCCGGTGAGCAGGTCGAGTTACTCGACCTGCTCGACAGGGCAACGTCCTGCCAACCTCTGGCTCTGGGACACGCGGAGGACTGCCTCCAACGAGCAGGCCAGGCGGCGGGAGTGTAAGCCTCAGAAACGATAGGAACCTCAGACAACGGTTTCCAGAAAGGACTGGCAGATGTCCACGAAAACTCGGAAACAGCGTCATCAGGCCGAGGCGAGCAACGGCGTGGTGCGGATGGACCTTACGGCCAGCGCCGCCCCCGCCCGGCAGGCATTAAGCGCGGAAGAGCGACTCCGGCTGATTCAGCTCCGCGCTTACGACCTGTGGGAACAGGCGGGCAGGCCGGGCGGGGACGAGGCCAGGGAGCGGTTCTGGTGCGAAGCCGAGAAAGAGATCCTGGCTTCTCAGGCGACGGCCGGATGAGGGCGACGAATTCCCGTGTCGTCGGCCGCACGCCCACCCAGTGGTAAGGAGCCTTCTCATGGATTGGCAAACCGTTGCCTTCGTGGCGGTCGGCGTCGGCATTTTCGTCCTGTGGCTCTTTATCCTGCCGCGGATGGGGATGGGGTGAAGGGCCGATGGCGGATGCCCGTCGGGCATCCCTCGACAGAAGACGACGCGCGAGACGGATGGGCCAGCGTTCGACCAGAAGAAGCCTTGATGAGCTACTAACGCCTCTGGACCGCAGTCGTTCCAGAACACTCAGTGCAGGAGACGTTTCATGGCCAAAGCACGCACCTTCAAGACCAGGATCGACCTGCCCGTGGCTGGGCGGGAGAAGCTGATCGCCCTGCTCAACCAGCAACTGGCGGACACGTTCGACCTCTACGGGCAGAGCAAGCAGGCACACTGGAACGTCAAGGGCCCGCAGTTCTTCCAGCTGCACGAACTGTTCGACGACCTGGCCGAGGAGTTGCTGGAGTACGTCGATCTGATCGCCGAGCGGGCGACGGCGCTGGGAGGAACCGCGCTGGGCACGATCCGCATGGCCGGCGCGGTCTCCCGACTGGCCGAGTACCCGCTCGACGCGGGGGGCAGCATGCAGCACGTCGAGGCACTGGCGGAGCGTTTCGCCGCCCTGGCCGCCACGACACGCTCGGCCATTGCCGCCGCCGACGACCTCGGCGACGCCGACACCGCCGACCTGCTTACCGAGGTGTCGCGCGGACTCGACAAGAGCCTGTGGTTCCTGGAAGCCCATTTGCAGGCGTGACAGGACGGGGCGAATACTCGATAAGAAGGGATGCGCGAATGGACCTGGCCCAGATGATCGAGGCACTCTCCAACCCGAGTGCTTACCCTGATCCGGTCGGTGAGGTGGAGGTGCGGCACACCCACATCTCGGCGGTCTTCCTGGTCGGCTCTCATGTCTACAAGGTCAAGAAGCCCGTCGCGTTCGGTTTCCTCGACTTCAGCACTCTGGCCCGGCGTCGGCACTACTGCGAGGAGGAGGTACGCCTCAACCGTCGTCTGGCCCCGGAGGTCTACCTCGGCGTGGTGCCGGTGACGCGCGACGACACGGGAGTGCGGGTCGAGGGCGATGGCGAGGTCATCGAGTGGGCGGTGAAGATGCGCCGCCTGCCCGACGAAGCCACCCTGCAAAGCCGTCTCCCACGGGGCGAGGTCGGAGTTCCGGTCGTGGAGGCCCTGGCGCGCAGGATCGCCTCCTTCCACGCGCGAGCCGAGTCTGGACCGCGTGTCGCCGCCTTCGGGCGCTTCGAGGTCGTGGCCGGCAACGCCCGCGAGAACTTCGAGCAGTCCACGGCCCATGTCGGCAATACCGTCAGCAACGCCCTCTTTACTCGAGCGCGGGCGCTCACGGAGGAGGCCCTGGACCGTCACCGCGCCTTGATCGAGTCACGGGCCGAACGCGGTGTACCCCGAGATACGCACGGCGATCTGCGTCTCGGCCACGTTTACTACTTTCCCGGCTGGGAACCCCCAGACGACCTGGTGATCATCGACTGCATTGAGTTCAACGAGCGCTTTCGCTTCGCCGACCCGATCGCCGACATGGCCTTCCTGGTCATGGGGCTGACCCTTCAGGGGCATCGCGATCTGGCACGAGCGTTCGTGGAGGCGTACTTGCGGGACTCGTGCGACGGCGAGGGCCGCACGCTGGTTCCCTTCTACACGGCCTACCGGGCGGCCGTGCGCGGCAAGGTGGAAGGTCTGAAGATGGCGCGGCCGGAGATCGCGGAGACCGACCGGGCGGTGGCCCTGACCAAGGCGAAAGGATCCTGGCTCCTGGCACTCAGCGAACTGGAGGTACCGAGCCAGAAGCCCTGCCTCGTCCTGGTCAGTGGCCTGCCCGGCACCGGCAAGTCCACTCTGGCTCGCGCCCTGGCCGATCGGGCCGGCTTCCACGTCATCCGCTCGGATTTCGTCCGCAAGGAATTGACCGGTGCCGCCAGCAACGGACGGAGTCTGTCAGCCTTCGGGGAGGGCATCTACTCGGCGGAGTGGACCGAACGCACCTATGCGGAATGTCTGCGTCAGGCCGAGGGGCTGCTGTTCGAGGGACAGCGCGTTCTCGTGGACGCCAACTTCCGCGAGGAAGCCTGGCGCAGGGCCTTTCTCGACGCGGCCATCCGCTGGGGTGTGCCGGCCGGTCTTCTCCATTGCCAGGCTGACCCGGAGGTCGTGCGACAGCGTCTGGCGAGCCGCCGGGGCGATGCCTCCGACGCGGACTGGGGCGTCTATTTGAAGGCCGTGGAAGCCTGGGAAGAACCCGGCCCGCGGACGCGGCCCTTTCTCCAGACGGTTGCGACCGTCGGGAGCGTGGAACAGGCCCTCTTCCAGGCGGTTGAAATCCTCCGGCAATGGGATCTTTGCGACTGAAAGGGGGTGCCCTTTGCGAGGTGTTGGCGACGAGCTGATTCCGGACTCTTTCCAGAGTCCCTGCTCTCAGAGTCTGTCCCTCAAGGGACCTGGCCACGGGAGGGCGAGGCTCCTGCCGAGCCTGTTTTGATTCCGAATGGCTCGGCGGGAGCCTCGCCCTCCCGTATGGGACAGACTCTCAGCGTGCAGGCCCTGAGCCAATGACCAGGGTCTCCACCCTGGCGAACGTCTCCGCGTCCGCCAGGACAAGGAGCGTGTCGCCCGGGCCGAGGATCGTGCCACCACTGGGCACGAGGTACTCGTCTCCCCGGGCGATCAGCACGACCAGAGACTCGGCAGGAAGCCGCAAGGAGACGAGCGACCGTCCGTCCGCTGGTGATTTCTCCGGCACGGTTACCTCACGCAGTTCGCTCGTGAGGCCGGCCATCGGATTGTACTCCAGCGGGAAGACACGCGGCCGAACCAGCGGCGCATCCAGACCGAGCCACCGTGCCACCAACGGGAGCGAGGTTCCCTGCACCAGAACGGAGGTCAGCACGACGAAGAAGACGACGTTGAACAGGAACCCCGCCTTCGGCACCCCGGCCAGAAGCGGGAACGTCGCCAGGACGACCGGCACCGAGCCGCGCAGGCCAACCCACGACACGAACAACTTCTCACGCCAACCGATCCGCGTCGGTGCGAGGCAGACGAACACGCTCACCGGCCGGGCGACGAAGATGAGCCAGGCAGCGGCCAGCAACGCCGGGCCAGCGACGGTGACCACCTGCGACGGATAGACGAGCAATCCCAGGACAAGGAACATCGCGATCTGCATCAGCCACGCCAGGCCGTCGTGAAAGCGGAGCAGGCTCCGCTTGTGAAGGAAGTCGTGGTTGCCGACGTAGATGCCAGCGAGATAGACCGCCAGGAAACCGTTGCCGCCAACGTGGTTGGCCAGGCTGTACGTAACCAGGACAAGGGCCAGCGTCAGCACCGGGTAGAGTCCGTCGTAGCCGAGGTTGAGGCGGTTGACCAGCCAGACGATGGCTCGTCCCGCCACGATGCCGACCAGGGCCCCGACGGGAAGCTGGAGACCGAACAGCCCCAGCAGTCCGACCGGCGAAAGGTCCGGCTGGGTAAGGACCTGGACGAAGCCGATCGTCAGCAGGGCGGCCATCGGGTCGTTGCTGCCGGACTCGAGTTCGAGGAGCGGCTTGAGCTGCCCCTTGAGGCTGACGTTCCGGGACCGCAGAACCGAGAAGACGGCTGCGGCGTCGGTCGAGGAGACGATCGAGCCGAGCAGGATGCCTTCGAGCGGAGTCAGGCCCAGAACGAGGTGTGCGAACAGGCCGAACACCGCTGCGGTCAGGATGACCCCGACCGTGGCAAGGGCGATGCCATAGGGCAGGACCGGCCGAACGTCGGTCCATTTCGTTTCCAGGCCACCGGAAAAGAGGATGAACGCCAGCGCCGCCGCACCGATGAACTGAGCGAGCGAGGCGTCGTCGAAAGGGATGCCGCCGGGCCCTTCGGACCCAGCCAGCATGCCCAGAGCCAGGAAGAGGACCAGAGCCGGGACGCCGAATCGATCGGAAACCTTACTCGCCAGGACGCTCAGCAGCAGGATGACGGCCAGGCTCAGCAAGGTTGTGTCGATCGCCGATCCCATCGGATACTTCCTTCCCGACACCTCTCGCCAGGCCACCCCGACCGCCGCTCAGCTGTGCAGCGCCCCGGCTCGTTCCGGCTGATAGAGTACGGACTCGACCTGAAGGCGGCGAACACCGGCCGGCACGCGCCGCTCGATGACGGCACCGACCCGATGGCCGAGCAGAGCCGTCCCGACCGGAGCCAGAACGGAAATCCGCCCCCGATCGATGTCGGCATCGGCCGGGTAGACCAGTTCGTACTCGACCACCTCCTCGGTGGCCAGGTCGCGGACTCGGACGACCGAATTCATCGTCACGACGTCGGGCGGAACCTTGTGGGAAGGGACGGCGCGAGCCCGACCGAGTTCGCCTTCGAGCGCGACCAGTTGCTCCTCACGGGCGCTGGCTCCCTGCCGGGCCGACTCGATCAACGCCGCGAGCCGCTCACGGTCTGTCTCGGAAATGATGCGGGTTCGCTTCTTCACGGTCCTGTCTCCTCACCTGGTTATCGGGGCCAGGCGGTGGTCGAGCCACCGGCCCCGTTTGAATCGGTCGGCCGCGCTTCTGGCGACGGCTGGTCTGTTCTGTTCCCGGGATCAACAGAACGGACGCCCGAGGTCCGGGCGTCCGTTCTGTCGCAAACCTCACTCCTCGTTCCGTGTCAGCCACACTACTCGTTCTGTTTCGGCCGGTACACCAGCACCGGCACAGACGCTCCGCGGACAACGCGATCCGCGACGCTGCCGCGGAACAGTCGGCTCAGACCACCCCGGCCGTGCGTCGCCAGGGCGATCAGGTCGGCGTCGTGCGCCCGGGCATGCTGAAGGATCGCCTCGGCGGCTGGGAGGTCGCCGGAAACGAGGCACGGCCGAACGCGGGCTCCCCGCTCACCCAGGCGATCCGTCATCGCCCGGAGGTAACGCCACTCCTCCGCCTGCGGCCGGCTGGCAAGCCGCCTCTGCGGATCGCCGACCGGGTATCCGACCGAGTAGTCAAGTGGAGGACTGACAACCCGGAGCAGGGTGTGGTCGGCGTCCTGCAACGAGCCCAGGGCGAGGGCCGGCTCGAGAATCTGCTCGGCGAACGGCGTCCCGTCGAGCGGAACGACGACACGGCGCAGAACCGGGTCGCCAGTCAGGTCGGCTGGGGTGTCGAAGCCGCGTACGAGGAGCAGCGGAATCGACAGCCGACGCAGGAGTTCGTCGCCAACGCTGCCCCACCACAGCCGACCCAGCGGCCCCCGGCCGTGCGTCGCCATGACGACGAGGTCCGTCGCGTCGGCTGCCTCCGCGCACAGCGTCTCGGCGATGTCGTCTCCCTCCAGGAAGACCGGAAGCACTGGCGTCGTGCTGGTCTTCGCCAGGCGACGAACCAGGTCGGCCAGGTAAGCCCGGCCGCGCTGCCGGAGCTTGGCGTCGAGCGGGCCGGCTTCCGGATACAGGCCGGGCTGACCGGCCGGCAGAAACGGCCGGTGGACGTAGGCGACACGCACCGTTGCACCGCCGCGCCGGGCAATGCCCAGCGCCAGCGACAGGGCGTGTTCGCCGAACGCCTCACCGTCCACCGGCACCAGTATCGATCGATAGCGATGCGGGACGACCGGCAGGCCGACCCCCGCAGTCAACTGCGGCTCCGCTCGACACTCGCCGAGGGCCGAGGGGGCCAGGTCGTGAGTCGGATGGCCCGGGTTGATTCGCGCGAGCTGCATGTCAACGATCCTCCTGGCCCCGGTCGCCCGCCGTGCTGGCAAGCGACCGGGGATGCCTCGTGCCAAACCTCGCTCTCGATGTTAGTTGGGATAAACCCGTCCTGCCCTACGCCAGGACCGGCACCCGGCGTTCGTGCCGGCGTTTCACGTGTCGCCGGACGGCGAAGCCCGCACGGTTCGCCGTCGCGGTGATGGCGGCGTGGATGTCGGCGTCCATCCCGGTGACGACAACCCGGCCGCGTGGCGGCAGTTCGACCACGATCCGGCACGCCTTGTCCAGGCCGCCGCGTGGGCCGTTCACGTCCCGCAGGTACACCCGGACCAGGCCGATGTGCCGACCGAATCGACCCAGAGCCAGATGGAGCCGTTCCTGGAGGAAGTTCCGCATCCCCTCGGTCACCTCCACGTCACGGTGTCGGATCTCCAACCGCATGACTTGCTCCTTTCGCGACTCGGTCATCCTCGTCGCCCATGAACGAGGCGGCGAGTTCTCCCTACACTCAAGCACATGCCGTGCCATTCACCTCGACTTGCGACCAGGTTCGACAGAATACCCCTGTGAAATGCGGATTTCACAGGCAAGAGCATGGATCGACCCGTTGAAAACAGGCCGGGGCGAGATCGTTCCCCCGAAATAGGGGCCTGGTTCCGAGCTGAGGCAGGCGGAGGTAGTCAGGAATCGACCAGGTGCTGGGCAATAATCGCTCGGCTGAGGGCTGTGAGGTGGTTGAGAGAGGATCACTGGAGAAGAGAGGCGGTGGGGCGCTGGGACAGGACCTCGATCGCGTGGGCAACGAGCGGGTCGCCCGGCTCCGTATAGGTCACCCGGACGTGGTCCCTGGGCTGGACCATCCGAAACTTGATCCGCTCGCCACGGAGGATAACGTCGCAGGCCGGAGGAACGTAGATCGTCAGGGGAACACACCCGATGACGGCGGCCAGTTCCCGGTTGATGGGATCTACCCGGTGAATGACCGCCTCGGCCTGCAAGGCGGACTCGCAACGGTCCCGTCTTCGCATCGCTTTGCTCCATCCGGGGAAAGGGTGCCAACCACTCCTCCGAGCAATTATCGTGCCAGATCGAGAAGCGTCCAGGCATCACGGCCCATCTCGGCTACAATGAAAAGAGCCAGGGTCGCCGCTCTCGCCAGGAAAACACAGGCGCAACCGGAAGGGGCTCGATGATGACGTCTTCGACCGAGGCGTTCCACGAGAGGACGATCGAACAGGAACTCCAGGTCCGGGTCGGCCAGTTGGCCGCAGTTTCCGAGCTGGGCCGGCGGGCCTTGACCGGCATCGACGCACCGCAGTTGATGGCCGAGGCCGTCGCCCTGGTGCGGACGCACCTGACGGTAGAGTTCGCCAGCGTTTTGGAACTCCTGCCCGATGGCAGAGTCCTGTTCCAGGCCGGGGCCGGCTGGGCGGAAGGGATTGCGGACGGGGCGAGCCGCGAGGTGACAGGAGCCACCCCGGCCACGCAGGCCCTCCTCTGCCAGGCTCCGGTGATCGTGGTCGATCTCCGCTCGGACGAACGATTCCCGGACGCCTCGCTGCTGCGGGATCAGGGCGTTGTCAGCAGCCTGAGCGTTCCGCTCCACGGCCACGATCGACCGTTCGGCGTGCTGGGTGCCCACTCGACCCGGCAGCGCTCATTCCCACCGGAAGACGTTACCTTCCTGCAATCGGTCGCCAACGTCCTCTCCGCCGCCCTCGAGCGAGACTGGTACGAGCAACGACAGCGGCAACGCTATCTCCAGCGGGCCGAGCAGATGATGGCCCTGGGTCAGGTCGCCGCCGGTGTGGCCCATGAACTGCGCAATCCGCTCACGGCCATCAAGGGTCTGGTCCAGGTCAACCTTCGTCGGGCCGCGTCCGCGGGCGTCCCGGCCGACGATCTGGCGGTCATCGAACACGAGATTCGCCGCATGGAGCGGACCTTGCAGACCTTTCTCGACTTCGCCCGGCCGCCGCAGCCGGATCGCCGACCGCTGGACCTGGCCGAGGTGGCGGATCGAGTCTTCGCCCTGGTCAGCGGCCGAGCCCGGAAGCAGAGCGTCACTCTCGGCCTGATCAAGCCGGATACTCCCGTCCAGGTGGAGGCGGACCGGGATCAGCTCCAGCAGCTCCTGCTCAACCTGGTGCTGAACGCCCTGGACGCCCTGCCTGGTGGTGGCAGCATCGAGGTCGAACTCCGTCCGCCCCGTGACGGCCTGGTCGAACTCTTCGTTCGCGACACCGGCCCGGGAATCGCCGACAACGTGCTGCCCCGCGTGTTCGAGACGTTCGTCAGCAGCAAGGAAACCGGCGTCGGCCTCGGCCTTCCCGTTTCCCGACGCATCGCCGAGGATCACGGCGGCAGCCTGTCCGCCTACAACCTCCCCGGCGGCGGCGCATGCTTCGCCCTCCGAATTCCAAACATCCGAAACGATGAACGATGAAGGAAAGACCGAAGGGGAAGGACTCGACCCGCCAGCGTCGGTCTTCATTCATCGTTCATCGTTCATCGTTCATCGTTCTGTTTGTGGGGGTGATCATGGCGACTTTGCTCGTGGTTGATGACGAGCCGTCGATTCTGTACTTCTTCCGCCAGGCGTTTGCGGGGCCGGAGGTGACGCTGGTCACTGCGGCCACGGCTGCGGAAGGGCTCGCGGCGGTGCAGCGCGATCGGCCGGACGTGGTTATCCTGGATATCAACCTGCCGGATGGCTCGGGGCTGGAGACGTTCCGGCACATCCATCAGATCGATGCGAAGATTCCGGTCATCTTCATCACCGGCCACGGCACGATGGCCACGGCGATCGAGGCGATGCGGCTGGGGGCCTACGAGTATCTCCTCAAGCCGCTGGAGCTGGACCAGCTGGTGGACCTGGTCGAGCGAGCCTTCGCGATCAGTCGGCTCATGCGCGTTCCCGCCGTGATCCCGGAAGGTGGCGATGCACGGGAGGATTCGGACACCGTCCTCGGCCGCTGTCCGGCCATGCAGGTGGTGTTCAAGGCGATCGGTCGGGTCGCGCCGCAGGACGTGACCGTTCTGGTTCTCGGCGAAAGCGGCACCGGCAAGGAACTCGTCGCCCGGGCGATCTATCACTACAGCCATCGCGTCCAGGGGCCGTTCCTGGCGATCAACTGTGCGGCCATTCCGGAGGCGCTGCTGGAGAGCGAGTTGTTCGGCCATGAGAAGGGGGCGTTCACCGGTGCGGATCGCCGACGGATCGGCAAGTTCGAGCAGGCGTCCGGCGGCACCCTGTTCCTGGACGAGATCGGCGACATGACGCCCCTGACGCAGACGAAGATCCTGCGCGTTCTGCAAGGCCAGGAGTTCGACCGGATCGGCGGCAACGAGGCCATCAAGACGGATGTCCGCGTCGTCGCGGCGACGAACCGCGACCTGGAGAAGATGGTCGCCGAGGGCACCTTTCGCGGCGACCTGTACTACCGACTCAACGTCTACACGATCAAGCTGCCCGCCCTCCGCGATCGGGGCGACGACGTGGCTCTGCTCGCCGATCACTTCGTCCGGCGGTTCGGTCGGGAGCTGAACAAGGACGTGCGGAGCATCGCACCGGAGGCGGTCGAGCTACTGCGGGTTTACCCCTGGCCGGGAAACGTGCGGGAGCTACAGAGCGTCATCAAGCAGGCGCTGCTCCAGATCACGGGACCGGTGCTGCTGCCGGAATTTCTACCCGCTCCGCTCCGCGATCTGGGGAAGGACGTGGTCGGCTCCGCCCAGGCGAGTTTCAATCACGGCGACCTGACGGGCTTCATCCAGGACCAGCTCCGGGCCGGTTCGACGACGCTCTACTCGGACTACCAGGCCGTGACGGATCGACACCTGCTCACCGAGGTACTCCGGCACACCGGCGGGAACCTTTCGCAGGCAGCGCGAATCCTTGGCATCACCCGTGCCACGCTCCGGACCCGATTGAACGCTCTCGGTATCCAGGTGGAACGCTCCGCCACATCTGAGGAGACGTAGTGCGACGCCGCGGTCTGTCAGAGCCGCGCACGCAGCGAGCCTTCAGGCGAGCGGAGTAAGCGCACCGAGGCCCGGACGAGCAGGTCTCGACACGCATACTCCGCCCTGCTGTGCAGGTCGCGGTGCGCTTACTCCGCTCGGCCGGCGGCCTCGCTGCGTGCGCGGCTCTGACACGGCGATCGAGTATCAGGCGTCGGCGAGCGGCGGCTGCACGACGATGCACCGGGCATCGACATTGACGACCTGCGTGCCGTTGGCCAGCGTGTGGACCGGTTCCTCCGCGTGGCAGTGACCACAGACGACGAGCGTCGGCGGATACTCCTCCAGGGTCTGGCGGACGATCTCACTACCGAGCAGGCCGCTCGTCGGATTGTCGGGGCCCATGTGCAGGACCACGATGTGCGGTTGCGCGTCGAGTACCTCGTAGAGTTGCAGCAGGAAATCGGCCTCGGCCTTGCGTCCGGGTTTGCCAGCATGGCCGATGATGCCGCCGACGCCGCCGATGCGGAGACCGTCGAGGTCGGCCGTCGTCCCGTCGAGGAGGTGTTGATTGCCGAAGCGAGTACGCGAGACGAGGTCGTGATTGCCGACGACGCCGGCGACCCAGCGGAAGGAGCGGGCGAAGGCATTCCAGACCGGCACGGCATCGCCGATGCCGCCGCGCTTGCGGGACTGCGGGTCGGCCCAGAGATCGCCGGCCAGGATCACGCCCAGGTCGTCGGCCGGCGGAAGCAGGGCACTGGCTCCCAGGCGTTCGGCATCATGAGCCAGCGTCTCGCCCAGCAACGGCGGCTCTTGACCGAGGCGAAGTGACGCAACCGGCTCACGCCCCTGGAGGTCGGCCGTCAGCAGGAGCCCCTTCAGCGTCGCGGGGAAACCGATCGCCCGGGCCGTGGTGACGTCCAGGCGCACGAGGAGGGTTTTACCCCCGCCCGGTGCGGCGTTGTGGTAGGCAATTCGTCGCACCGGGGCGGGATTCCAGGTCGTGATCTGAAGTCGTGCTTTCGGGTTCATGTCCGACAGACACGGGGTGATTCAGGCCGGTTCGCGACGGCGTCGGCGGGCCAGCCACCAGAGGCCGCCACCCAACCCAAACAGACCGAGACTTGTCGGTTCCGGCGTCGTGACCATGGTCGTCGGCACCCCCGCCGGTGCCAGTCCAGGGCCGAGAATCGTTCCCCGCACCGTGTGGAAGAAACCGCGAGCGCGGTAGCGGATCAGGTCCGGCAGCGCGGCACTCTCGAACGAGAACACCAGCGGAGCGACTCTGCACTCTCGGTGCGGCCAGTAGATGTCGCGTGCCCAGGACAGGTGATCGTCTACTACGTAGCCCATCCAGTTCGTCGGCTGGGTGACGTGGCGGACATCCGGGACGAACTCGCTGGTCAACACGAACGATTGCAGCCCCTTCGCGGCGGGCGACTCCACCGTGTAGGTGTAGCGGACCCAGCCGTCGTCGAGAACCTCGGTGCCGACGTTGATGAACTCGGCGTGGACCGGAGCGACCACGACCAGCGCCAGGAACAGGCCGACAAGCGACCGAGAATGAGCCAGCATCGGACTCCCCCCTCGGGACGACAGGAAAGCGGATCGCGAGATCGGCCGTCGAACCGAGGGGTGCAACCAGATGCTTCAGGCGGCGCTGCGGCGCAGGTGCCGTTTCTCGACCTCGCGGAGAACGCGCCGTCGCTCGACGGCGGTCTGCTCGTAGACGCCCAGATACAGAGCCGCGTGCGCCTCTGTCAAGACCATCCCTCGCCGCCGCATGACCTCGTCGGCGGTCTGGAACAGCAGGGCCGGATAGGCCCGATCGACGAGCGCTCCATTCCACCAACTCGCGAACGAGGGAATGTACTTCGGCAAGAAGCCGCCACTGGGCAGGAGATTGCAGAAGGCCCCGATGTTCGAGCCGGTATTGAACAGGACACTGAGGCCGGCCTTGGTGTGGTCGCCGATGAAGCAGCCGACCTTGTTCTGGCCGGTGCGAACCGACAGGCCATCGACGACGACCTTCACCTCGCCGTAGTCGTTGCGCAGATC
>CAYYJM010000111.1:13292-18654 GCA_964471755.1 uncultured Alcaligenaceae bacterium
GGTTGACCCACTCGCCGACGTAGGCGTGACCGAGGAAGCCGTCATGGTACTTGTTCGAGTGGCCCTGCACGATGCTGCACTCGACCTCGCCGCCGATGCGGCACTGGGGGCCGAGCGTGGTCCCCGCCCGGATCTTGGCTCCGAAGACCTGCGTCGCCGGCCCGATGTAGCAAGGCCCCTCCAGCCGTGTGAATGCGCCGACGACGGCCTCGCGGTCAATGATGATCGGCCCGTTGGTGGTGTCGGCCACGACCATCGGATCGAGCCGGGCCTTCGGATCGATCACCAGTCGCTCCACCGGACCGACCACCGCCGGTCGATGGAGCGGCTCTCCCGTCGGGCGCTCGGCCCGCTGCTCCCAGTCGGCGATGATCTGCTCGGGGTTCCAGTGCATCAGATCCCAGAGATGATGGGCCATTCGGCCACCGGCCGGGTGGGCGGGCAGAGAGCGCCGCATCTCGGCGAGCAGATCCTCCAGCCCCGCGTGCGACAGCGGTTCGAGATGCTGCGGGTCGATGATGGCGTAGGCGACGGTGTCCTCGATCAGGCCGATGCCGGGCTCGACCGGACGCGCGAACAGGCCGGCCGGCGGGAGCCAGCGACCATTGACCAGGACGAGCGGGCCGGGAGCGTTGAGCCAGGGCGTGCTGTTGATCGGCATGCCGGGCCGCTGGGTGCGGTAGAAATCGACGAGCATCGGCCGGATCAGGGCTCCGACGCTGAGCGAGCCGAAGTAGCGGACCTGTTTGCTACGCAGACTCGTCTGGCCACAGAGCAGCTCGAAGACCGGACGGGTCAGGGTCAACGGCTCGAACTGGCCGACGGTTCGATCCTCGAAGAGGCAGACACGCATCATGCGTCCTCCCGGCGTCTCCATCAGGTGCGGCATCCCTGTCCGCGGTGACGGGGGAGTATAGCGGGAAGGGCTCGCCCCTGTTAAGAGGAATTGGACGGGCCCGTCACGGCCTGCCAGGCGTCGAGCAGCCGGCTGATGTCGCGGAAGGCGAAGTCGATGTGGGCCAGTTCCGTGCCGTACTCGACGGCCTTGGGATAATCGCCGAGATCGGCGTGGAGCGTGGCCAGCAGGTAGATCGCCTCCTTGCGGCCGGTGATCTCCACGCCGGGCATCTGCTCCAGGGCCGCGCGAAAGTTGCGGATGGCCAGCTGTGGATTGTTCCGCGCCCGGAAGCAGTGCCCCAGGAACAGCAGCGACTGCCAGCGATGACGAGCGTCATCCCGACTCTGCTGAAGTTCGCCGATGGCCTCTTCGACCCGGCCGGCACGCAGGAGCCGCACGCCCAGTTCGTAGCGGTAACGCATCTCCAGGGGAGCGTGTCGGGTCCACTGCTGATAAAGATCCAGCTCGCGGTTGTTGATCTCCTTGCGCAGATGCGCTCGCCGCTGCCGCAGTTCGGCGTTGTCCGGCGTGTTCTGGAGGCCGGCCTCCGTCTCGGCCAGGGACCGACGGTAGGGCTCGATCTCCAGGTCGAGAAGTTCGGCGCGCAACTCGAACGCCTGGTCGGTGGCTTCCAGGCCGCGTTCCAGGACGATGGTCGCGGTCTTCAGATCGCCCAGGGCCCGGTAGAGCGCGGCCAGGCGAAGGTGATGCTCGCGCCGTTGCGGTTCGCGTGCGATCTTCTGACGCAACTGGGCCGCTTCCCGAGCGCGGGCATGACCGCCGAGCGCCTCCTCATCGGTGACGCCCTCGGCCTCCGGTTCGCGCTCCGACTGACTCGACGGGGTCAGCACGCTTTCGCCGCTCTCGATCGTCTCGGCGTACCGGCCGCGATGGATGGTCTCGCTGGCGGCCAGGTGATGCAGCTTGTTCGTCGCTTCGGGATGATTGGGCGCGAGCTTGAGCAGGAGTTGCCACAGACCCGTGGCCTGCTTGAAATTCTGCTGGCGCTCGTAGAGCAGGGCGAGTTGACGGATCAGGGCCTGGTTCTTCGGCTGGAGGGCGCGGGCCTGCTCCAGCGACCAGGTGGCCGTGTCCAGCCAGCACAGTTCCTCGGCGGCGGTGCCCAGATCCACCTGGGCCCCGAAGTCCCAGGGATTGCGGGCCAGCACCTGCTCGGCGACCCGGATCGCGTTCAAGAACTCGCCGCGCTGCAGGGCCCGCTTCAGGGCCAGCCGCGTGGGGATGTTCCAGAGCCAGGCCAGCCAGGCTCCGCGCTGATTGTTCCGGTAGCGCGCGCGAACCGTCCGACGCAGCGTCTGACGGTAGACCAGATTGGACGGGTCGAGCTGGCAGCAGCTGCGTAGCAGGCGGATGGCGTAGTCGAGGTTCTTACTGGCGACCACCTGCTGGGCTCGTTCAAACTGCCCGCTGGCGGCGCGAACCTGCTCGGGGGTGGGAGTGGCCAGGTGACCGCTCTCCGAATCGGTCATTATGCGGAACTCCCTCGGGCGGCTTGGGTCGGCACCATGCAGGAATTCTACCGACCGGCCGGCCCCGTGGGAACAGTTCAGGCCAGCGTCTCCTCAAAATGGGGCGCGAGAGCCTCGCGCAGCAGAGCGCGAGCGCGGTGCAGTCGGCTCTTGACCGCTGGCAGAGAGGTTCCGATTCGGTCGGCAATGTCGGCGTTCGGCAATCCTTCGATGTCCGACAGCACGAACACCTGGCGGTAGAGGTCGGGAAGTTGCTCCACCGCCTGCTCGATCAGTCGGCGCGTCTCGCCGTTGACGAGGACGGTTTCCGGGCTGGGCTGGGCTCCGCGAGTCGGCCCTGTCTCGGTATGGCCCTCCAGGATCGTCTCGACGGGGTCGCCGAGGCGGTGTTCCTCGCGGACGGCCAGTTTGCGCCGATGCGACAGGGCCGTGTTCACCACGATGCGGTGCAGCCAGGTCGGAAAGGCGGACTCGCCCCGGAAGGTGGGCAGCTTCCGGATCAGGTGCAGCAGCACTTCCTGGGTTACGTCCTCGGCGTCGGACTCGTTGGCCAGCATCTTTCGTGCGATGCTGTACACCCGGGGCGCGTGGTCCCGGTAGACCTGCTCCAGCGTCGGTAGAAGTGGAGGGTCGCCAGCGTTGACGTCGGTATCAATGGCAGAAATATCCGGCGTCGTGCCGGAGTGGTCGGTATTAATCGGCTCCATCGTTTTTCCCCCTCGTTCAGCGAGGGGCCATTTCCTGTTCGCTTTTTTCTCTATTGTCTTTACCTTAGGGGAACTGCCCGCCCGGAACAAGGACTCTTTTTCGTGGGCCCAACTCCACCCGGAGCGGCCCCCCCTCGGCCACGGAAGGACTGGCAACGCTTACCGCGTCGGGAGAACCACATGCTATCTGCCTGGAGGCCGCGTGCCTATCTTTTCGATTTCGACGGCACTCTGGCCGACAGCTTTCCGGCCATCGCGGCCAGCGTCAACCACGTTCGCGCCCTGCACGGCCTGGATCCGCTTTCGCTCGACGAGGTTCGACCGTTCGTCGGCTGGGGTGCGTCGCAACTCCTGACGAAGACCGTTCCTCGGGGCGATCTACAGGCCAACATCCAGGCGTACCGCGATCATCATCCCAGCGTCCTGGCCAGCGGCACTCGACTCCTGCCCGGAGCGCGGGATCTGCTGCTCGCCCTGAACCAGGCCGGCTGGCCGGTCGCCCTGACCTCCAACAAGCCCCGGACCTTTTCGGTCGAACTGCTCCGCATCCTCCAGATCGATTCGCTGTTCCAGGCCGTTCTTGGACCGGAGGACGTGGCCCGACCGAAACCGGCTCCCGACATGCTCCTGGCAGCCCTGCAACGGCTGGCCGTTTCTCCTGCCGAGGCGCTCTACGTCGGCGACATGACCGTGGACATCATAACCGGCAAGGACGCCGGCGTGGTCGTCTGGGTCGTTGGCACCGGCGCGCAGGGGCGCGAGGTGCTGGAAGCGGCCGGGCCGGCCGCGTATTTTTCGGACCTTCCCGAGCTTCGCCACGCCCTGGCCCAGATTCCCGGGACGATCTCCGACACCGACGTGTCACCGTCGGCAAGCTGAGGAGAAGACGCGATCCCGGCCTGATCTTCCTTGACAGCCCTTCCCCCGAGGCGGTACGTTCCAACTGGAGATCGCCTCCGGTCGCGGCTCGTCGGACTTCGGTCACTGACGCTCGCGGCTTGCCGGAAGTCGGTCCTCCTGGTCACGCCGAAGGAAGGGTGTGTCGTGTCGCGCTTGATCGTTATCCGCGGAGCCGACGAGGGCAAACAGTTCGACCTGTCGGCCGAACGTTTGAGCATCGGTCGGGAATCGACGAACCGCATCCGCCTGCATGACACCGAGGTTTCACGCAGACACGCCGAGTTGACCCGTACGTCGGAGGGGGCCTATCGGCTGCTCGACGTCGGCAGCGTCAACGGCACCTTCGTCAATGGCCGACCGATCCGCGACGTTCTGCTCCAGCCGGGCGATCAGGTGCAGATCGGCCAGACCGTGCTGATCTACAGTGGCTCCCAGATCGACACGAGCCCGACCTCGCTGGCCGATCGCATCAACGTCATCACCCGCCAGGATCTCGACCTGCCCTCGGCCATCGTCAAGCGCATCGCCGAGACGGAAGGCAGCCGCATCCTGGGCCGACCCGACAAGCTGGAGAGCGCCTGGCTGCGCGCCAACCTGGGCATCCTCTACGAGGCGATCCAGGCCGTCAGCCAGATTATGGACCTCGGCCAGCTGCTCGAACGGCTGATGGAACTGATCTTCAAGAGCATTCCGGCCGATCGCGGCTGCATGATGGTTCGGCCGATGGATATCGGCTCGATTGGCCAGCTCAGCGAAGGAGGCGAACGGCCTGGCCTGACGGCGGGCGATCTGGAGCCGCAGGCCCTCCGCTGGCGACAGCCGCCGACCGCGAGCGCTGGCGGCTCGCCGGAGAAGGTGTCCCTGAGCCGAACGATTCTGGACTACGTCCTTCGTGAGAAGGCCGGCATCCTCGTCTCCGACGCCACGCGCGATGCTCGGTTTCAGTCGGTGCAGAGCCTGGTCCGTTCCGGCGTGCGCGAGGTTCTCTGTGTGCCGATGCGCGGCCGGCACGACATTCTCGGCGTCCTCTACCTCGACTCCCTGACGCCGGCCCGCGAACTGATCGCGGCCGGGCAACCGGGCAAGTTCAACGAGGACCATCTGTCACTGGCGATCGCCCTGGCCCATCAGGCGGCCCTGGCCATCGAGGACACCCGTTTCTATCAGGCCATGCTCCAGGCCGAACGCCTGGCCGCCGTCGGTCAGACGATCGCGGCCATGTCGCATCACATCAAGAATATCCTGCAAGGTCTGCGCTCCGGCGGCGACATCCTCGGCATGGGCCTGAAGGAGAACGATCTCGACCTGGTCCAGAAAGGCTGGCGCATCCTCGAAAAGAATCAGACCAAGGTCTACGACCTCGTCCA
>CAYYJM010000112.1:0-18530 GCA_964471755.1 uncultured Alcaligenaceae bacterium
CGGGACGCTGCCGCCGATCGTCCTGCTCGGCCTGGCGTTTCTGTTCGTTGGCATCGCCTTCAAGCTGGCGGCGGTGCCGTTTCATTTCTGGTGTCCCGACGTGTTCGAGGGAGCGTCCGCCGAGGTGGCCGGCTTCCTGAGCGTCGCCTCGAAGGCGGCGGCGGTGACCCTGCTGGCCCGGCTGGCGTTCCTGTTCGCCGGCCTCGATCCGCTGACGGCCGACGCCGAGGTGGGCGGCTGGGACCGGATCGTCTCCGGTCTGCTGCCGGCCCTGGCGATCCTCGCGGCGATGACCTGCACCTTCGGCAATCTGGCCGCCTACCGTCAGATGAACATCCAGCGGCTGCTCGCCTATTCGACGATCGCCCAGGCCGGCTACCTGATGATGGGTGTCGCCACGCTGACCCGCGCCGGCCTGACGGCGGTCCTCATCTATCTGGTGGCGTATCTGCTGATGAATCTCGGGGCGTTCGCCGTGGTCGCGTTCCTGCGCCGTCAGATGGGTTCGGCCGACCTGCGTGATCTGCGCGGCCTGATTCGTCGCGCTCCGACTCTGACGGTGCTGCTGGCGATCTTCCTGCTCAGTCTGCTCGGCATTCCGCCCCTGATCGGCTACTTCGCCAAGTTCAGTCTGTTCCTGGCGATCTACGATGCGGGCCAGGCTCATCCCGGTCTGGCGTGGTGGCTGTATGGTCTGCTGATCGTCGCGGGTCTGAACATGGTCCTGTCGGCGGTCTACTACCTGGGCGTGCTGCGCATCCTGATCCTGGAGCAGCGGGCCGAGGATCTGGAAGGGATCGAACCACAGCCCGTGGCGGAGCCGACCGGAGCGCTGGCGTACACGGGCGTGCTCGCCCTGCTGGTCGTCGGACTGATCGTCGCCGCTGATCCGGTGACTTCTGCGAGCCGGAGCGGGACGGAGCGGTACGCCGAGCAATCCGCACCCTGACGACGAGCCGGGAGGCACCGATGTCCGCCCTGATCGACACGCACGCTCATCTCGACGCCGACCCGTTTCGCGGCGACCTGCCGGCCGTGCTGGAACGCGCCCGGGCCGCCGGTGTCGAGCGGATCGTCGCCGTAGCCACGACGCACGCCTCGACGCGCGCCGGCCTCGACCTGGCGAGTCGGTATCCGGACCTGCATCCCACGGCGGGGATTCATCCCAACAACGCCGCCACGGCCGAGCCGGGCGACTGGGACGCCGTCGCCGAACTGGCCCTGCGGCCCGAGGTGGTCGGCATCGGCGAGACGGGTCTCGATCGCCACTGGGACGACACGCCGTTTCCGATGCAGCAGGACTACTTCGCCCGGCACCTCGCCCTGAGTCGGCGGACGGGCAAGCCGATCATCATCCACTGTCGGGAGGCGGAGGCCGATCTGCTGCCGATGCTCCGCGACGAGTTCGATCGAAACGGCCCGCTGGTCGGCGTCATGCACTCGTTCGTCGGCGACGCGGCGATGGCCGGGGCGTGCCTGGCGATGGGGCTGTACCTGTCGTTCGCTGGCATGCTGACGTACAAGAACGCGGCCGCCCTGCGCGAGACGGCGGCGACGGTGCCGCACGATCGGCTGCTCGTCGAGACGGACTGTCCGTACCTGGCTCCGGTGCCGAAGCGCGGTCAGCGGAACGAGCCGGCCCACGTCGTCCACACGGCCGCGGTGCTGGCCGACCTGCACGGGCTGACGCTGGAAGAGATCGCCCGGCGGACGACGGCGAACGCCCGGGCTCTGTTTCGTATACTGTGACGAGGGACCGCCACGACTCCGTCGATGAGGTGAACGATGCGCGATCTGTTCCGTCGAATAGCCTTACCTGTCTTGCTGCTCGGACTGACGCTCGGCCTGGCCCTGTCCGGGTCGGCCCAGACCTCGAAGAAGGATCAAGGGAAGGATGCTCCCCGCGACACGAAGATCAACGTCGATCTGGACCACATCCTCCGTGGCGGGTTGAACCGGAACGGTGACCTGTACGGCATGCACCACTACCCCAGCGCCCCGCGCGAGATGGAGGTGGACGGCAAGAAGTGCAAGGTCGAGTTCGCCTTCCAGAACAAGGGTGGGCCGCAGGACGTGACGACGGCGCGCATCTCGGTGCGCGACCCGGAGACACGCAAGGTATTGCGCGAGAAGTTCTCGACGCTCTACCCGGCCGGCTGGAGCAAGGCCCAGATCGAGACGGCCATTCGTGAGGCGTATCAGTACGCCCGGGACAACGGTGGCGTCGAGGCGGACGGCAAGTGGGGCGGCAAGTGCGCGGCCGGCTTCCGCATCGAGGGTTATGTGACGCGCGACAAGCGAAAGATCATCACCGCGTTCCCGATCTACAAGAGGAAGTGAGGCCCGCGATGCTGCCGGTGCGACTGACCCTGAACCCGAAGAATGAGTTGACGGCCGAGCCGACCAGTGACAGTGCGACGGCCCGAGCACTGGTGCGCTTTCTGAATGGCGACCTGGCCGAGGACGCGAAGCACTGCCAGGCCCTTCTTGACGGCGGAGCCGAGATCCTGGCCGGCAAGAAGACATCGTGGCAGCTCAGCGGCAACGCCTATGGCCTGACACTGACGGCGCAGACGACGGAACTGCGAACGCTGGCGACGAAGGAAGCGGCGGTGAGTGTGCCGACGCGCGAGTTTCTCGACCTCGTGGCCCAGTGGCTGGGGTTGCTGGGGCGACCCGCGGTGACGTGAGTCCCCCGCCGCTCGGCGCGCCGGCTTGCTTGAATCGGTCATCGTTTTCTTCATTGGGTTGACTCTGCGGCCCTGGTTTGTCAACAATGTCGGATGAGGGTTTCCGTGACGAGGTGAGCCGGTCCCCCCGCGAGGTTGCGGGGCCTACCCCCCAGGATCGCGTCGCCGCTGCAAACGTCCCGGCCGCCCTCGCTGCTGCCGGTCGCCGACGGACGGCGGGCATGGTGCCCGTTTCCGGTCGTGCGCACCAGAAAGGATCGTTTGCATGTCGAAAACCATGGCCCGATTCGCGCTCGGAGGGCTGCTGGCAACTCTGTTGCCCGCCAGTCCCGGCCAGGCGGCTCAGGAGCCGGCCAAGAAAACGGCTCCCCCCAAGACCTATGTCGTTCTCGTCGGCGTCAGCAACTACGCCGACCCGGCCATCAAACCACGAGTCCACGCCGAGGACGATGCCAAGGCGCTCTACGACCTCTTCACCGATCCCCAGTATCTCGGCGTGCCGAAAGATCAAATCAGACTCCTGCTTGGCAGTGCCGACGCCACGCGCGGCAGCGAACTGGCCACGCATGAGAACGTCCTCAAGGCGATCAACTGGGTGGCTCAGACGGCCGAGCCGCAGGACCTGGTCATCTACGGCTTCTTCGGCCAGGGCGGCCCCCTGGGCGATTCCGGCGATCGCACCGCCTACTTCGTCGCCAACACGACGTTCAAGGATCGCGGCAAGACCGCCGTCTCGGCGGCCGAGATCCAGGACGCTCTGAAGCCACTCAAGGCGAACAAGCTCGCCGTCCTGATGGATGTCAACTTCAAGGGCTTCAACGCGCCCAAGGGCGTCGCCGAAGTGTCCCTCGGCCAGTCGCCCTACAAGGAGTTCCTCGGCGACGATGGCAGCGAGGATCACACGTCGCTGCCCGGTCGCGTCCTCTTCCTGGCGACCAACGGCCTGTCGCAGTCGCTCGACCTGGAGAAGCACGGCCTGTTCGCCGACAAGGTCCTGACCGCTCTGAAGGGGGCGGCCGACAAGGAAGGCTACGAACCGGACGGCACCGTCACGGTCGATGAACTGGCCCGCTATCTCGACAAGGAGCTGCCGAAGGCGGCGGCCCTGATCGGCAAGACCAAGGACGAGAAGGAGCAGACGCACTTCGTCCTCGGCACGCGCGACAGCCATTTCGGCCTGACGAAGAACCCGGCCGAGACGCCGAAGGTCGTCGGACGACTGGCCAAGTTCGCGGAGATGGTCAAGAAGGGCCAGGTCCCCGAAACCTTCGTCGCGGAGGGGCAGGGCCTGTTGACGCGGATGCCGAAGCTCGAAGCCCAGCGCAAGCTGCGGGCCGAGTATCAGGCCCTCGTCGATGGCAAGGACACGCTGGCCGACTTCGAGAAGCATCGCGCCGCCATCATCGACTCGACCAAGCTGCGCCGCACCGACGCGCTGGCCTACGCCGACAAGGTCATGGAAGCGATCCGCATCATCCGTGAGAACCATGTCAAGGTGACGACGAACGCCCAACTGATCGACTGGGGCGTCGAGGGGCTCTACCGCCGGCTGGAGGAGACGATCCCGGCCGAGGTGGCGGCGAAGCTGAAGGATCTGAAGAACCTGCGCGAGGCCGATCAGGTAATGGTCCTCGTGGACGCCCGGCTGGCCCTGGGCAAACGGGAAGACCTGGACAACCGCAAGGATTTGAGCATCACCCTGCAACGGATGCTGTCTCACCTCGATCCGTACACGACGTACATCGACCCGGAGACGAAGCAGAAGTTCGAGTCGGAGACGCGCGGCAACTTCACCGGCATCGGCGTGCAGATCCGCAAGGATGCCGCCACCGATCTGCTGCTGGTCGTGACGCCGATCATGGGCAGCCCGGCGTACAAGGCCGGCCTGCAAGCTGGCGACCTGATCGTCCGCGTCCTCCGCGATGTCGATAGCACCGGCAAGGCGCTGGACAAGACCGAGGTCCTCGAGATGAAGGGCCTGGCTCTAACCGATGCCGTCAAGAAGATTCTCGGCAAGGCTGGCACGCCGGTTCGGCTGATCATCTCGCGTGACGGCAAGGAGCAGGAGATCACCGTCATCCGCGGTCGGATCGACACCGAGAGCGTACTGGGTTATCGCCGCGAGCCGGACACCAACGCCTGGAACTACTGGGTGGACGAGAAGTCGCGGATCGCGTACGTCCGTCTGACCAGCTTCCAGCAGTTCAGCGGCCGGGACATGCAGCGTGTGCTGGAGGCCCTGAGCCGGGAGCCGGGCGGGATCAAGGGTTTAGTTCTCGACCTGCGCTTTGATCCAGGTGGCTACCTGACCTCGGCGGTGCAGATCTCCGACCTGTTCATCGACGACGGTCGGATCGTCAGCATCCGTCCGCGCGTCGGGGCGGAGGACACCTACAGTGGCAAGAGCGAAGGGAGCCTGCTCGACTTCCCGATGGTCTGCCTGATCAACGGCTACAGTGCCTCGGGCAGCGAGATCCTCTCGGCGGCGTTGCAGGATCATCGTCGAGCCCTGATCCTCGGCGAACGCAGCTACGGCAAGGGGAGCGTGCAGCACACCCAACCGTGGGAGGACGGTCTGCTCAAGTTCACGATGGCGTCGTTCTGGCGGCCCAACGGCAAGAACCTGAACAAGTCCAGCACCAAGGGCAAGGACGAGGACGAGTGGGGCGTCATGCCCGACAAGGTCGTGCCGCTGACGCGCAAGGAGCGCGACGACCTGGCCGAGGCGCATCGTGACGCGGAGATCATCATGCCGAAGGGCAAGCCGCGTGCGAAGAGCGACTTCAAGGACAAGCAGCTGGAAGCGGCCCTGGAGTACCTGCGCGGTCAGATCAAGACCGGTTCCCGCATCGGCGGCAACTGACCGTTCAATGACACGATGAAGAGCGTCCCCGGCGCGAAGTTGCCACTCGCGCCAGGGACGCTTTCTTTTCGTGATGCGCCAGCCGGCGCGGTCACGCCAGCGGCGCACAAGAAGCGTGGGGCGGGGGGCAGGAGATCCCCTCAACTTCGTCGGTGTCGGTTGCTCCCGTTCGGGATCGGGGGAAAAGTAAGACAGGGTGTGTCGTTGGCACCTCCGCGGAAGGAAGCCCGAATGGGAAGGCTTCGGCCCTGTGGTGGACGGTTTCACCCGACGGGGACGGCACCGAGAGGATCGCACTATGAACCGCTTCCGCCACGCGTTCCAGATGGCCGCGTTGACGCTGCTTCTGACGACCGGTTGTTGTTGCTTCGATTGCTGCGTACCACGGCGACCTTGTTGTTCTCCCTTCGTGTCGCCCTGTTCGACGCCGGTTTGTCCGACGTCGTCTTGCACACCGTTTTGTGCGGCCTCGCCGATCTTTTCCGGAGCCCGCTACGAGGGCTTTCCGGTATCGTCGAGCCTGATTCCGCCGTTCTCGGCACCCCCTCCGGAAGGGGGGGGATGTCCGAACTGTGGAGGTGTCCCCGGAATGCCGGCCTCGATGGGGAATGGTCACCCCTTCCTGGTTCCGCCGCTGGGGCCGCCACCCGTGGGCACGCCGCCACTGGGCACGCCACCGGCCGGGGTGTTTCCACCGATCTCGTCGGGACCGTCTCCGGTTTTCCCTGGACCATTCTCCACGAATCCGCCACAGGGAGGCCTGCCGGGACCGACGACGGTTGAACCACCGCCAGCGGGAACGCTGCCGCCGTTGAGTCCCGTACCACGGCTGTCGCCGACGCCACCCGCTCAGCCGACCCCGGCCGACCCGGTAAGCCGGGCGAGACGGTAAGGCCAAACGCTGTCATCGACCGGGCCGAGGTTCACTCCGGCCCGGTTTTCATTTCCAGCCAGCGTGTCCCGCCACGAATCTAACTGTGCATGCGTGGCATCGCCTCGCCTTCGAGAATCAGGGCTGCCTCAGCCTCGGCCAACTCCACCAAACGCGACCGTACCACGTCGTCCGGGGCGAAGTGCTTCGCCAGGCGGACGTACGTCGTGTGATGCCGGGCCTCCGACTCGAACAGGCTGCCAAAGAACTCGGCCAGCTCGCGATCTTCCAGATGATCCCGCAACAGGCCGAAACGCTCGCACGATCGTGCCTCGATCAGAGAGGCGACCAGGAGGCGATCGACGGCCCGGCCCGGTTCGAGTTTGCGAACCAGGGCGTGCAGGCGTTCGCCATAGCGACCAGGCCGAACGCGACGGAAGGCGATGCCGCGACGATCGAGTAGTTCACGGACGAGGTGAAAGTGGGCCAGTTCTTCCTGAACGATTTCGGTCATGGCCCGGCACAACTCGGCGTTCTCGACATAGGCGAAGAGGAGATTGAGGGCGACGCCGGCCGCCTTCTTCTCGCAGTGAGCGTGGTCGAGCAGAAGTTGGTCCAGGTTGGCCGTGACCTGGTCGAGCCAGCGTGACGGCGTCGGTGCGTGCAGGTGGAGCATGGTCAGTTCTCGTCGGCGGACAAGGTTCGCAACTTCCAGACACTCGACTCTATCCGGTGAGCATACCAGAGCGGGCCGGAGCAGACCCGCCTGGTGAGCCGGGTTGCGACGGGTTTCCTGGTCGATCTTCCCGCCGCTCCGAAAAAAGGTTTGGCAAGGCCGACCGCGTGGTCTATTGTCGGAGGTGCCTCTGCCCTGGTCGAACGAACGTGGTTCTGTCGAGGAATGGAGTTGGTGATGAAGATGTCCGTCGTCCTTCCAGGACTGATGGTGGCTCTGCTGGTGACCCCGCAGGCCAGTTTCGCGGCCGAGGTGTTCCCCGCATGGGTCGCTCCCGGTCGAAATATCGCGCGTGGTCAGCCGTACGAGGTGAAGAACGCAGGCAAGTCCCTGGACTACTACCTCACCAAGGACGCGGGAGATAAGGTTCAGCTGACCGATGGCGTCCTGGTGCCGCGTGAGAAGCACATGTGGTGGTACAAGGAAGCCTTCGGTCGGTTCATGGGCACCGTCGGCATCACCATCGATCTGGGCAAGCGCCAATCGATTGGCGGGGTCGGCTACAGCACGGATAGCGGAGCCTTCGCCGGGGTGAACTATCCGTCGGCGATTCTGGTCCTCGTGAGCGACGACGGCAAGGAGTTTCACGCGGTCGGCGAACTGACCAGCCTGGCGGCGAAATTCGGTCCTCCCCCCGCCTCGGATCGGTATTGGTTTCGCACCAACGATCTGCAAGCCAGCGGACGCTACGTGCAACTCGTCGTTCAGTCGGCCATGTTTGTCTTCTCGGACGAAATCGAAGTCTACGAAGGCAAGCCGGAGTATTTGAACCGGAAGGCCACGGGCGAAGCAATCGCGGATGCTCCCAAATACCTTCGCGACAACATCATGACCTACGCGGTACCGTCACGCCTGGCATCCGATGTGGCCCGAGCCCGCGAACTGCTGGAGACTCTGAAGGTTCCCGAGGCCGTGAAAACTCGGGTCGCCGCGACGCTGGAGCAGGTACGTCGTGACGCTCTGAAACCCGATCAAGCCAAATACGACGCCGATTTCCATGCGGTGGTGCCGCTCAACGCACTTCACGCGCGCATCTTCGCAGCTCTGAGCCCGGCTCTGCGTGCCGCAGGCTATCCGGAATACTTCACCTGGAACATCAACCGGTGGGCTCGTCTGACGCCATTCGATCTGCCGAATGTACCGGCGAAAGCTGCTTCCAGCGGGACCGCACTCGACGTTCACCTGATGCAGAATGATCGTCGTGGCGAAGTGGTGAACATTGCCAACTACAGTCCTGCCGCGAAATCGGCTCTCGTCTCGATCACGGGCCTGCCGGGCGGAGCGAAACCAACCTATCTCCGGGTGCGACAGGCCGAGTACTTGGCGATGCAGGCGCGGCCCTGGGACGCGGACGTTCTCCCACTTGCCAAGTCGGAGAAGGATGGCTGGCGTGTGTCTCTGCCCGCGGGAATTTCGCGTCAACTCTGGCTCGACTTCCTGGTCAAGCCGGGAACCTGCCCGGCAGGAACGCACCAGGGCGAGGTGGTGGCGAAGATCGACGGCGGCCCCGAGTTGCGCGTGCCCATCACACTGACCGTCGCCGCCACGGGTCTACCGGACGACAAGGCGGTTCTCGTGGGGAACTGGGACTACACCCACGGTGGCAGTTACAAGATGCCCGATGTCCGTTACCAGCCGTATTCGGGCCTGAACGAAACCAACACCGACGCCGCCGCTGCTCACATGCGCGAGAGTGGTGTATCGGTGGCCTGGGCGATCACGCAGTGGTCCACCAAGGATGTCATTCCGTTCTGGAACCGAACGCTGAAGTTCGATGCCAACCAGAAGATGATCACGCCGCCCGACTACTCGACCTTCGACAACTGGATCAAGTTGCGGCCCGAGGTCCGCTATTACGCCCTGTACATCACGGCCGCTCCCGACTGGAAAGGCACCAAACAGGGCACCGAGGCGTTCAAGAAGCAGATTGCAGTCCTCGTCAAGGACTGGGTCGCCCACATGAAGAAACTCAACGTCGATCCCTCCCGCATTGTCCTTTGCATGGTCGATGAACCAACGCACAGTGGCACGGCAACCACCATCATCGAATGGACGGAAGCGATCCGGGCGGCCGAACCGAAGTTCCGGTTCTACGTCAATCCCATGGTCCCCTCGGATCGTTACAAGGTGGCTCAGATTCAGAAGATGCTCGACTCGGCCGATATTATCACTCCGGGCACGGACTACTCGTATCAGCGCTATGGCAAGGAGGCCGTCGACTTCTACGATACCTACCGTGCCAAGGGCAAGATCATGGGGTTCTACGCCTGCGCACAAAACCCCGGCGAAGCCGGTGCTATCCGCTACTATCGATTACAACAGTGGGCATGCTGGAAAATCAACAACGGCGGCCGAAATAGCTGGTGCGGATTCTGGGCTTACGCCGACACGCGCGACAACAGTCCCTGGAACCAACTCCCCTGCGGGCACGATCGCAATTTTTCGCCGGTGTACATGGATTCCAAATCGGTAACGGATGGCAAGCACTGGCTCGCCATCTTCGAGGGAGTCAACGATTACGAGTATCTGTTAATGCTCAAGGACGGTATCGCTGCGGCACGCAAGGCCGGCCGTAATCCGGACGCCGTTGCCAGGGCGCAGAAACTCCTGGATGAACTTCCGGATCAGGTGATCAACGCGGTCCGCGCTGGCGAACCGCCCGTCTCCGATGGCCAACCCGGCAGCAAGAAGCGTCTCGGTGACATCACCGCCTGCGATGCGGCCCGAGTGCAAATCCTCGAGGCCCTGGCTTCGTTGACCGCACCAGCCAAGAGATAGACGGCTCCCCTGGTAGCCATCATGCTCCGCGTGATGGCTACCATGGGTACAACCTCGGAATGACCCCTTGCTTGCGCTGCGGGCTCGAACCAGCCCGGAAAGAACGATGCCGATACTCCGTTGGCTCGCGCCGATGTCGATTACAGTGGGAATCGGCAACGCGGCTCCGGGCCGAAACCCGGAACCGCGCGGAGGAGTTGGAATCGCGACGGGCTACTCGGCTCAGCGAATCGCCTGCACCTTGCCCGACGCGCTCATCTCGATCAGTTTCTTCACCATGTCCCGGTGCCCTTCCGGCACCTTGTCCAGGCTGTCGTAGTTCGTCGTCTTGCCGTCTTCCGTGATGGCCACGTCGGTCAGCGTGCCCTTGCCCTCGGCGACCGTGCCGGTCAACTTGAACGTCACGCCTTCCTCGGTGCAGGTCGTTGTGAAGGAGTCACCATTCCGAACGACGGACATCGCGGTGGCAGCGCCGCCCGGCAGGCCCGGGAACGGGTTGGGGAAATTGAACGGATTCAGCGCCGCTGGTTGCGGAGCCGACTTCGCCTCCGGCAGCGTCAGGTTCTTGACCGTTTCCTTCTTGCCCTTGCGCAGGACGACCGCCTCGACCGCCTTGTCCGCCTTGATCTCCTTGAGTTGCGCGATCAGGTCGGCCGGGTTGTCGGTCACCGGCTTGCCAGCCAGTTCGAGCAGGATGTCGTGCGACTTCAGCCCGGCCTTGGCCGCCGCCGAGCCGTCCTCGACACGCTCCAGCACCAGACCCTGGTTCCGCGGCAGATCGAGCTGATCGACCAGTGTCTCGCTCGGCCTGCGCACCTGGACGCCGAGTCGGCCTTCGCCACGGTTCATGCGGCCCAGAAGCTGGCCAGGCTGAAGCCGGAATAGCTGGCCATCACCGCGCGGATTCATCTGCTGGCGGAAGTTCTCCATCGCCTTGCGAGCTTCCTCACGGGCCCGCTTCATCTCGGCCTGCAACTGCTTGAACTGCTCCGGATCGATCGGCAGATTCGGCGGTAGGAGGTCTTCCAGGTCCGGGAAGCCGGGGAACGGCTGAGCGTTTGGGGCGGCTGGTACGGCCGGCTCCTGCGGCTGTTCATTCGGTCTCGGCTTCGGAGCCGGCTTCGGTTCGGCCTTCTTCTGATCCTTCGGGCTATCGGCCGGCACCGGAGCGGCGACGGCCCGGAAGCCGATGCCGGCGGCGACGACGGCCACCGCGAGCAGGGCCGGGCCGATCAGAGCTGTCCACAGACGCGGGCAGCGCGATTCGAGCGAGCTACTACCTTTCAAGAGCATCGTGATCCTCCTGAGTAAATCGGATGAACGTCCCAGAACACCGACCGCAGCCGCGGGCACACGCCGCGCCGCTGGTCGAGTGGTCCACTGTAAAAGGAACTCGGCATAGGCGACGCGAGGCCCGCATTCGACGGCCTCCGCGTCGGCCAGAAACTCCTGGTCCAGACGCCAGCGTGCCCGCAGGCCCCAGAACCAGGGAAACGGATAGAACAGCACGGCCGCCAGGCTCAGCAGCCAGTAACTCCGCGGATCGCCCCGCCGCAGATGGGCCAGCTCGTGGGCCAGCACCCAGTCCAGTTCCCGGATCGTCGCCCGCTCGGCCAGGCCGGTCGGCAGCACGATCGTCGGCCGGACCACGCCACAACTGAACGGGATCTCGACACGGGGAGACTGAAGGACGCGCACGCCGGCCAGCCGCTGCCGGGCCGCCGACTGCACCCACTCCGGGGCCGGCTCGCATCGCCGCAGCAGACGTGACAGCCCGATGACACCCAGCAGCCAGCGGCCGAGGAAGAAGGCCGCGCCGAGGGCATAGAGAACGAGCGACCCCGAGACCAGGAACGACCACCCGTCGATGGATTCCGAAACCGGCGGCGGAGACGACGCAGGCAGCGGGGCCGGAAGTGTCTCGGCCGCCGGTTCCGGACTGGGCATCGCGAAGGCCGGCTCGTCCCAGCCGATGCCGTCGTCCGCCCCGGCCTCGGCTGAGGTTGGCACCGGGCCTGGTTCCGGCGTGGCTGATTCGACCGTCGGCGAGACTACCGGGATCTCGGCCGGTACTGGCACGATCAGCCACGCCGGAGCCAGGCTCGCCAGCGACAGGACGAGCGCCCCGACGACGCCCCACTCGGCCCAGCGGAGACGCCGGACAGGCTGGCGAATGCGAAAAGCGATCAAATGAACCGCGAGCAGCCACAGACCCCCGCCGACGAGGGTTGCCAATAACCAGCGGTCGAACAGCGACAGCGGCATGGTGCCTCCTCAGTTCACGTCCGTCTGACGCCGGGCCTCGGCGATCAGAGCGTGGATCCGTTCCAGTTCTTCCGCCGAGATCTGCTCGTTTTGCAGCAGACTGGACACGAGGTCGCCGACCGCTCCATCGAAGACACGATCCAGGAAGCGAGCGACGCTGTCATCGCGGGTGAAGTGGGCGGTGTAGATGAACGTCCGCCCGACGACTTCGTAGCGGACCAGTCCCTTCTCGGCCATGATCCGCAGAAGAGTCTGGACCGTCGTGTAGGCCAGGTCCGGCTCGCGAACTTGCAGGACGCACATCACGTCGCGAACGCTGCACGCGCCCCGTTCCCAGAGAACCTTGAGCATCTCCAGCTCGCGGGGTGTCGGTGTCGGTAACTCGTCCACGATCGGGCTCCGTATCGCCGAAGATTTGAAGCCTAAAACTTTAGTTATAGTAGACGCGCCTACCTCGGAGGTCAAGAGGGGCAGCGGACTCTCGCTACGCATGCCTCGGAAAAGGTCAGAGCCGCGCACGCAGCGAGCCTTCAGACGAGCGGAGTAAGCGTGTCGAGGCCCGGACGCATGGGAGGTGATGCGCCTCCTTCGCCCTGATGTGCAGGTCGCGGTGCGCTTACTCCGCTCGGCCTGCGGCCTCGCTGCGTGCGCGGCTCTGACAGATCGCCTGATCCGATGGCGCGTCCGAGCGCTAGCGGTGTAGAATGAAGAGACGGGGAACGCCCGATCTCGTCCACCTTGCTCGAAAGGAGATCGCTGATGAAGAGTGTGCTACTCCTCGGTGCCGTCGGCGTCCTGGCCTTGCTTCCGGCTCAGCCCGCGCAGGCGCAGTTCTACCACAGTCCCGGCTACAACAGCATCCACAACATCCAGGGACTCGGCTACAACACCTTCATGGCCGGCCCGATCAATCTCGGCACCTCGAACTACCACGGCAACTCGTTCGGCACCTTCAACCGACCTTACATCGGAACCGTGCCCGGCCAGCTCGTTCCGCACCACCACCTCCACTACGTTCCGCCGTTCACCAGCCTCCGCTTCGGCGGTCAGTACTATCAGGTGATGCCAGGTCCGTTCGGGACGGCGAGGATTTCGCCAACTCCGCACTACTTCCATCGTTGAACCGAAATGGGAATCGCCCGGGGGCGACCCGGGCGATCGGAGAATCAGATTGGACTCGGCGCGAGCCGCCGAGCAAGGATAGGACGGCAGGACCCGACGAACCTAGCGGCTCTTCTTCTTGGTGGTCTTCTTGGCGGTCGTCTTCTTCTTCACACCAACGGGCTTGGCGGTCGCCTTGGCCGTGGTCTTGGCCTTCGCCGTCTTGCTCTTGGCCGACGCCTTGGTCGTCTTTTCCTTCCTGGTCGAACCGGCCTCCTGCTGTCCGCCAAAGATGGCGTCGTAGCCCTCGGCGAAGTCCTTGGTCTCGGCCAGACCGACACGAACGATACTCACGTGAATCCTCCTCACCCTCAGGTGTGCTTCCGGTCGATCCGGCACTTCCGGTTCCTGCGTCCAGATCGAAACCGCCAGTTGGGTCGTCGACCCGCCTCCTCCCTGCTCACGCCAGTTTAAGCTGCATCGTGAAATTTGTCACGGCCATCCGACTCGCGAAGCCGGAATTCTCGGAATTCTCCCCTCACGATCGACCCGGGACACTCCTCATCAGGAAATGCCGGAGAATCGTACTCGCCTTCTCGACCTCGACCAGCGGCACCCATTCATCGACCGTGTGTGCCTTGCCGATGTCACCGGGACCGAAAACCACCGCCGGGATACCGTGCCCGGCGAACGTCGAGGCGTCGGTTCCGTACGGCACCGCCTGCACCTCATGTCGGCCAACGACCGAATCGATCGCCTCGCCGAGGCGGCGTGTCGTCTCGGCGGACAGCTCGTTGCCCAGGGCCGGCATCTGCAAGCCGGGCGTCCGCATCCGACAGGGATAGTCCGGCCCGAGCCGCTCACGCAGGAAGGTGTCGAGTTCGCTCCAGGCTTCGAGCGGCGGCTCGCCCGGCAGCAGGCGACGATCGATCTCCACCAGGCAGCGATCCGGGACCGTGTTGACGCTGGTTCCGCCGGCGATCATGCCGACACTCAGCGTGGCCGGTCCCAGGCGGGGATACGTCCGTTCCATCAGACTGCGGGCGAACGCTTCGATCAGCGGCAGGACCCGTCCCATGCGGTAGATGGCGTTGTCGCCCCGATCCGGCCGCGAACTGTGGCACGAACGCCCGCTCGTCTCGACGGCCCAGCGAACGACGCCCTTGTGGGCATCGACGATGTTCAGATCGGTCGGCTCGGCGACGATCGCCTCGACCGGCCAGCCCGGCTGCGTCAGCCAGCCGGAACGGACCAGTTCCTGCACTCCGAGGAAGGTGTGTTCCTCGTCCACGGTGCAGGCCATGACTACACGAGCCGGGATCGCCGCCCGCTCCCGGACAACGCTGGCGAACGCATGCAGCATGGCGGCCATCCCGCCCTTCACGTCGCACGCGCCCCGGCCGTACAAACGTTCGCCCTCGATCACCGCGCCGAATGGGTCGATGATCATGTGATCGGTCGGCACCGTGTCCTGATGGACCTCCATCACGACGACACGCTCCGGCGATGGTCCATCGTACCAGGCGATGACATTGCGCCGGCCGGGCTCCGCGACGGCCTGGGTGAGGAACGGCACGCCGAGCCGGCGGAAGAAGTCCTCCAGGTAGTCGGACACGCGTCCTTCGTACAGATGAGGACCGGTCAACGGCCGGCCCATCGGATTGACGCTCGGGATGGCGACGAGGTCACGCAGCAACTGGGTCGTCTCGTGCATGGCTGGCCCCGAAAAGGAAAGCAATCTCCGTGGCGATTGTATGCCCGGAAGGCCAGGTCGCCTCGCCGGTTGGTCACCCGGCCTGGCGGATGGTCGGCGTCGTCGTCCGGGTGAACTCCTCGGCCGCACGGGCGAGCTGGAGCAGGGCCACCATCGGCGGCGAGATCCCGAAGCAGGCGATCCGGCCAACACGCTCGGCCGTGTCGCTCAGATCGACCAGAGCGAACAGCTCCGGAGCGTGTCGGCGACCACAGGGATTGCATACCAGGTCGCCCGTGTCGGCCAGGCAGAGCTGACAGCCAGGGGCGGCGATCGTCTCCTGGTCGCAGACGCCACAGGTGCCCCGACTCCGCTTGCCGGAAAAACGTAAGAGAACCTTGCCCATGAACGTGCCTCTTCGAGAGTAGTCGAGCCTGCGGTGGGACCGGGCGCGACGACAAGCATCATCGTCCGGCCGGAAGCCGTGGGTTGCGTTCATCGGCCGGGAACGAGGCCGAGGGGCTGGCCGAAACAGCGCCCGCGCAAATCGTGCCGTGCGGAATGATCTGTCCGGCCCTGCTGCCGGCACCGGGGATGCCTGCTATAACGAGCCAGAGTGCCAGGAATCTACCGCACGCCGCCCTCCGGAACGAGACACCGATGAAAATCCACGAATACCAGGCCAAGGAACTCCTCGCCGGCTACGGTGCGGCCGTCCCGCGGCATGTCATCATCACGTCCGCCGATCAGGTCGCGGCGGCCTGGGACACGCTCGGCGGCCCGGTCGTCCTCAAAGCTCAGGTTCACGCCGGCGGACGCGGTCAGGGCGAACTGCTCGGCAGCGGTCTGCCGGCCGGCAGCGACAAGAAGAACGGCCTGGGCGGCGTCAAGTTCTGCCCGTCGAAGGAGAAAGCTCGCCAGATCGCCGAACTGTTCTTCAAGCACGCCCTCCGGACGAAGCAGACCGGCCCCGAAGGACAGAAGGTCAGCACCGTCATGGTCCAGGAGGACGCCGAACCCGATCGCGAGTTCTACGTCGGCATGGTCCTCGACCGCGCGCTCGGCGTCCCGGTCGTGATGGCCTCGGCCGAGGGCGGCATGGACATCGAGGAGGGCGCCGCCACGCACCCCGAGAAGATCCTTCGCGTGCCGGTCGATCCGCTGGCTGGGCTTCAGCCGTACCAGGCCCGCAAGCTCGCCTTCGCGCTCGGCTTCACCGGCGACCAGGCCAACCAGGCCGCGAAGATCTTCCTCGCCCTGAGCCGGGCCTTCCTTGACAAGGATGCCAGCCTCGCCGAGATCAATCCGCTGGCCATCACGAAGAAGGGCAACGTCGTCGCTCTCGACGCCAAGATCACCTTCGACGACAACGCCCTCTTCCGTCATCCGGACATCCAGAAGCTGCGCGACGAATCGGAAGAAGACCCGGCCGAGCTGCGGGCGAGCAAGGCCGATCTGAGCTTCATTCGCCTCGATGGCACGATCGGCTGCCTGGTCAACGGAGCCGGCCTGGCCATGGCGACGATGGACATCGTCGCGCTGCACGGCGGCTTCCCGGCCAACTTCCTCGACGTCGGCGGTGGGGCCGACGAGGTGCGCGTCACCGAGGCGTTTCGCATCGTGCTGGCCGATCCGCGGGTCAAGGCCGTCCTGGTCAACATCTTCGGTGGCATCATGAAGTGCGACACGATCGCCGCCGCCATCCTGACCGCGTACAAGGAGGTCGGCTTCCACGTTCCGCTCGTGGTCCGACTCGAAGGGACCAACGTCGAGATCGCGCGCAAGATGCTCAACGAGAGCGGCGTGAACATCATCACGGCGGCCGGTCTGACGGAGGCGGCCCAGAAGGTCGTCGCCGCCGCGGGCAAGTGATCGGACGAGGGGCAGGCGATGGCCGCACCGGCAACGACGCGCATGACCGTGGAGGAGTTCCTGGCCTGGACACAGCGGCCCGAGAACGCCGATCGCCGCTGGGAACTCGACCGCGGGGAGGTCATCGAGATGCCACCGGCGGGAGAGCTGCACGGTGTGATCGCCGCCCTGATCGCCCACCTGCTGTGGACCTTTGCGTTTCGTCGCGGTCGCGGCCATGTCTGCGGCAACGACACGGGCCTGATCGTTGCCCGAACTCCGGATACACTGCGCGGAGTGGACGTGCTGTTCTTCGACGAGAACCGACCCCTCGACGAGCTACAGCGCGGGCACATCGACCGACGGCCGCAACTCGTCGTCGAGGTCCTCTCACCCACCGACCGGCCTGGTCGGGTCGATCGCAAGACGAGCCAGTATCTTCAGCACGGTATCCCGCTCGTCTGGGTGGTCGATCCGGAGGTTGAGAGCGTCACGGTCTACCGACCAGGGAAGGACCACTACGTCTGCGAGGGCAGCGACGAGATCACCGGCGAGGACGTGCTGCCGGACCTCCGGTTGCCGGTCGCCGCGTTCTTCACGCTGCCGACTCCCGGGGAGGTTTGAGAACCCATGCCCTCGCTTCATGACCACCTGCTCGCCGAGATCCACGACCGGCTCGGCTACCAGCGTCGCGGGCTGCTCTGGGCCAAGGTCGAGATCGTCCTGGGCCTCGTCGCGGCCGGCATCGGCGTGCTGGTGATCGCCCGGGCCGTGGATGAGATCCTGATCGCCCTGGGCCTCCTGCTGTTCGTCCTCGGCGGCTACCTGACGCTCGCCGGACAGCGCAGCCATCTGTACCGGGCGGACCTCGAACGAACCGCCCTCCTGATCGACGAGATCCGCCGCGCGAATGATACCACTCAGGTGTCATCCCGCCGCTAACTGACCCCGAAACGGACGGAAGCCACCATGAGCATCCTCATCGACAAGAACACTCGCGTGCTGTGCCAGGGCATGGGCAAGGTCGGCACGTTCCATGCCGTCGGCTGCCGGGAGTACGGCACGAACGTCGTCGGCGGCGTCAGCCCTGGCAAGGGCGGCACGACGACGAAGGACGGCTTCGCGCTGTTCAACACCGTCGAGGAGGCCGTCCGCAAGACCGGGGCCAACGCGACGATGATCTTCGTGCCTCCGGCCGGAGCGGCGGACGCCATCCTCGAAGCCGCCGACGCCGGCATCCCGGTCATCATCGCTATCACCGAGGGCATTCCGGTCCTCGACATGGCACGGGTGATGAAGCTCATCGCCGGCAAGCCGGTTCGCCTCGTCGGCCCGAACTGTCCCGGCGTCATCACGCCGGGTCAGTGCAAGATCGGCATCATGCCCGGCTACATCCACAAGCCGGGGCCGGTCGGCGTCATCTCGCGTTCGGGCACGCTGACCTACGAGGCCGTGTGGCAGCTGTCGAATCTCGGCCTGGGACAGAGTACCTGCGTCGGTATCGGCGGCGATCCGGTCATCGGCACCAATCAGATCGATCTGCTGGAACTGTTCGAGAAGGATAAGGACACCGAGGCGATCCTGCTGATCGGCGAGATCGGCGGCACGGCCGAGGAGCGGGCGGCCGAGTACATCCGGCACCATGTGAAGAAGCCGGTGGCGGCGTTCATCGCCGGCCGGAC
>CAYYJM010000113.1:0-18213 GCA_964471755.1 uncultured Alcaligenaceae bacterium
GGCAGGGGCCGAGGAACTGAAGGCGGGGCTGGCCCGCGTCGTGATCACGCCGACGGAGCCGGTCTGGCTGTGCGGCTACTCCGGCCGTACGAAGCCGGCCGAGGGGAAGGTCCATGACCTGTTCGCCAAGGCCGTCGCCTTCGAGGACCGGGCCGGCACGCGGCTCGTCCTGGTGACGCACGATCTCGGCTCGATCAGCGAACGCATCACCGAGACGGTGGCAGCCAGGTGTCAGGATCGCTACCGGCTGCCGCGCGCCAGCCTCATCCTCAACGTCTCGCACACGCACTGCGCTCCGGAGGTGGCCGCCGAGCGTGAGGTGTTCCACGCCCTGGCGGCCAGTGAAGAGGCGAAGCTCAAGAAGTACATCACCGGCCTGGAGAATCAACTCGTCGATCTCATCGGGGCGGCGCTGAAGGATCTGAAGCCGGCGACGGTCAGCCACGGCGTGAGTCGGGCCGACTTCGCCAGCAACCGCCGACTGCCGACGGAGAAGGGGTACGTCAACAGCCAGAACGCCGCCGGCGTCACCGATCGGAGCGTACCAGTGCTGCGGATCGAGCGCGGTGGCAAGTTGGCCGGCCTCGTCTTCGGCTACGCCTGCCACAACACGACGCTGGCGTTTCAGCAGTTCTGCGGCGACTACGCCGGCTTCGCCCAGGCGGAACTGGAGGCGAAGCATCCGGGCGTAACGGCCCTGTTCGTCATGGGCTGTGGCGGCGATCAGAACCCGTATCCGCGTCACGGCCCGCGCGGTCTGGAGTACGCGAAGCAGCATGGCAGGAGCCTCGCCGCGGCCGTCGAGAAGGTTTTGGCCGGCCCGCTGGCTCCGGTGCGCGGTCCGCTCAAGGTGGTCTACACCGTGACGCAACTCGATCTGGAGCCGCTGCCGCCGACCGCCCGGTTGAAGGCCCAGGCGGAGGGCCCCGCCGGCCTGGCGAAGCGCAAGGCCCGCTATCTGCTCAGCGAACTGGAGCGGAAGAAGGAGATCGATCTCCACCAGCGCTGTCCGCTGCACGTCGTCCGGTTCGGCGACGATCTGCTGTTCGTGGCGATCAGCGGCGAGACGGTCGTCGATTACAGTCTGCGTGCGAAGAAAGATTTCGCCGACCGGGCGAAGGCCGTCTGGGTGGCCGGCTACTGCGACGACGTGTTCGCGTATCTGCCGTCGAAGCGCGTCCGGATGGAGGGCGGCTACGAGGGTATCGAAGGCATCCTGCACCAGTTGACACCGACGCCGTTCGCCGCCAGCGTCGAGGAGCGCGTTTTCGGGGCGCTCGCCCGCCTGGTCGAGGAGGTGTCGCGGCGGTGACACCCGAAATGTCATCGTCGAGTTACCGGGTGGCCAGATCGGCGAGGGCCGCCTCGATGAGCCGCAGCCAGACGAAGTTCCCCTGGTCGAGTCGAGCTTGCCGACCGACTTCCCAGACCGTCTTCGCCTCCTCCGTGCGGCCGCTGTGCCACAGGCTGTGGCCGTACTCATAGTAGAGCCGGGCCACCACTTCACGGCCTAGTTCCCAGCGCCGGGGCGTCGTGGCCCGGGACGCCTCATACATCGCCACCGCGTCGGCCCAGCGGCCCTGAAACGCCCGCAACCGGGCGGTCAGGAGTCGGCGATCCGTCTCGTCGCCGTAACGCAGTTCCCACGGGTTGGACAGGCAGCGGTAGTGCCACCGCTCGGCCGCCGCCCGGTCGCCAGAATCGACGGCGATGTCGAAGAGCTGGTGAGCGGCGTTCCGCACCCAGCGCTCGGCACGCGGATCGGCATTGACGCTGGCCGCCGCCTGCTCGAACACCGCCAGGGCGGCGGTCACGGTTTCCCGGTAGTGGGCGAGGTCGCGGCCGCCGGCCAGGCACCTCCGGAGATCGCGGAAGCTGTCGGCGAGGCACCGGCCAATCGCCGCGCCGACCGGATCGACACCGCGCTCGGCGAGCAGCACGCTTTGCTCCATCAAGTCGGCCGCCGCGGTCAGCTCGTCCTCCGCCGCCGCGGTCAGGTAGCGGATGTACGCTCGACCATACGCCACCCGGGCTGCCTCCCGCCACATGCCGGCCGCCTCCAGCGCGGGGGCGACCATCTCGAATAGCTGCGTCGCGGTGGGGTAGTCCGGGATGCGGCGATACTGCTCGGCAAGATACGCTGCCGCACGGATCGCCACCGGCCGGGCGAGCGGGTCGGTGCCGCAGATCGCGCGGAGCAGGGCGTGGTAGAACGTCTGGTCTTGGCGGATAAACAGCCACGAGTGGACGTTGTCGATGTTGAACACCGCGTGTTCGGGACCGTCCGCCGGCGTGATGGCAGCGGCCGCCCTGGCCACCAACCATTCGGCCAGGAGCGGGTCGATGGTGCGGATCTCGGCGTGGGCCGCGTCGTGGCGCTCGGCCAGTTCGCTGGCCATCCCCAGCTCGGCGCTGGCGGCGACCCAATCGACCGTCGTGGTCGTCGGGACGAAGTCGGCCCATAGCCCGGCCGCCTGCTGGAGGCGGGGCAGTTCCGCGACCTTGCGGGCGTTCCACTCACGATCGGACAACCGGGTCGGCGTGCCGTGGAAATACGCGGCCAGTTGCCGCTCCGCCGACCGGCCAGCGAACTTTCGTCGCGCCGCCACCCAGAAGCTGCGGTGGTAGAAATCCCAGAGCAGCCCCTGCGGGTGGGACTTCATCATCAGGTAAACGCGGACCTGGCGAAGGATAATCGCCACCGCGGCGGACAGGTCGGCCGGCTCGGTCGTCGGGTAAGCATCCCGCAGCAAGGCGAGCATCTCCGACTCCGTCAGCCCCTCCCGGACAGTCGTCAGCCAGCTGAACAGACGGCCGACCAGGTCGTCCAGCGCCGGGAAGTGTCGTGTGGTTTCCTCGGCCAGGCGGTCGAGTACCCGTCCGAACAGGGCGTGCAACGGGGCCTCGTCGTCGGGTTCGCCTGTCGGCAAGGCGGCGATCTCGTCGGTCAGTCGATCGAACGAGCCGAACACTCGCAGTTCGTCGAGTACCACACGCAGGAACAGCGGGTTGCGGGTGGCCAGGTTGTTCAGAAGCAGATCGACCTGCTCGCGAGTGAGCGACTTGCACACCAGGCTGGGCACGTCGCGGAGGATCGCCTCGCACTCGGTGCGGTCGAGCGGCGGCACGTCCAGCCCACGCACGTCGAGGGCTCGCAGGCAGGCGAGCCATCGGGCGCCCGGGCGGTCATCGGCCGCGGCGGCCGCCGACACGACCAGCTTCACCCCCGGCGGCAGCGGCGTCGGAAGCCACTCCCCGGCCCCGCCCGGTTCGGCCCGATCGTCAAGCTGATCGACCGCATCGATGACGATCAGAATCCGCCGCTCGCCCGCCGCTTCGAGGTATCGTCGCCACTTGCGCAGGGTCGCGTTGAGCAACTGTCCGTCCGGCACGTCCTCGGGAAGGGCGAACCGCTCGTCGATCCGCCGGCAGATTTCGGCGAGCAGTTGAGCCAGGCCGACGGACGCCGGGCTTGCTCCGACGAAGCGCGCCACGGTGAACCACTCCGCCGCCACCTGTCGGGCCCAGCACGCCAGCAGGGTACTCTTGCCGCTGCCGGGCGGACCGGCCACCACCAGCGGCCGGCGGTCGGACGGGTCGTTCAGGTAGTGGGTCAACTCCGCCTCGACCGTCGGACGGCGGACGTGCGCTCGTAGCCGGGTCTCGGTGTACGCCTCGTGAAGTCCCGGTTCCGGGTCGTCGTCGCCGCCGGCGAGATGGTCGGCGAAGACGGCTTCGATGCCCTGGCGCAGGTTGGCCTCGACGCGCCGGCCCAGCTCTTCCAGTCCGGTCAGTCGGCCTCGGAGGCTACCCAGTTCCGGGTTCGCCGCCTCCGGCACCCACGTCCCGCGGTAGGCGGTGGCGTGTCCGCTCGGGGCGAATCGTTGGCAGACCTCCCCCTTCAACGCGCGGAGTTGCTCGGCCCGCTCCGCCAGTCGCTCGTAGTACACGTCGCGGAACGCCTCGCGATCGGCGGCCGGCACCGTCTCCGGCGGTGGCACGCAGGCCGGATCGCGGAGGTAGAAGTACGCCTGCATCCGTGGAAAGTCCGGGTGGGGTGTCCGGGAGCGAAGCGGTGCCAGGGCCGCGTGCAGGATTTCCAGGTGGGTAATCGACAGATGCGTCTCGGCCTGGATGCCGCGGAACTCGTACAGTTCCTCTGGCGGCAACTCGTCCGGCACCCAGCCGTACCGTTCGCCGAGCAGGCACAGGAAGAACGGCCGCGCTCCGTCCACCTCGCGCAGGCAGATCTCCAGGGCTTTCCCCTCGTCCGCCTCCTGGCGAGTGATCCCCCAGCGGAGGTCGATCTCATCGAAGAACAGACGCCGTTCGGCGCACCACTGGCGGAGTGCGGGGAACGTGACCTTGACGAGGTAGTCCCGCTCCGCGTGCATGTCCCGGAACGTGGACGACAGGAAGACACGAACCGTTCGCCAGCCGGGCATGGGACGTCTCCTGACCGGGACAGGCTAATCTCGCGGACGACGGCTTGCCTGCCTCTCACCCGAGCAGGCCCGGAATCGGATCGTAGCCGGTCATCGTCGTGGCGATCTCACGCGGCAAGCCGGGCGTGATGCGCACCTCGCCCATGTCGAGCAGCGTGTGCAGGATCGTGCCGATCAGGTTCTTCATGCGAACCGGTTCGGTCGCTGGTGAGCCGCCGTCCTTGTTGCTCTGGCCGATGACCCGACCCATGTTCAGGCCGCCACCGGTCAGCAGCAGCGGAGCGATGTTGCCCCAGTGATCGCGGCCGCCCTTCTTGTTGATCCGTGGCGTCCGGCCCATCTCGCCGGTGGCGACGAGCAGAATCTTCTCGTCCAGGCCGCGTGCGTGGACATCCTCGATGAACGCCGACAGGGCGTGATCGAGCGGGCCGCCCATGTAGCGCATGCCCTCGGTCAGCGTCGCGTTGTTCGCATCGGCGTGCATGTCCCACACGAAATTCGTGGTCACGGTCACGAAGCCGGCTCCGCGCTCGCAGAGTCGCCGGGCGAGCAGGAGCAGCTTGCCGAGTGTCTTCGCGTTGTCAACGTAGTGGTTGTAGTTCTTCCATTTCTTGTCGATGTTCTCCGGCCGAACGAGCGGAGCGGTGTCGTAGCGAGCGATTGTGGCCGGGTCTTCCTTCGTCAGATCGAACGCCTCGGAGACGCCGCCCAGGATGGTGCTGATGGCCTGCTGGCGAATGCGGTCCATCGCCTCGAAGGTTTCCGCCTCACCGAGATCACGATGGACCTGATCCAGTTGACGCAGCAGCAACTGCCGATCAGTGAGTCGGTCCATCGGCAGCGAGAGCTTCATGTCCTTGTACAGATCGCCGCCGCCACTGGGATCGAAGGGGCTGAAGTTGGTGCCGAACGTGCCGCTGGCGGTGAAGTTGCCGAATTTATTCTGGGCCGGGCCGGACGTCGGCTCGACCGAGCGTGGAAAAAGCGCGACGTTGGTCGGCATCCCGCTGCTGGGCCGATTCATGCCGACGACGCGGGCGTAGATGCTGCCGAGGTTGGCACCGAAGGAGTCCCTGCCGACGATCGGCTTGATGTCGTGGTTGCCGTCGCCGGTGACGTAGGAGCGCACGATCGAGAGCTTGTCGGCCAGGGCTGCGAGCTTCGGGAAGGAGCCGCCGAAGGTGACGCCGGGAAGGCGTGTCTGCACCTCGCCCGTGGCGGAGCGAATGCCCTCCGGCGCGGTCATCTTCGGGTCGAACGTCTCGATCTGGGTAGGTCCGCCGTGCAGGAAGAGGAAGATGACCGCGCGGTCGGTGTGCGTGCGTTTCGCCTCGGCAGCGGCGAGCAGTTGCGGCAGCGTCAGGCCACCGAGTGCGAGACCGCCGATTTGCAGAAAGGCCCGGCGATTCGGGCCGCGACGCGGATCGTGAAAGGCGAGCATGGCAGATTCTCCTGCGCTGGCAGGTGCGGTCGAGTGAGTAGTGCCAGCATGACGGCGCAGCGGACGGAATGCAAGCGAGGGCTAATCATGAAAGTACGACTCGTTCATCTCACTGTTGGGCACGAAGTCGGGGAACTGCAAGCGCCAGGCGTCCTCGACCAGGCGTTCGTTCCCCTGCCGCCAGAGTCGGTTCACCTCGTCGCAGACGCTCGGCATCAGGTAGAACCGATGCCGCTCGAACCACGACATGGCCTTGAGCAGCAGCCACGGCTCGACCTCGTCATGAGCGACCAGACCACGCAGGAGGTGGAGCGATTCCTGCATCTCTTTCCGGCTGATGGTCGGCTTCAGGTCCGGCACGACGTTGACCCAGCCGTCCTCCGATTTGACCACGGCGAGGCAGTCCGGGTGCGACTCGACGTAGCGCACGGCCGAGTTGTAGCGAGAGCCGCGCGACGTGCTGCAACGCTCCGAGGCACCGCCGTCCAGGATGACGCCGATGGCATGGCAGCGGCCCTGCGGATCGATCAGCACGGCCCCATCGAGGTTGCTGGCCTGGGCCAGTGTTTCGGGCGTCAGGGGACGCGGTTCCGTGCAGACGCACTGCTGGCGGAGTCGGCTGGCCTCCTCGGCCGCCGAGCGCGAGACGACCAGCATGGAACCATGTGACTGCCGGGCCAGGGTGCGGGCCAGCAGACAGAGTTGGTCCAGCTCGCCCCGTTCGAGTTGGCCCAGGCGGCGTTGCAGGTCGGACCTGAACTTGTCATCGGCGAAGCCCGGAGTTGGAAGGTTCGGCAGGCCATAACGCACCTGCATCAGCGATCGGCCGGCGTGGACCACCTCCCAGATGAAGTGACGCAGGAAGCTGATCGTGAACAGATCCTCGGCGGTCGGGTCGTAGCCGTCGAGGGCCTGGCCCAGACCGTAGACCTGACTGCCATCGCAGAGCAGACTGAGCGCTCCGCCAGCGAGTTGCAGCAGACGACGAACGGCCCAGTGTTCCGACATCAGGATCGGCTGACGGAGCTTCAGCTCGCAGCGGATCAACGGGTGGTCCGGTCGGGCGATGAGAATCCGGCCGGCGGTTTCCTGGCGTTCGTACTTCAGGGTCGAGATCGTGTTGCAGGCGTCATACAGGCCGAAGCGAGCGTGGGCCAGTTGGCCGGCGCAGGCTGGCGTGTGCATCAGGTTCCGGCCGGCCGTCAGAACGATGAAGCCGGGATCTTCGAGGATGCCGGCTCCCGCGCCCGGTTCGGGGATGCCGAGCTGCTCGGTGCAGACTCGCAGGAACTCGTTCATGGCCGCTTCGAGCAGCGAGCGGTAGACGCGCAGCGTGCGGTTGGCGACCGTGACGTGTGACTTGCGCAGGCTGGGGTACGTCTGGAAGATCTCGCGTGGCAACTGAATCACGACGAAGACCTGGTAATCCTCGACTGGCGTCGGCCAGGAACAGTAGGCGACGTTGGCACTGCCCTCGGTCAGGCGGTCGAGGGTCTGTTGCAGAGCCATCTGGTAATGACGCAACCGGCGCTGCGCCTGTCGGCGTTCCTCGGCTCGTCGCGAAATCGAGGTGGAGAGCGCCTCCGGTTCGTTTCGTTCCAACTCCTGGGCGACGCCGGGCACGGGAAGGAACGCTTCCGGTGGAAAGGCGGCGTCATCCGGCACCAGGCAAACCGGCGGCCGGTCCGGCTGGCCCCTGGCCAGGAAGCCGATCAGCCAGACGGTCGGCGTGAAGCGTGGGTCCAGGCGCTGAAAGATACTCTGAGCAGCGACCTGAGCGTTGACCTGGAAGTGCTTCTGATACGCCCACATCACGTTCCGGGCCGAGCGCGGTGATGGCACGGCGAAATCCCTCGCGGTCCCTTGATCCGGTGGGCAGTCCGAAACCTACTTTCAGGATAATCGCCGACGAGCGTTCCGGCATCGGATTATGCCGATTGTGCGTCGTCCCTTTTCGTGATTCGGATGGGTTGCGCCGTCTCTGCCGAGAGTGTCGCCGACGCCACGTCTGGAATCGCGGTCGGCCAGGAGGTGCGCCACCTCGTTCCTGGAGGAATAAGATACCCACCGCGACGTATCATGAGCCAGTCCCTGTTTCGCAATCCGTGGAGGCGATCCGATGTCTCTGAGTCCCCTGGCCGGCAAACCCGCCCCCGCCGAACTCCTTGTCGATCTCGACGCCCTGCTGCGGGCCTATGAGACGGGCCGACCGGACATGACCGATCCGGCCCAGCGCGTTAGCTTCGGCACCAGCGGACATCGCGGCACGTCCCTCGACGGCACGTTCACCCGGCCGCACATTCTCGCCATCACCCAGGCGATCTGTGAATACCGCGCCGGCCAGGGCATCACCGGGCCGCTGTTTCTCGGCAAGGACACGCACGCCCTGTCCGATCCGGCCCAGCGTGACGCCGTCGAAGTTCTCGCCGCCAACGGCGTCGGCACCATGATCCAGCCGGCCAACGCCGCCGTGCCGACGCCGGTCATCTCGCACGCCATCCTGACGTACAACCGGGGCCGCAAGGACGGCCTGGCCGACGGCATCGTCATCACGCCATCGCACAACCCGCCGCAGGATGGCGGCTTCAAGTACAACCCACCCAACGGCGGCCCGGCCGATACCGACGCCACCGGCTGGATTCAGGATCGCGCCAACGAACTGCTCCGCGCCAACCTCGCTGGCGTCCGACGCGGCACCGCCTCGGCCACCGAGCGCGACATGGTCGATCCCTACGTCGCCGACCTGCCGAACGTCGTGGACATTGACGCCATTCGCCGGGCTGGTGTGCGCATCGGCGTCGATCCGCTCGGCGGTGCGAGCGTCGGCGTCTGGCAGCGCGTCGCCGAGGTTCATCAGCTCAACCTGACCGTCGTCGATGCGACGCTCGATCCGCGTTTCGGTTTCATGACAGTCGATCACGACGGCAAGATCCGCATGGACTGCTCGAGCCCCTACGCCATGGCCCGGCTCGTCCACCTGAAGGATCGCTTCGACATCGCCGTCGGCAACGATCCGGACGCTGACCGACATGGCATTGTCACTCCGACGCGCGGTCTGATGAACCCGAACCACTACCTCGCCGTGGCGATCGCCTATCTGTTCACGCATCGACCGAACTGGCCGACCGGAGCCGGCGTCGGCAAGACGCTCTTCGCGACCTCGGCGCCGCGGCCGGTGGTCGTCAAGACGCTCGTCTCCAGTGGTCTGATCGATCGCGTGGCGAAGAAGATCGGTCGGAATCTCGTCGAGGTGCCGGTCGGCTTCAAGTGGTTCGTGCCGGGTCTGCTCACCGGCAGTCTCGGTTTCGGCGGCGAGGAGAGCGCGGGAGCCAGTTTCCTCCGCAAGGACGGCACCGTCTGGACGACGGACAAGGACGGCCCGATTCTGTGCCTGCTCGCCGCGGAGATCAAGGCGGTGACCGGGAAAGATCCCGGTCAGCACTACGAAGCGCTGACGGCCGAACTGGGCACGCCGTTCTACACGCGAATCGACGCTCCGGCGACGCCGGCCGAGAAGGACGTGCTGAAGAAGCTGTCGCCCGAGCAGGTCAAGGCGACGACGCTGGCCGGCGATCCGATCGTGGCGAAGTTGACGAAGGCTCCCGGCAACGGTGCGGCGATCGGCGGCCTCAAGGTGGTCAGCAGTCACGGCTGGTTCGCCGCCCGGCCGTCGGGGACGGAGAACATCTACAAGGTCTACGCCGAGAGCTTCCGCGACGAGGCCCACCTGACGGCGATCGTGGCCGAGGCGCAGCAGATCGTCAAGGCGGCGCTGGCGTGATACACGAGCCCAGAACCGGTGTCCGTTTTCGTTTCCGGCGAGCGTGGGGCGTCAGCCCCATGACTCTTCTCTGCGGAGGAAGACACTCATGGGGCTGACGCCCCACGCTCGCCAAAACAGACAATGTGACCGGGAGTGTGGGGGGACTTCGTCTATTTCGCCCCGCCGAACACCGGGACGCGGCCATCCACGCCGACGCCCCAGCCGGCTGCGCCGAACGGGACGGCCCCGACGTCCGGCTTGCCCCGGTCCGCCTCGCGCAGCGGGTCGGGCCATTTCGCATTGATCGCCAGGCCGGCATCGATCGCCGCGCTGCCCTCGGACAGACGCAGATCGTCCGGTTCGCTCCCGTCGGCAGTGAGTCTGATGAACTTCGGATCGGCGACGCGATCATTCGTCGTCCAGCCCGGTTCGTGGAACTTGCGGCTCGCCGTGAACAACGGCGAAGTGCGGAACCGGGCGAACGGATTCGCCTTCAGCATCGGGCCATCCTTGACGCCCCACAGGAGGTTGCCCCCTTCGCGAAGCGGCCCCGCTTCCTTGCCGAGGATGACCGCGCCCGGAACCCGGCCCATCTGGACGAACAGGTTGTTGAACACGTCACGCTCCGTGTTCCGCAAGTTGGCCGCGCCGAGGCCGAAGAGGAAGTAATCACGAAAGACGGGTTCGCGGCGCAGGAAGGTGTTGTGGTAGACGCGCATCACCGGATATATCGGACTGCCGTGGTCGCTGATCAGGTGACCTTCCGAGTGCAGGAATGCGCCGGTCGGGTCGTCCTTCGCCGGCAGACCGTAGTAGACGCCGGCCCGCTGGTCGAAGACGTTGCGGTAGACGAAAACGCCCGAGTCGGCATCGTGCGTCGTCGGCGATTCGTCCCGATCCATCTCGTGCTGCTGAAAGACGCCGAGGCAGGCCCCGATGCGGTTGTGGTGGACGTGGATCGTGTGCCAGCGCAGTTTCGGCCCGCATTCCAGGCCGTCGTCGTTGAAGTTATCCACGAAGTTGTGATGGAACCGGAAGTTCTTCGCGAAGCGGAGAAACGCGAAGTCGTGGTCGTCGGTAAACTCGCAGTGGGCGAACTCGATCTCCTCGTTGACCGGCTGGCCGTTCTGTAGCACGATCTGATACGAGGCCGTGCCGCGGTACTTCATGTGAGCGCGACCCGACCACGGAGCGGCCAGGCCGCGAAAGGCCGAGTGCGTGACACGCACATCCTTCACCGCGTTCAGCAGCAGGCCCGGAAAGCCGCCGAACACGGTCAGATGATTGAGGTGAATGCCTTCCGATCCGTAGACCTGGATCATCGGACTGCCGGTCGCGCCGCGGAGGACGAGTCCCTCGACGCGGACGTGCTTGACGCCGTTGATGCGCAGCACGTCGTCGCCAAAACCGACGGCGACGATCAGGGGCAGCTTGCGAGGATCGGTTTCGCCACGGTAGGCCCGCTCGCCGAGACCGGCCAGGCGATGATGGGCCAGTCGGATGTGGATACGACCCGTCTCGCGGTTGAACCACAGACCCGGCCCACAGTAGACGCCCGCGCCGCCAGCCTTCTTGTCCGCCGGCTGGAACTCGTTCGTCGCCCGCAGATCCTCCACGGTTCGGCAGCCGTGCAGCGGCACCATCGAATCGGCGAAGTTCCCCAGAGCGAGGGGGCGCTGCTCCTCGATACCCCACATCGGCTCCCACGATGCGGGCAGAAACTGGTGCGGCGTCCGACGATCGGCCGCATCGGGGTACGTCCGTGTCGAGACAAATTCGCCCGGAGCGCCGCCCGGCAACGGCTCCCAGCTCGTCGCTGGCGTCTCGCGGAACTCGCGCAGTCCGCCGTCGAGGATCGGCAGTTCGCCGGGATACGCGGCGATGACGATGGGGGCTTCCGCCGTTCCGGAGCGTGTCAGGTAGACCTTCTCGTGATAGACGCCACCGTGCAGGTAGAGCGTGTCGCCGGGCTTGAGGCGACGGACGCTGTGCTGGAGTGATTTCCAGGGCTTCATCGGCGAGCCGTCGCCGGCGTCGTCGCCCTTGCCGGGATCGACGTGGTAGGCCGGGCCGCGCGTGAGCGGGACGTTCCGCGGTGTCGGCAAGGGCCGTTGGGGCGGATGAGATCTCGGACGATCCTTGACCTCGTCCGGCAGGCCGGCTCCGAAGATCGTGAAAGAGACCAGGAGGCCCAGCAACAGGACCTGACGATTGCGTGTCATCGAAAGTCCCTCGGTTCCGCTGCGTGCGGGGGGCGTATCTCTACTCTAGAAGTTGGCGACCGGCGGGTTGACACTCGCGCCGCTCGCACACACCTGGAGTAGTGTAGTATTCGCCCGGAGAAGCGTTCATGATCCGTCTACTTCTGCTGGCGTGTTTGGCGTTCGGGATGTTCGAGTGCGGCCAACTCCTGCTGCCGGGTCGGGAGATCGCGGCCGACGGCCCTCCGAAGGTGAAGGAGCCACCGCCCCTCCTGGCCGGCGTCGCGAGTATCGACATCACGGACAAAACCTCCCTGCCGTTCAGCGATCCGCTCCACGCCCGGGCACTCGTCCTGAAGCGTGGCGAGACGACCGCGGTTCTGATCACGCTCGACGCCGTCGCGGTCGGCGAGATCGGCTACGTCCGCAACGACTACCTCGGCAAGGTGCGAGCCCGGCTCCAGAAGGATCTCGGCATCGCGCCGGAAAGCGTCGTCGTCAACGCGAGCCACTGTCACGGCATCGTCTGCGCCGATGTGGACGACAAGACGGTCGAGGCGGTCAAGGCGGCGGCGGCGCGACTGGTGCCGGTCAAGGCCGGCGTCGGTGTCGGCAGCGAGACACGCGTGTCCGAGAATCGACGACTGAAACTGAAGAGCGGCCGGGAAGCCGATGTCCGGCATGCCTACTCGCTGCCGGCCGATGACGAGGTCGTCGGGGTTGGCCCGATCGATCCGGAGATCGGCGTCCTGCGCCTCGACCGACTCGACGGCACGACGCTCGCGGTGGTCTACAACTTCGCCTGTCATCCGATCATGGGCATGCCGAACGGCGGCAACACGGCCGACCTGGTCGGGTTCGCCTCCCGCGTCATCGAGGAGAACCTCAGTCCTGGCGCGGTCGCGCTGTTCGTCCAGGGCTGCGGCGGCGACATCAACCCGATTCGCTACAAGGACGTCCACCAGCCGCGGAACGCCGAGACGCTCGGCAACCTGCTCGGCCTGAGCGTCCTCCGCGCCGTCCGCAAGATCCGGTGCGACGAGACCGCCCCGCTCACGATCCTGAACGAGAAGATCGGCCTCCCCCGTGTCGATAATTCGGCCCGGATCGAGGCCCTTGTGGCAGAAAAGGCCCGCCTCCTGCGATCGCTGAAGGGGACCAGCCTGAACCTGCGGACGTTCCTCGAGCTGGCCAGCAAGTACAATCTGTCGAAGGAGTTCCCGTCGTACTACTCGCACCTGTACCTGACCGAGCAGGCTCAGGGCCGTGATGACCTGCTCAAGCTGGACCAGGCCAACCGCAAGAACCTTCAGGCGTACATCGACAACATCCTGACCACGGAGAAGCTGACCCGGGTCGAGACGAACCTCGCCCTGCTCCGGAAGCATGAACTGACCAACCGCACCGCCGGCCGCAAACCGCTGGAGGTGGAACTCGTCGGGCTCCGCGTCGGCAAGTTCGTGCTGATCACCTTCCCGGGCGAGTTGACGGCCGAGATCGGCCTGAACGTGAAGAAGACCTCGCCGCACAGGCCGACCTTCGTGGCCGGCTACACGAACGGGTACATCTACTACACTCCGTCAGCGCGGCAACTCCAGAACAGCGGCGGCGCTCAGGAGGACAGCGACTGTCTTGTCGCTCCGGAGTGGGAAGCCGTTTTTCTCGAACGGGTCGCAGCCTTGTTGAAGCGGCTGTGATCGGCCGAGTACGGAAAGCGTGGGTGGGAAAACATTCGGGGGAAAAGAAGGACGGCATCGGGATTGGTGGATTGAGGAAGTTTGTCATCTTCCTCAATCCACCAGTCCCGATGCCGTCCTGGTCGTCTCCGGTTCGTCTCCGGAGTTGACCTTACTGACTTCGCGTCAGTGGGCGCTACAGGATTTGAACCTGTGACCCCCAGCGTGTCGAGCTGGTGCTCTAGCCAGCTGAGCTAAGCGCCCGATCACTCGGGCATTGGTAGTTATACCGCACGAAACGGAGCCGTCAAGGGCAACCCTCGGTCGAATGATCGCAGTCCTGGCGTGATCGCCGAGCCGGCTGGATCTGCCGGCGGAGCTGATCCCGAGCGGCGGCCAGTTGTGGATCGTCGAACGTGGCCCTGGGTCGAGGCATCCCGGCTGGCAGAACCCACTCGGTCTGCTCCAGTGAGCGGAGCAGGGCCAGGTGCTGAACGTCCGTCAGCGCGACCGTCGTGTCGGGCAGGACGCCCCACTCGTCGCCGGTGGCGAAGCGGTTCAGTTCCTTGCCGCTGGGCCGTCGGAAGGACGCCAGGGTGAACACCAGCAGGCCGCCTTCCCAGGGCTGGATGCGCTGGATGCTCCCCTTGCCGGCGGTGCGTTCGCCGATGATCCGCGCCCGCTTGTGGTCCTGCAAGGCGGCCGCGACGATCTCGCCGGAAGACCGCGTGTCGCCATTGACCAGACAGACGATTGGGAAGTCGAGCAAACTGCCCGCCAGCTTACCATCGTGGCTTTCCGCGTCACGTTGCGATCGGATGGTGACGATCCGGCCGTCGCCGATGAACAGGTCGGCGACCTGAACCGCCTCGCTCAGAAGACCGCCCGGATGGAAGCGCAGATCGAGGATTAGACCGTTCAGACCACCGGGTTGCTTGCTCAAGGTCGCCAGCACCTGGCGGACGTGCCGGGCGTCGCGCAGCCGGAGGTTTGTCAGGCGAACATACGCAATGCGCGACTTCTCGTCTGCCCAGTGGTTCCAGGCGTTCGACTTCGCTTCTCGACACAAACCGAGGACTGTCTCGATCGCGCACCGGGCGCGGGTCAAGGTCACTTCCTTCGCCATGCCATCGCGCAGGAGGCCGAGGGTCACCCGGGTGCCGGGCGCGCCGTTCAGGGACCAGAGCGCTTCATCGATCTTCTGGCCTTTCAACTCGATCTCGTGCCGCTCGGCCTCCTTGGCGCTGTGAACGATGCGGCGAATGACCTTCGTGATCTGGTCCCCCGGGAGCAAGCCGGCCCGATGCGCCGGGCCGTCCACCAGTGGCGTCACGATTTCGAGATGGCCAGTCGTCGGATGTTTGCGCAGCCGCGCCCCGATGCCGGCCGAGTGGTCGCCACCGATTCGGCAGACGATGTCGCGCTCGCCCGGTGCGATGAACCCGGAGCGGAGGTCGAGCCGTGGCAGCATCCGCTTCAGCGTGACGTGGACGTCCTTGTCTTTCGCAAACCCGTCACGGCTTCCGAGCGTCTGGCGTGCGTCGGCCAGGAGTTTCTCCTGCTCGGCCGTGGACATTTTCGGGAGCTTCTTCATCCGGGCCGCAAGATCGGACGGGATCGTCTCATCGAGATGGGCGAAAAGTTCCTCGATGCTCCAAGCGACGAACTGGGCCGACGACGGTGCCAGGACGTGGTTCTCGCGGACGAGCTGGACCGCTTCCATGACCTTGCCGGCGTAGGCGCGAGCGGCCTCCGGCGCGAGCGGCTCCACTCCGGCTTGGCCAGGCGGTCCCAGGACGAGCAGGGCGGTCAGCAGGAGCCGCGACATGGCAGGCTCTCTCCTGGTCACGCACCGATAGCTGCGCGGAAGGTTGCAAGGTCCATCGTCAAGGCCAGATCGAACCAGCGTTCCAGTTCGTTGGGGTTCGTCTCCGCGACGACCCGGTCATGGACTTCACGAGGTAAGCCAGCCGGATTGCGCGATTCCAGCAGGCGGATCAGGGCGCGTCGGTTTGCCATCACCTTGCCCTCGTCTCGTCCCTCCTGACGTCCCTCCTGGCGTCCCTCGTTGCGCACCTCACGCATGGTAATGGATTCGTTCATGTTCAGTCCCTTGAGCCCCGCCTTCCACAGGTCGCGTGTTTGGGTCAACTCGGCGAAGACGATGGCGATGTCGATCAATGTCCGCCGCCAGTTGTCATCCGCCATCGGCTCAACGATTCGTCGCCAGTGCGCGACCACATCGGCCGTTTGTCCCGTCGCCAGGGGCACCCAGGCGAGGATGCCCTTCGATAGCCGATTGTCCTCAATCGCCTCCAGCAGAGCAACCGGGTTTTCGCGCGACAGCACCCGCACCTTCGGCCGGAACACGACCGTCGGCTCATCGTCCTCATCCTCGTCGTCCTCGTGGGACTGCCACGCGAGTTCTTCCGGTCCCGCTGTCAGGAAGATCAGGCCGACCGAGAAGCAGTAGCGATCTTGCTGATACGGCCCGTGCCGCACTTCACGTCGGAATCGGCCGATGTATTCCAGCGAACGGTCGAGGGCGTCGGCATCGGCGTCGGTAAAAAGTTCCACGACCGTCACCCGTGGCGGTCGCGAACCCTCGGCGTGGATCGACTCGGCGATGGTATCGCAGTGTCGGTCCGGCTCGCCCGGCCGAGGTGCGCTCTGTGAATCGAGCCACCGACTGAAAGCGACCTTCGCCGACCGCTTCAGAAAGAGCCAGCGAAGCGTACCTTCCGGATCGGCCTTCACGGCGTGACGGGCGGCCTGGTCGAAATCGTTCATCGCCGGGCCAGACGCTGCAACACCTCGATACCGCGGTCCAGCACGCGATCGTCCGCCGCGTAACTGATGCGGAAGTGCGTATCGTGCCGCGAGAAGACCGTGCCCGGAATGATCAGCACCTTGTTGCGGATCGCCTCCTCGACGAACGCCGTGCCGCTGCCCGGAGCCTTCGGGAAGATGTAGAACGCTCCCTCCGGCTTGATCACCTCGTAGTGATCCTTCAGGCCGGCGTGGATGCGGTCCCGCTTTCGGCGATAGTCCGCGACGTGCTGGCTGACGTCCGTATCCCAGGCCACGACGCCCGCGTACTGGACCATGCTCGGCGCACAGACGAACGAGAACTGCTGGAGCTTGATCATCTCCTGAATCAGAGCCGCCGGGCCATGCGCGAAGCCGAGTCGCCAGCCGGTCATGCCGTACGACTTGCTGAAGCCGTCGATGACCAGCACGTCCGGATTGTACTTCGCCGGGCCGACGAACGGCGCGTCGTAGCAGAAGATGCGGTAGATCTCGTCGCTGATGAGCAGGACCCCCTTCTCCGCCGCAAGACGGGCCAGGTCGCGCAGTTGCGACTCGGGGATGACGCGCCCGGTCGGGTTCGCCGGCGAGTTGACCAGGATCGCCTTCGTCTTCGGCGTGATCGCCGAGCGGACGCGGTCCACGTCGATACCGAAGTCCGGCATCAGATCGACGATGACCGGCGTCCCTCCGGCCAGGTTCACCAGGTGCGGATACATGACGAAGTACGGATCAAAGACGATCACCTCGTCGCCGGGATTGACCGTACACATCAGGGCCAGGACCAGTGCGCCGCTGGTGCCCGAGGTGATGAACAGCGACCGCTCCGCCTGGCCGAGTTCGGCCCGCACGGCCTGCTCGATCTTCCCGCGCAGTTCGGGGATGCCCTGGGTCAGGGTGTAGGCGTTGTGCCCGGTATCGATCGCTCGCTTCGCCGCGTCCTTGACGCCCTGTGGCACATCGAAATCCGGCTGGCCGATACTCAGATTGATCGGATTCTCGATCGTCCGGGCCAGCTCGAACACCTTGCGGATGCCGGACGACTCGATCCGAGACATCCGCTCCGCGATCCACCGTTTCGCGTCACTCATGCTTCACTCCAAAGGCGAGCCAAAGGCGAGCCCCCCACGAAAGTGGGGGGAGAAAAGGCGAGCCCCCCACGAAACCGGGGGGAGTTCCCGACGACAAACTCCCCCCACTTTCGTGGGGGGCTCGCCTTCGTCAGGGGATTACCTTCAATTCCTTGCCGACGGCCGTGAACGCGGCGATGGCCCGGTCGATCTGCGCGCTGGTGTGGGCGGCCGACATCTGCATCCGGATGCGGGCCTGCCCCTGCGGGACAACCGGATAGCTGAAGCCGATGACGTAGATGCCGTGGCCGAGCAGCTTATCGGCCATCGTCGCGGCCAGGGCGGCGTCACCGAGCATGATCGGCAGAATCGGATGCTGGCCCGGCTTGATCGTGAAGCCCGCCTTTTCGAGACCCCCGCGCATCCGCTTCGCGTTGGCCGTCAGCTTGACGCGAAGATCGTCCGACGACGCGATCAGTTCCAGCGCCTTCGTCGCGGCCATGACGATCGGCGGCGGCAGCGCGTTGGAAAAGAGATACGGCCGGGAGCGCTGACGGAGGAAATCGACCAGTTCCTGACAGCCGGTCGTGAAGCCGCCGGCCGCTCCGCCGAGCGTCTTGCCGAGCGTGCTGGTGATGATGTCGATCCGATCGAGACACCCCTGCGCCTCGGCCGTGCCGCGACCGTTCGGGCCAAGGAACCCGGTGGCGTGGCTGTCATCGACCATGACCAGGGCGTCGTATTTGGCGGCGAGGTCGCAGATTTCCGGCAGCCGGGCCAGCGAGCCGTCCATGCTGAAGACGCCGTCC
>CAYYJM010000114.1:0-18086 GCA_964471755.1 uncultured Alcaligenaceae bacterium
CCCTCCAGGCCGTGCTGACAGACGACGACCGGCCGCTTCTCGCCCGGCTTCAGATCCTTCGGCAGGAGCAGAATTCCGGAGGCGAACACGTCGGGGTAGAGGTCGAGTGTCACCTCATGGCCCGTCCATTTCGGCTCATCGTAGACCTGGCGTGACTGCGGATTCATCGGCACGGTCGGGGCCGGCAGTTTGCCGATGACCTCGTGGAACCGCTCGCGGTGGGCCACGGTCGATTTCGCGTAGGCGTCGAGGTTTTTGGTGTCGAGTGTCTGCCAGAAGGAGCGAGCCCGGACGGACTCGCTCTCGCGCATGAGCTTCTGGGTGAAATCGACGAGCTGGCGGAACTGCCGTTCGTGGCGGACGGCCGGATCGAAGTCCTTGCGGCGGTCCTTCGGTGCGTCGCCACCCGCAACGACTCCCCGGATGTGGAGGCCCATCCCGGCCAGGAACTGGTTCAGGGCCGCAACGCTGCCCATCGAGGTCGGCGTCGTTGTCATCGTCCGGATCGTCCCGGGAGCGGCCCCACTGCGACCGGCACGCGGCGTGGGCGGGCCATTAATCCCTGGAGCCGCGCTTTCCTCGACGACGGCCCTGCTCGTGAGCGCCAGCGGCCCCGTCTGGCCGAAATCGCGTTCGATCGCCCAGACGTTGCGGTAGATCGGCTGCTCCCACAGCGGCTGGTTCTCCTTGTAGATGTGGCCGGAAACCATCGTCATTCGGATGCGCGAATCGAGCGCCCCGCTGTACAGGGCGACCAGGCCGCCCTCGCCGTAGCCGACCACGCCGATGTATCGGCCATCTCCTTGCTTCGCGAAGTAATCGACCAGGGCGAGGACCTTCTGCACCTCGTAGCCGAGGATATGCCGGCCCATCTCGTAGGCCATCCGGTAGATAAACTCGCGATGTGGCTGATTGGTCCAGCGGTTCAGTGCCGCGTTGCCGGAGTGCTTGTCGTCGCGGTTGATCAGCACCGGAACGACGACGCGACATCCCGCCTCGGCCAGCGTGCGGGCGAACTGCGAGCCCGGCTTGATGCCGGGGGCGAGGCCGACGAGCTGTTCGGGCGTCTGATCCGCGTCCGGGATCGCGACCACCTGGACGACCACCTTCCCATTCGGTTCGAGCAGCAACCCTTCACCGTCCACGCCAGGCAATACAGGCCAGCGGACGGCAAAGACCTGATACTTCTCCGTCTCGGCCACGAGATCCGGCTGACTGACTGTTGACACCAGCTCCAGGTCGCGCACCGGAAGTCGGGCATCGACGATGCCGAGCAGTTTTCGGAGTTTCTCGCGGTAGGGCGTGGCGCTCCGGGTGAACGCTTCTGGTGAGGAGTGGTCGAGCTTGAGCGCCGGCCGGTTCTTCTGCGTCTCGGCAAGTAACCGCGTCAAGTAGGCGTCGATTCCGGCGACCATGTGAGCGGACAGGTCGCCCTCGCGCTGGAGCGGTTTGGTGCCGGGAAGTGGCCCGGCCAGGAGGGGGCTGGCGACGAGAAGAAACAGCAGCGATCGGTGGAGCATGGCTCACCTCCAGTTGGGGGGAAGTGAGTGCCAGTCTAGGCGGCATCCGCTCGGGGTGCAAGCGGCGGCTTACGAACCCGGGTCGTCCTCCGATGACGGCGGTTCGCCGGTCAGGTTCGTACGGGTCGCGGGTCGCTGAAGACCACCGGGCAGGTTCGACCGCGTCGCCGGACGGTTCGCTCCCAGGCCGAGGACACTACCCGGACGCAGGGCGTTCAGCGTACTCGAAGGCCGCGCCCCGGGGCTCGAACCCTGGCTGGAGCGGATGATGCTGCCGGCATTGCCCAGGGCCGACAGAGTGTAGTGACGCAAGGGGGCCACCACGAGCAGCGGAATCTGGTAGCGGTCGTTGGGATTCTTGGCCAGCATCTTGTGGACGACCTGGGCCACCTCTTCGGGCACGTCCGGCCGCTGTTCGCGAATCGGCACCGGTTCCTCGGTCTGGTGCTTGAGCAACTTCTGCATCAGCGAGTTGCCCGGAAACGGCACCTGGCCGGAGAGCAGAAAGTAGAACGTGCAGCCGAGACTGTAGATGTCGGCCCGGATATCGACCAGGCTGGCGTCGCGGGACTGCTCCGGGGCGACGTAGTCAGCCGTGCCGATGAGCATGCCGCGCTCCGGGTCGAGGCTCGAATCGGCGCGCAGCACCTCACCTGGCGTCGGCAGCATTCGGGCCAGACCCCAGTCGAGGATCTTGACCAGCGGATCGGGGCCACGCTTGACGGCTGGCGGTTCACCCGGATCGACCGGCGGATTGATCAGGAACAGGTTGGCCGGCTTGATGTCGCGATGAACCAGGCCCATCTGGTAGGCGTGCTGAAGGCCCTGGGCGGTCATGCGGATGAAGTCGCAGGCGTATTCCAGCGGCAGGGCACCAACCCGGGCGATGTACTGGCTCAGATCGAGGCCCTCGACATACTCCATCGCGAAGTAATTGATTCGGCCGACCTGGTTGGCGTCGTAGGTCTTGATGACGTTGGGGTGACTCAAACGTGTCACTGCGGCCAGTTCACGCTGGAACTGCCGAAGGGCGTCGGCCTCGTCGTTGAGATCCTGACGAATGACCTTCAGGGCCACCTCCCGGCCGCGCTGGGTATCCCAGGCACGAAAGACGTCGCTGACACCACCCTGTCCCAGTGGGGCGAGCATCTGGTACGAGCCCAGGGTCAGGGCCTCCCAGTTGCCGTGCAGAACCTGTTCGGCCTGATACGCGGTGAGCCAGTCGATCTGGATCAGGTAATCGAGTAGCGTGTGCGGATCCGGATAGTGCGGAACCAGGTCCCGCGCGATTTCCTGAAGTTGCTCCGGAGGAAGGAGTTGCACTCGCTTCAGGGCATCCAGAATGTCATCGACCGTGTCAATCATGGCCGGGTCCAGAATCGGGGCCTCCGCCTCCGTCTCGCTGCTGCCTGCTGGTCCGATGGACGGCACCGGACACGGCAGACCTTCCCTGCCAACCATAGCTTACGATTGCGACGAGTGAGCGGAGTTCACGCAACTTTCCGATGATTCCGATTTCGGCGACGAAGGCCGATCGACGCTACTACAATAGGAGTGGGGACGATGATTCCCCACCCACCGAAGCCGCGCAAGGGAGTTCTCCCGGGATGAATCCGCGCTCGTCGAACGTTCCCAGCTCGTCGACCTGGCAGGTCGGACTGGCTCTGGGGCTCGTCTACGTTTGCTGGAGTACCACGTACTTTGCCATCCAGGAAGGGGTTCGCACCCTGCCGCCGTTCCTGTTCGGCGGCACCCGTGTCGCCCTGGCTGGCGTCTGCGTCCTGGCCTGGCTCTGGTTGCGCGGCCGACTCGTGGCCACGTCGAGCCTGGCCGTCTTCGGCATGTGGGTCGCCGGCAGCCTGATGTTCGTCGGTGGCAATGGCCTGATCAATCTGGGACAGAAGACGGTGCCCTCGGGCCTGGCGTCCGTTCTGGTCGCCACCTGTCCGCTGTTCCTGGCTCTGCTGGAGTGGCTGACGCCAGGGGGAGATCGGCTGCCGTTGCTCGCCTGGTTCGGCCTGCTGGCCGGCCTTGTCGGCGTTGTCATTCTCGCCCTGGGTCGTGGGTTGGGGGCCGATGCGCCGGTCCCGGGCATGCTCTTCTGCCTGGCGTCGGCCTTTACCTGGGCGCTCGGTTCGGTCGTCGCCCGGCACTGGCCTTCGGGCTGCTCGCTGATCCAGACGGCGGGCGTCCACCTTCTGCTTGGCGGCCTGACGATGACCGTCCTGGGTATCGTGATCGGCGAGACGACGGAACTGCGGCCGGAGAGCTTTACCACCGAGGCCGTGCTGGCCTTCTTCTGGTTGCTGATCGTCGGATCGCTGGTGGGATTCGTGGCCTACGTCTGGCTGCTGGGCCATGTCTCGGCCGCGCTGGCGGGATCGTATGCCTACGTCAATCCGGTACTGGCCATCCTCATCGGCTGGGCTCTGGGAGGTGAGACGATCACGTCTGGAATGGTGATGGGATTGGTGGTGATTCTGGCCGGAGTCGCCCTGGTGCGGGCGGCACCAGGGGTGCCGCCGAGCGTCGAAGCCAAACTGGTGCCGGCCGATGCCGTGCCATCACGGAACGCCGTGGAGCCGACCGCGCCGATTCGGGCGCGGACCTGAGCCTCAGTCGCTGTAGGCGGCGACGATCTTGACCAGGCGGCGCAGGACCTTGTCCTTGCGCACCCGATAGAAGTCGGAGACGTCCTCGGCGGCCTCGAGGACCGCCTGGAACTCGACAACTTCCAGCGGGACGCCTTGCTCCTCAGCCTCGGCCCGCAGACCGCCCCGGCTCAGGACCAGGACTGCTCCATGAATGGTAAGTGCCGCCTCCACGTCGGGTACGCCCTGATTGGCCAGCCAGGCGTGCTGCTGCTGGAGCAAACTCTCGAACCGGCGCGTGAACTGAGCGTCGTCGATCTGCCCTTCCTGGTAACGGCGCAGCTGGCGGTTCAGACGCTGGGACAGACGAGGCAGGACCATTTCCATCAATTCGTTCGTCATTGGCCTGACACCTTCGATGGATATCGGAGCCGAGTTCAACCACGCGATACTCTATTGTAAGTCCGTCCCGGGGGCGCTGCCAAAGTCCGAGTTGCAAGGAGTGCCACTTGCCAGGCAGACCAGCGATGGGCCGGACTGATCGCGTAGATTGTACGGAGCCCGATTTCGCTTCACTACCGCAGCAACCCGGGATAGGGTGCAGTTTTCAGGCGGCCCGTTGCCTTCGCGACGACGCCGGGCCATAATCCGGACGCGACCCCACCCCGGGGAACCTTCTCGGATCAAGGAGACTCTGCCATGCGACTGGCCACCTGGATATTCGGACTCGCCGCCCTGAGTGCGGCCTCGACCACCGCGTTCGGCGCGGAGGTGCCGAAGGCCGCCTCGCCCATCAGCTGGAAGAAAACCGTCGTCGATAAGGTCTTTCGCTCCGAGGGCGTGGCCATTGCCGACGTGAACAAGGATGGCAAACTCGACATCCTCAACGGTGAACTCTGGTACGAGGCTCCGGACTGGAAGCCGCACGAGATCCGCAAGCCCGGAAACTACGGCGATGGCGAGAAAGGCTACAGCAACAGTTTTGCCTGCTGGGCCGACGACATCAACAAGGACGGCTGGGCCGACCAGATCGTCATCGGCTTCCCCGGCGTACCCTGCCACTGGTTCGAGAACCCCAGGGGCAAGGACGAACACTGGAAGAAACACGAGATCTGGCCCAGCGCCTGCAACGAGACGCCACTCTACACCGACCTGCTCGGCACCGGCCAGCGTGTCCTCGTCATGGGCTGGCAGCCGAAGGGCAAGAACAACGAAGGGGCGATGGCCTACTTCACGCCCGACAAGGACCCAACCCGGCAGTGGATCGCTCACCCGATCAGCGAAGGACCGACGCCGGGCAAGGCCATCCCCGGTACGCAGCGCTTCTCGCACGGCCTGGGCGTCGCCGACGTCAACGGCGACGGCAAACTCGACGTTCTCTGCACCGATGGCTGGTGGGAGCAGCCGGCCAGGGTCGAGGGCAAGCCGTGGAAGTGGCACCCGGCCAGCCTGGGCCAGGCCTGCGCGGACATGTACACCGTGGACATCGATGGCGACGGCAAACTTGACGTGCTGAGCAGCTCGGCCCACAAGTTCGGCATCTGGGCTCACCTCCAGCGTGGTCAGCGCGACGGCAGCCCGTCCTTCCTCACCGAGACGCTGTTCAAGGACCTCGTCAGCGAGACCCACGCGATGCACTTCGTGGACATCGACGGCGACGGCCTGAAGGACCTCGTCACTGGCAAGCGCTTCTGGTCGCATGGTCGAAACGAACCTGGAGCGGACAAACCGGCGTTCATCTACTGGTTCAAGGCGAGCAAGAAGGGCGGTCTGCTCACGTTCGAGCCGCAGGTGATCGACGAGAATTCCGGCATCGGCACGCAGTTCGTCGTCGCCGACATTAACGGCGACGGCCTGCTCGACGTCGTTACGAGTAACAAGAAGGGAACGCACGTCATCGTTCAGCAGCGGGTGAAGTGATTCCCCGTCGGCCGACGCTGCCGGGTGTCACTTCCCCGGCAGCGTGTACACCCCCGACCACGAGCCGCGATCCTGCATCGCGCCAAGGACGCGTGCCAGCAGGAACACACCGGGACCGGTCAGCCCGAACGTCGCGGCCAGTCGGCCCAGGATTCGGGCGGCCTCCTCCAGACGATCCGGGCCGGCCTCATACAGGGTCAGGGCCGTCTCGTACCCCTCCTTCTGCTCCGCCCACGAGGACGCAGCCTCTCCGACGAGTTCGTACACCGTGACCGGCTCAACGATGTTGACGACACGCACCTGAGCCAGACGACGCAGGCGGAACTCTTCCGCCAGGGCCTGCCGCGTCGCCTCGGTCAGCATCGCACTGGCACGGAGATACTTCGTCGCTCCCTGAATCCGGCTGGCCAGGTTGACGGTATTTCCCATCGGACCGTACTTGAATCGGCGTCGGGTGCCCGTGTTACCGACGCTGGCAGGGCCGGTGTTGATTCCGATCCCGACCGCCGTCTCCTCGCCGATGACGCCACGCCACTCCGCACTGAGCCGGTCGATGCCGGCGAGCATGTCGATCGCGGCATGACAGGCCCGCCGGGCGTGGTCGGGTTGCGCGACCGGCGCACCCCACATCGCCAGCAACTCGTCGCCGATGAAGTCGATCAGGACCCCACCGTGCCGCACGACGCACTCGTCCAGCGTCTCGAACACGGCCTGGACCCAGCCCATCTTCCGATCCGGGGCGTCTTCGAGCCGCTCGCTGATCCGGCTGAAGCCGCGAATGTCGCAGAACAGGACGGTGACCTCGACGGCCTGCGGTCGCAGTGCCTCCGGGTTGTCGAGCAGGTGCGTGACGACCTCCGGCGGAAAGAACTGCCCCAGCTCGCGGGCTCGCTGTCGCTTCTTTTGCAGGCAGGAGTTGATCCGGGCCGCCAGCAGAACCTTGTCGACCGGCTTGGTGAGGTAGTCGTCCGCGCCGGCCTCCAGGCACCGGACCAGGGCACCGACACCGTCCAGGGCAGAGATGACGATCACGGCTGGCCGGCACGGTCGCTCCGGGTCGCCCAGCCGTCGAAGGACCTCGAACCCGTTCAGACCGGGCATGAGGATGTCCAGCAGAAGCACGTCGAACGGTTCTTCGTCCAGCCGTCGCAGCGCCTCCTCGCCGTCGGCGGCCTCGCTGACGCGGTGACCCTGGAGCGTCAGCAACCGGGTCAGCACGTCGCGGTTGAGCGGATCGTCGTCGGCGACCAGAATGCGGCCGGCCTGGACCGCGCCGACGCCCCCTCCGGGCGACTCGATCTGCGCGACGGCATGGGCGACCTCGACCGCGCTCGGTTGGCCGGGCCGGGGCCGACCGTCGCTGTCCTGGCCGGTCAGGCCAAGCAGACGGGCCTCACACTCGCGGCACAGCGCGAGCATCTGATCCAACTCGGGAAGGAACGCTCCGAACAGATCCTCCTCGGCCAGTTGAAGCAGCTGCACCAGGCCGGCCAGCCGGTTGAGGCCGTTGCCCAGATCGTGCCGGGAGCGAGCCAGCGCCCGGTCCAGGTCGGCCGGTGCGGCGTCCCCTCCGGCATGAAGAGCCCGGACCATGCCAGCGAGCCGCTCGGCCGCTTCCTGCAACTCGGCGACGTCGGCAAGGTACTCGTCGGGTCGGTTTCCTCCGGCATCGCGTCGGAGCAGGTCGGCCAGGTTGACCAGAGCGGCGACGGGGCCCATGATCTCCAGCCGGGCGAAGATCGCCCGGGCCGAGACGCCCTCGGGAGCCGGATGGAGCGCGGGCTCATTCATGACGCCGTCCCCGCCGGATTGAGGTGCTGCTGGATCTTGGCCAGAAGACGCGCGAAGTCGATCGGCTTGCTCTCGAAGTCGGTGCAGCCCGCCTCTTCCGCCTTCTTCCGATCCTGGGCCATCGACCGGGCGGTGAAGGCGATGATCGGGATGGCGTGCGTGTCCGCCCGATCGCGGATCTGCCGGGTCGCGAGCAGGCCGTCTTCCGGCTCGGGCAGGCCGAGGTCCATCAGGATCAGATCGGGCCGTTCGGCCGCTGCCGCCACCACACCGTCAGGACCGTTCACCGCCGTGACGACAGTGAACTTGCGGCTCTTCAGGAGCCGCACGACGATTTCCAGGTTCGACGGGTCGTCCTCGACCACCAGGATCTTGGGCATCGGTCTCTCCGTTGGTGCCTTCGCTTCGAGGGAAGTCACAGTCCGATCAGGCTTTCCGACCCGGCCGACCCGGGCTCCGCAACAGCCGCTCGATCTCGCGGAGCAACCCTTCGGGATCGCTCATGCCCTTGCACAGCACACCCAGGACGCCCTCATCCAGCCGGGCCTGTTCCTCGGTCGTCAGCTGCTCCCGGGCCGTGACGACGACGACGGGAACGTCGCGCCAGGCGGCCTCCGCACGGAACCGTTCGAGGAACTCGAAGCCGTCCATGTCCGGCATGAGCAGATCGAGCAGGACCAGGCTCGGCCGGCGGCGCGCAGCCTCGACCAGGGCGGCCGGGCCGCTCTCGGCACAGCACACCTCCCAGCCATGTTCTTGCAGCGTCCGTTCGCCCATCGCGCGGAAGGACGGGTCGTCATCGACGACGAGGACCGGCCCGGTGTGCGGCTCGACGGCCTGTAAGAGATCGATCAGCCGGCTCCAGTTCACCGGCTTGCTGAGGACCTCCCAGGCTCCCAGCGCGACGCCGCGGGAGCGATCGTCGAGCATGGTGATCAGGATGACGGGGATGTGAGCCGTCTCGGCGTCCCCCTGGAGGGCGGCGAGCGTGCCCCAGCCGTCGATACCGGGCATGAGAACGTCGAGCGTGATGGCGTCGGGCGAGAGACGCTTGACCATCTCGAGCCCCTCCGCTCCGCTGGCGGCCAGGTGAACGGCGAAGCCGTGGCCGGTCAGGTGGCGTCGCATCAACTCGCGCACCTCTGGCTCGTCGTCGATCACCAGGACGGAGATCGGCTTGCGGCCCGGCGTCGGCCCGATGATTGAGGCGGCCACTGGCCGCCGGGCTGGAGCTGCCGGGATGGCGGTCGGCGTCGCGGGTAGGAGGATGGTGAACGTCGAACCGACGCCCGGTTCGCTGCGCGTCAGGGTCAGGTCGCCGCCCATCAGTCGGCAGAGCCGCTGACTCAGGGCCAGGCCCAGGCCGGTCCCCTCCGGGTTCTCGCTTCGGGAGAGCAGCTTCGTGAACGGCTGGAACAACTTCGTCTGCTGCTCGGGTGTCAGCCCCCGGCCGGTGTCCTCGACTGCGAGGCACACCCGATCGCCGGCCTCGTCGCTCTCATGGCGGACGATCACGGTTACCGTCCCGGCGCGGGTGAACTTGGCCGCGTTGGTCAGCAGATTCGTCAGGGCCTGACGCACCCGCTTCTCGTCGGCGTCCAGGACGCCCACGTCGTCGGGACAGTCGATGACCAGCTGAGTACCGCGCTCGGTGAAGCGGGACCGCATCGCCTCGGCCAGGCCCGCCACGAACGACCGCAGGTCGAACGGCCTCGGCTCCAGGGTCAGCACTCCCTGGATCATCTTCTGGTAGTCGAGCAGGTCGTTGACCAGCGATTCGAGGTTGTTGGCGGCCGTCCGGATGATGGCCAGGTCGCGCCGCTGGTCGTCGGCCAGGTCGGTCAGTTCGAGCAGTTGCAGGAACCCCTGGACGTGATTGAGCGGCGTGCGCAGTTCGTGGCTGACCGTGGCGAGGAAGAAATCCTTCGCCACGGAGGACTGCTCGGCCTTGTCGCGCGCGGCGGCGAGATCCTGATTCGCCTGGTTGAGCAGCCGATTCGCCTCGGTCGCCTGGTGGTGGGCCTGCTCCAGATCGGCCCGCGTTCGGTACAGATCAGCGATCGTCTCGCGCATCTGGTCGAGGGCCGCGTCCCGGCGTTGCTCGGCCTCGTCGATCGCCGAGCCGACGCTGCGCGACAGGGCGATGATCACCAGCGTCGTGATCACCACGCTGACCAGGCAGAGGGAGGCCGAGGCCAGGGCCAGTTCGGTGCGAACCGATTCGCGGAGGCCACTCAGGCCGAGCTGGACGCAGCGAGCCCAGGTGTCGAGGACGAGCAGGCCGACGATGATCGGCAGGAGCCAGCGGAGCATCAGCGCCCGAGGCGAATTTCCGACGAACGGTCGGAGCGGGAAGTGATCCGGGCCGAGCGCACAGGCCGAACCGATGGCCAGGGCGAGGAAGGCCAGGGCTGTCAGCAGGGCGACGCCGACGTCGAGCTGGAAGTACACCTTGAACATCTCGACCCCGTAGGCGTGGCCGAGCAGGAAGACCAGGCTCACCAGGGCCACGCCACAGACGCCGGCCGACGCCAGCCCCTGTACGAGCCGACCAGCCCGGCCGACCAGGCTCAGGGCCGGGGCCGCCGCCATGAGGAAGAAGACGGCGGTGAACTTCGACATCGGCGTCTTCTTCGTCGCGGTCGGGAAAGCCCAGTCGAGCAGATCGGTAATCGGATCGCCATCGACGAAGTTGACCAGGGCGGCGACGACGACCACCCCGGCCACGACGGTGACCGCCAGGCGGCGTGGCGAGGGGCCTGCGCTCAGGAGCGTCAGGCCCAGGCCGGACAGGGCGAACAACAGGGCGGTCGAGCCGGCCATCGGGGTCATCCCCGCCACGAACTCCCCTTGCAGGACGGTCGGGATGGCCTGCCACCGCCCGGCCGGGTCCGCCGCCTCCCAGACGATCCCGCCCGGAACGGTCAGTCCGATGGCGAGGAGTACCAGGCCGATGCCCCGGGCCAGACGCTGACACCGCTGCGTCCCTGGACCGGGCGCATCGAGCAACGGGATTTCTTCCGGCGTGCGGGTGGTCATGGCGAGCGGTCTCACAATCGGAGGTTCGGGGCCGGGACCAGGGGTCTGGGACGCTTCCGGACGACCAGCAGGAGGAGGTGACAGGGAACCGGCCGGGCCAGCGTCTCCGGCTCACTGACCTCCTGCGACGACACCCGCTCGAAGCCAGCGGAGCAGAGCCGGTCCACGGCGTCGTCATCCCAGTAGCGGATGCGATGGCCGGGCCGATGGCGATACTCGTAGACGCCCGGCTCGACGAGAACCATCTGAGCCGGATCGAGGTCACGCAGATCACGGGCGGCCAGGGCGAGCAGGCCCTCCGGCCGCAGGACGTGCCCGACCCGCTCGGCGAACTCGCGGATGGCCTCGGTGGTGGTCAGCAGATGGGCAACGCGATGGGCCAGGACCGCGTCGAACGCCTCCGTGGGCAGCTCGATCGTCTCGAAGCGGCCGTGATACAGGGTCGCGGCCGGTTGGCCCGGGTCCGTCAGCCGACGCCGAGCCTGTTCATGGCCGATGGCTGCCGCCTCGACGCCGGAGACGCACAGACCACAGCGGGCCAGGTGGACCAGATCGCGGCCGTAGCCGAAGCCGACGTCCAGGACGCGAGCCCCGGCCGGCAGCAGTTCGGCGAGCCGAACGGCGGTCGGACTGGCCGCCTCGCCCCAGATCGCCCCTTCGTCGCGGTAGCGTCGGTCCCAGAATTCCGCATCGTCGGCGTTCATCGGACGCCTCTGCCAGGCCGGGCTCGAACCGTGAGCCCGCACAGGAATCAACGAAGCGACTGGGCCGAGGTGGACAACAATTCTGTCGTCGATGCTGTCCGGCTCGCCTGCGCGTCACAAGATGAACCGACTCAGATCCTCGCTCTGGAGAATGTCGCCCAGCCGCTGTCGGACGTAGGCTCCATCGATGACGAGCCGCTGTCCCTGCATGTCCGGAGCGTGGAAGCTGACCTCCTCGCAGACGCGCTCCAGGATCGTGTGCAGACGCCGGGCTCCGATGTTCTGCGTCGTCCGGTTCACCTCGTAAGCGATCTCGGCGATTGCCTCCAGGCCGTCCTTCGTGAACTCCAGCGTCAGGCCCTCGGTGGCCAGTAGCTCGGCGTACTGCTTCGGCAGTGCGTGCTTCGGCTCAATCAGGATGCGCAGGAAGTCCTCACGCTTCAGATCGGTCAACTCGACACGGATCGGAAAGCGTCCTTGCAACTCCGGCATCAGGTCGGACGGCTTGCTCAGATGGAACGCTCCGGCCGCGATGAACAGAATGTGGTCCGTCCGGATCGGTCCATAGCGCGTGTTGACTGTCGTCCCCTCGACGATCGGCAGCAGATCGCGCTGCACGCCCTGCCGCGAAACGTCCGGCCCGTGTCCCGCCGAGGGGCCACATACCTTGTCGATCTCGTCGATGAAGAGGATGCCCTGATTCTCGGCCAGCTCGATCGCCTTCTCCTGCACCGTCGCCCGATCGATCAGCGCCTCGGCCTCCTGTTCGAGCAGGACGACACGGGCCTCCCTGACCGTGATCTGTCGCTTCTGCGCCGACTTCGGCATGAAGCGCTCGAACATGCTCTGGATCTCCGACTCCATCTGCTCCATGCCCAGGTTCGAGAAGACCTGTACCGGCATCGACTTCTGATCGACCGACACCTCGACGGTGCGATCTTCCATCTCGCCAGCGTCGAGACGGGCCTTCATCTTGTCGCGGGTTCGCTGGCGGCGTTCGTTCTCCGGCACGTTCTCCGGGTCCCAGGTGTTCGACCCCGGCAGAAGTAGATCGATGAGTCGCTCGGTGACGCGCTCACGCGCCGCCGTCTCGACGCTCTTGCGGACCTCCTGCTTGACCAGGACGATGGCCGCCTCGACCAGGTCGCGGACCATGCTCTCGACATCCCGGCCGACGTAGCCGACCTCGGTGTACTTGGTCGCCTCGACCTTGACGAAGGGAGCGCCGACCAGCTGGGCGAGCCGACGCGCGATCTCGGTCTTGCCGACACCCGTCGGCCCGATCAGGATGATGTTCTTCGGCGTGACGTCCTTGCGCAGCTCGGCGGTGAGTTGCTGCCGACGCCAGCGATTGCGGATGGCCACCGCGACTGCCTTCTTGGCGGCGTCCTGTCCGACGATGTAACGGTCCAGTTCCTGCACGATCCGGCGGGGAGTCGTCTCGGCCAGCATGAGTGTTCTCCGAATGTATGGCGAGCGTGGGGCGTTAGCCCCATGATTCTTCGTCTTCGCAGCGTATTAGCGGTCATGGGGCTAACGCCCCACGCTCGCCAGCGCCCCGCATTCGCCGAGTGGGACGGTTACAGCTCTTCCACCTGGATGGAACGGTTCGTGTAGATGCACAGGTCGCCGGCGATCTCCATCGCGGTGCGAGCGATCTGGGCGGCCGACAGATCGGAATGTCCGACCAGGGCCCGAGCCGCCGCCAGGGCGTAGGGGCCGCCCGAACCGATGGCCGCCAGCCCGTCCGTCGGAGCGATCACGTCACCGGTGCCGCCGACGATCAGCAGATGCTCGCGATCCGCCGCGATCAGCATCGCCTCCAGACGACGCAGGGCGCGATCGGTTCGCCATTCCTTGGCCAGTTCCGTGGCCGCCTTCGGAACGTTGCCCGCGAAGTCGCGCAACTTGGCCTCGAAACGTTCGATCAGAGCGAAGGCGTCGGCCGCCGCTCCGGCGAAGCCGGCCAGCACTTTTCCGCCATACAGCCGACGAATCTTCTGGGCGTCGGCCTTGAAAACGATGTTCCCCAGGGTGACCTGGCCGTCGCCGCCCAGGGCCACTCCGCCCTTGTGCCGGACGGCCAGGATGGTCGTCGCATGAATCCGAACCACGGCGTACTCCCTTGCACGAACCGGAGATGCGTCCGTCAGTACAGGACGATCAGGCCCCCCGTTCTCGATCCCGGCGATAAAGATCTCGTCGCCGCCGACGAACTACGGAGTAGAGGGAAGTGTGGGCCGCAATCACGAACCCAGCTGTCGCATCTTCCCAACGACGTTCGTATCCGAGATAATACTATGGAGGCGGACGGTCCCCAGGAGTGCCACCCATGAACCTGCCGAGAAGCCTGCTGCCGGCCTTGCTCGCTCTGATACTGGCTGGAACCGTCCAGGCCCAGCCGGCCGGCGGCTACATCCAGGACGACGCCGGCCTGTTCAGCCCGGCGGCCGTCTTCGAGGCCGACCAGAAAATCGCCCACCTGCGCGACACGACGCACGTCGCCTTCTGGATTCGCACCATGAAGGTGCTGCCCGACGATCTTATCAAGGAACTTTCGGGCCACTCGTTGAAAGGTCAGGCCCGCGCGTTCAAGCGATTCGCCCTGGAGCAGGCCGAGAGCGAGGGTCGGCAGGGCATCTACCTGCTGATCAGCGACGCGCCGAAGCATCGGCTCACGATGGTCGTCGTCACGCCGGAATCGCTGTCGCGTCTCTTCACGAACACCGATGCCGACGTGCTGCGGCGGATCTTCGCGTCGAGCCACCTGAAGGACACGCCCGACCAGATCCTGGCGGAGGGCGTCGAAAAGGTTCAGTACCTGCTCGTCGTCCGCTCGGAATCGACCACGGTCGGCTGGGCCCTGATCGGGGCGGTCGGGTGCGGCCTGCTCGGCCTGTGGCTCCTGTTCAGTGTGATTCGCTTCCGGGTGCCGAGTTCCACTCCGAGCGGCGAGGCGGAAACGCTCCGGCGACGGAACAACCTGATGGGCGGCATGCTCGGCGGCATGTTCGGCACGGTCGCCGGCCACTGGATCTACGACGCCCTCTTCGGCAACGACCGCGACCAGGTCCAGCCACAGACCTCGTCGCCCGAGATTTCCACGCCTCAACCCGACGGCACCACGACCGGTGGTGCCCAGGACTACTCCGTCTGATCGGGAAAGGAAGCGGGCATGAACGCAGGCTGCTTTTTCTGTGACCGGCTCCAGACCCTGGCCAGCCTCGACGAGAGCGAGGTCGTCTGGAAGTTCCCCACGAGCGTCGCCTTTCTGGGCTCGCACCAGTTCTATCGCGGTTACTGCGTGCTGGTGTCGCGGCCTCACGCCACGGAGTTGAGCCAGCTCGATCCCGAGGACCTGCCCTCGTTCCTGGCCGAGATGTGTCTGCTGGCCGAGGCGATCGAGAAGGCCGTCGCTCCGCGCAAGCTGAACTACGAACTGCTCGGCAATCAGGTGCCGCACCTGCACTGGCACCTGTTCCCCCGGCCGCAGGACGATCCCGAGCCGCTCAAGCCGGTCTGGCTCACCCTGGATCGAGCCGAGTCCGACCCCGCCCTCAAGGCCCAGTTGGCGGGCGATCCCGCCGGCCGACCGGAGATCGCCCGGTTACTTCGTCACCACCTGGAAGCACTGCAAGCACCCTCCGCATGACTCCTCTTCGCATCGGCACGCGCGGCAGCAAACTGGCCCTCTGGCAGGCGAACCACATCGCCGACCGCCTCCGTCCCCTGACGGCCGGCCGGCCCGTCGAACTGGTCGAGATCCTGACCAGCGGCGACCGCATCCAGGACGTCTCGCTGACCGTCCTGGGCGGTCAGGGCATCTTCACCAAGGAGATCCAGCGGGCTCTGCTCGATGGCCGGGTCGATGTCGCGGTTCACAGTCTGAAGGATCTGCCGACGGTCGCGTTCGACGGCCTCTGCCTGGCAGCCGTCCCCGAGCGCGGTCCCATCCGCGATGCGTTCGTCTCGGCCCGGCACGCGACGTTCGACGCCCTGCCGACCGGGGCGACCGTGGCCAGCAGCAGTCTCCGGCGGCGGTCGCAGCTGCTGCATCGTCGGCCCGATCTGCGCCTGGAGGAGATTCGCGGCAACGTGGACACGCGTCTGCGCAAGCTCATCGAGCAGGGCCTGGACGCGATCATCCTGGCCGAGGCGGGACTGGTTCGGCTCGGCCTGGCCGAACACGTCCGCGAGCGGCTCGATCCGGCGTGGATGGTGCCGGCCATCGGTCAGGGAGCGCTCGGCCTGGAATGTCGGAGTGACGATGCGGTGACACGCGAATTGCTCGGCGGGCTCGATGATCCGGCGACGCATGCGGCCGTACTGGCCGAGCGGGCCCTGCTGCGGCACCTTGGCGGCGGCTGTCAGGTGCCGATCGGCGGTCACGCCACGCTCACCGACGGGACGCTGACCCTGCGAGGCGTTGTTCTCGCGCCGGACGGCACCGAGCGCATCGCGGCGGACATCACCGGCTCGCCGACCGACGCCGAGACGCTGGGCCGCACCCTGGCGGAGCAGATGCTCCAGCGCGGGGCACGTCGCCTTCTGGTCCCGCTGGAGATCAAAGGCGAAGCGTAGCGTCCCGACCGACTCAGGCTCGCACGATCCGCGCACGCGGTTCGCGAACATTCCGCAGCGCGTTCCGCGTATCGACGACGAGCCGGGCGTGTGCCGCGACCATTTCCCAGTCGCAGGCGGAATGATCGGTCACGATCAGCACCGCATCCTGTGCCGCCAGCACCTCCGGCGTCAGTGGCACGCTCTCCAGGACCGGCCCCTCTTCCCGGAGCAGTCGTGGGACGTGCGGATCGTGATAGGTCACCTGAACCGACTGCCGTTCGAGGAGAGCGAGCAGTTCGAGACCGGGCGACTCGCGGATGTCGTCCACGTCGCGCTTGTAGGCCATGCCGATGAGCAGGACCCGGCTTCCTGAAAGAGATCGGCCTTCGCTGGCGAGAGCGTCGGCGAGCTTGCCGAGAACGAAGTGCGGCATGGCCCGATTGACCTCGCCGGCCAGCTCGACGAACCGGGTCGGCTGTCCCACCTGGCGACCGACCCAGGCCAGATAGTACGGATCGATCGGGATGCAGTGGCCGCCCCAGCCCGGGCCGGGATAGAACGGCTGGAAGCCGAATGGTTTCGTCCGGGCGGCGTCGATCACCTCCCAGATGTCGATGCCGAGTCGGTCGTAGAGCATCTTGAGTTCGTTGACCAGGGCGATGTTCACGGCCCGGTAGGTGTTTTCGAGGATCTTGCTCGCCTCGGCGACCTCGGCATTGCGAACGGGGATGACCTGTTCGATCGCCTGGCGATAGAGGGTGAAGGCGACCCGACCGCTGGCGTCATCGAGGCCGCCGACGAGGCGCGGGATGCGCCGGGTTGAGTAGTCCCGGTTGCCGGGGTCCTCGCGCTCGGGGCTGAAGGCGACGAAGAGGTTCTCGCCGAGGGCGAGGCCGGGCCGCTGGAGCAGCGGCAGGAGTACCTGGCGAGTCGTGCCGGGATAGGTGGTACTCTCCAGGACGACGAGCCGACCAGGGGATAGTGCCGCGGCCACGATGCGCCCGGCGGCCTCGACGGCGGCCAGATCCGGCTCGCGTGCTGGTGTCAACGGTGTCGGCACGCACAGGAGCAGGGCCTCGGCGGTGGCGAGCTGTCGGGCATCGTCAGTGGTCGTGAAACGACCGGAGTCGAGCAGAGCCCGGACGCGCTCGGGGCCGAAATGGCCGAGGTAGGTCATCCCCTGCTGGAGGGCGTCGATCTTGCCGGGATCGATGTCGAAGCCGACGACGTGGAAGCCGGCCTGGACGAACGCCTCGGCCAGGGGCAGACCGACATAGCCAAGACCGAGAATGGCGACGACGGCCTGGCGGCGTTCGAGGCGAGCCATCAGCAGATCGGCGGGAGTCGGAGTCACGAGATTCGCGCGCGTGTGAGGCCGGCCGTGCGCACTGTGCGCGGGTGGCCGGTTGGTGACAGGATAGCACCTGGACGAGGTTCCGTCCGGTCCGGAGTAGGCCCGGACAAAGCCTGGCAACCGGATCGGAACGGAATATCAGGATCAACAGCGATGAACGAAGCGGTACTCGCACAATTGCGCGACATCGTCGAACGGCTCGAACGCCATCGCCAGCCGGTGACCTACGGGGCCCTGGCCGGTCTTCTGGGCGTGAATCCGCGCCGGGTCATGTCGGCGGAGACGGGCTGCCATCGCAATTGCTGGGTCGTCAACAAGCAGACACGCCGGCCGACCGGATACGGTCCCGACGACCTCCACCCGGAGTTCTTCTTCGGCCTGGCCGAGAACGGCGTCATCGAGACGGCCGAGGACCTGGCCGCCTGGCTGGAAACGCACGAGTAAGAGGCTGCACGGAAAGCCCCTCGCCCCGGTACTCCGGGGAGAGGGGTTGGGGTGAGGGGTCTTCGTTTTCGCTGGTTTCGTAGGCATTCCCCCTCACCCCAACCCTCTCCCCCGGAGTACCGGGGGCGAGGGAGCCGCTTTCCGTGTAGTCTCTAAGACG
>CAYYJM010000115.1:0-18001 GCA_964471755.1 uncultured Alcaligenaceae bacterium
CGGAGCCTCATCCGCTGCGCCATTTCGTCACCGCCACGCTGGGCCCGCTGCGGTCGACCCTCCCCATTTAGCCGCCGGCTTGCAGGCGGTCTTCATCGCGAATACCCGCCGGCGACCCGGCGGCTAAATAGGACGTCATCATGCCGTTTCACACGCACAGATTGTCCAACGGATTGACCCTCGTCGGCGAGAGCAGCCCGTCGGCCCGTTCGGTGGCCCTGGGCTTCTTCGTCCGGACGGGCTCACGCGACGAACTGCCCGAGGAGTCCGGCGTCTCGCACTTCCTCGAACACATGATGTTCAAGGGGACTGCCCGGCGAACCGCCCTGGACGTGAACCTCGGCTTCGCCCGCATCGGTGCCGACGCCAACGCCTACACCAGCGAGGAGAACACCGTCTACCATGCGGCCGTGCTGCCGGAATACCTGCCGCAGGCGCTCGACATCCTGGCCGACATCCTCCGGCCCAGCCTGCGTCAGGAGGACTACGACCCGGAAAAGAAGGTCGTCCTGACCGAGATCGCCATGTACGAGGACCAGCCCGGCCACGTACTCTACGAAAACTGTCGGCACCTGTTCTACGGCTCGCACAAGCTCGGCAACAGTGTTCTCGGCACGAACGCGAGCATCACCGCTCTGAGCCGTGACCAGATGGCGGCCTACTTCCGCCGGCGGTATGTGCCGTCGAACATCACTCTGGTTCTTGCCGGCCAGTTCGACTGGGGAAAGGTCGTCGCCCTGGCCGAGACTCTCTGCGGCGGCTGGGAGCCGGGCGAGGCTCCACGCGACAACCTCGGCGAGACACGCGGAGCGAGCGGTTTCGCGGTGCTGCCCTCGACGAAGTTCCAGCAGGAGTACCTCATGTGGCTGCTGGCCGCTCCGCCGACCGAGTCGCCGCTGCGCTACGCCGCCGATCTGCTGACGACCGTCCTGGGCGACGAGCCCGGCGGTCGGCTCTACTGGGAGCTGGTCGATCCGGGCCTGGCCGAGGGGGCCGACATGGGCTACTCCGAGTGCGAGGGGGCCGGTCTGTATCACGTCACGGTCGTCGGTGAGCCGACCAACGCCCGGCTCGACCTGGACAAGGTCCGCGAGGTACTCGGCCAGGTCCAGGCGGAGAGCATCACGGCCGAAGAACTGGAGCAGGCCCGCAGCAAGGTCCTGTCTCGCCTCGTCCGCAGCGCCGAGCGTCCCAAGGGCCGACTGTCCGCGGTCGCCTATTCGTGGATCTATCAGCACCAGCTGCGCACCATCGACGACGAGTTGGCCGCCTTCCGCGCCGTGACGTTGGCCGACATCCGCACCCTGCTCGACCAGTACCCGCTCGACGGTGCGACCACCGTCGCCCTGGGACCGCTGGAGAAACTCGATTAGGCGTGACGGTCGCTACGGTGCCGCTGAGTTAGACCCATCTATTGTCCTTGATCGGTTCGGGGAGGCAGGTCTAAAATCAAGTAGAACTTCGCAGCTCCTCCCTGGGCTGTTCCCTGCCGACGCACCGGAGTTGTCCGTCATGGCCATCGCGCATCCTCCACTGTCCAGCCGGCTGCAATCTCGACTGACGGGCCTGCTCGGACGCATCCGCAGTCTGCGCCTGGTGCGCGGCCTGGCCGTCACGCTGATCCTGTTGACTCTGTTCGCCGGCTCGGCCTTCGGGCTCGACTTCCTCATCGGTCTGACCGAGGGCGTCCGGCTCGGCCTGCTCACGGCCTGGGGCGGCATCGCCGCTCTGGGGCTGCTCATCACCCTGGTCCGTCTCTGGCGACTGCCGACCGCGACCGATCTGGCCGCGCTCGTCGAGGAGCGCTATCCACAGCTGGCCGAGCGGCTTTCCAGTGCCGTCGAACTGGACGGCGAACAGGATGTCGATCCGGTCCTCCTCGCCCGGCTCGTCGGCGAGACGGAGACACGCACTTCCCGACTCCGCTTTGGCCCGGCTCTCCCGGCCGGCGGCACGGCCTTGCTGGGCGGCGTGAGCCTGTTCGCCGTCGCGCTGGCGATCGTGCCGGCGTTCGTCTTCCCGGCCTACGCCGACCTGGCTCGTCGGTTCTTCTCGCCGTGGGGCACACCGGCACGCGAGGCGACCTACACCCTTCGTGCCGAGCCGGGTGATCTCGCCGTTCGGCGCGGCACCACCGTGACCATCAAGGGGACGCTGACCGCCCTGCGTGAGGGCGTTGAACTGCCGGCCGAGGTGCTGCTCGTTCAAGAAAATGACAGGACGATCCCGCTGGAGCGCGGCGAGGACGGCACCTTCACCCTGGCGAAGATCCTGACGGCTGATCTGAAGTATCACCTGGTCGCCGGCGAGGTGACGACGCCGGAGTTCACTCTTCGCGCCCTGCATCCGGTCGAGCTGGCCGCCGACCAGCCGGTGACGACGATCACGCCGCCGACGTACGCCAGCAACGTCTACTTTCCGGACGAGCGAACCGGCCTCGTCGAGATGGAGGGCTTGCAGCACAGCCTCCTGACGATGCAGATCCAGGTGACGCATCCGGCCGAGAAGGTCGAACTGCACTTCCTGCCCCGCGACGGCGGTTCGCAGGTCCATCCGTTCACGCTCGATCGAGACGGCCTGCGCGGTTCGGTCAATCTCGCCCTGAAGACGCCCGGTCGATATCGGTTCGTCACGACCTCGCGAGAGGGCCTGGTCGAGACCATCGAGGGCTCTTCGTTGACAGTGATCCTCGATCGAGGGCCGGAGGTTCTCGAAGCCGAGCGCCGCCTGCCCGGCCTGAATCGCGCCTTCAATCTGAGTGAGTACGAGGCTCTGACGCTCGGCTTCCAGGCTCGCGATGACATCGCCATCGCAGCGGCGACCCTGGAGTACGCCACCGATTCGCAGAAGCCGCAATCCCAGCCGATCGACCTGGCGAAGATCGGCCCGACCACGTTCGAGGGCCGCTCGACGCTCAAGCTGCCGCCGACACAACTGGTGCCAGGAGCGAAGCTCCGCTACCGTCTGCGGCTGGAAGACAACCGGCCGAAGGACCTCGGCGGCCCGAACGTCACCTACTTCCCCGCCGATCGCTGGATCGAGGTGAACGTCGTCGCCGGCGGCGCGAACAAGGGGGCGGAGATCCTCGCCCAGCGGGACAGCATCAACCTCAAGCTCAATCAGCTGATCGACGACGTGGCCCGACAGTGGCGAGCGACGAACCGAGCCCGCCAGGAGACGCGCGAGCTGGATCGGCTCGGGCCGCTGGAACGGGAGCAGGTCCGCGAGGTCGAGAAGGACGCCCGCGCCACTCAGAAGGAAATCGAGAAGCTGGTCGAGGAATACCAGAACGAGCCGGGCTTGCAGCCGTTACTGGACGGCCTGGAGCAGGTGGGCCGAGAGCAGATCAAGCAGGCCGAGCAGGCCCTGAAGCAGGCCGGCGGAGCCGAGCGAAAGGCCGGGCCGCGCGACGACGATTTCAAACGAGCCGACCAGAATCTCGATGAAGCTCGCCGCAAGCTGGAAGACCTTCGCCAGAAGAGCAACGAGCTGGCCCGGGAACGCCTGGATCAGGCCCGCGCCGAGCAACTGGCCCGCGATCAGGAGAAGCTCCGCGAGCAGGCCGGCAAGGAAGCCCTGACGAAGGAGCAGATGGACGAGTTGCAGCGGAAGCAGGAGGAGATTCAGAAGGAGCTGGAGAAGCTGGCCCAGAACAGTCCCGCGCTACAGGAGGCACTCAAGCAGTTGCAGCCGGAGCAGGCTCGCGAGCTGGGCAAGCAGGCCGAGGATCTCGCCCGCGCACAACGGGAACTGGCCCAACTTCAGGACGAGGCCCAGCGTCGGCCGCTTGTCGAACGCCTGAAGGACCTGGCCCGCAAGCAGGAGGAACTCGCGCGGAAGCAGGAAGAGCTGGCCCAGAAGTCGAAGCCACAGGTGCAGGCGGCCGCGGCGAAGCCCTTCGATCCGAAGGAGGCCCGGGATGCTGCCGACGCTCTCAAGCAGGGCGATGCCCAGCAGGCCAGCCAGAATCAGGAGAAGGCGGCCGAGGAACTGGACCGCCTGGCGAAGAACCTCGACCGGGCCCGGGAACTGGCTCGCGATCCGCGCGAGGCGGCGCGGCAGCTGGCCCAGAAGCAGGCCGAGTTGCGGCAGCAGGCCCGCAATCCGGAGAAGAAGGCCGACGTCCTCGCCGAGCAGAAGGCCCTCGAACAGGCGACCCGCGATCTGACGGTAGAAAAGGAGAACATCGCCGGTCAGCGCCAGCAGAACGTCGCCGCCGAGCGGATGAAGGAGGCCCAGCAGCAGCTTCAGAAGGGGAACACGCCCCAGGCCCAGAACCTGATGGACCAGGCGCGCAACGCCCTGGAGCAGCTGGCCCGCTCGCTCCCGTCGCGTGAGGAACGGCTCAACGCCGCTCGCAACGAGGTGGATCGCCTCCAGGATCAGCAGCGGCAGGCCGAGCAGCTGGCGAAGCAGGCACGCGAATCGAAGAACGCCATGCAGCAGGAACAGAAGCTGGCCGAGGCGGCCCGGCGTCAGGCCGAGATGGCCGAGGCTCTGGATCGGCTCAAGCTGCCCGAGCAGGCCGAACGCCTGGAAAAGGTCCGTGAGGCGACCAACCAGGCCCTGCGGGATCTGCTCGACAAGAACAAGGCCGACATCCCCGCCTCGCAGGAAGAGGCGAAGCGGCAACTGGAGCGTCTGGCCCAGGCCCTTCGCGGCGAGAAGCCGGCCGACGAGAAGGCCGCCGAGCTGGCCCGCGACCAGCGGCAACTGGCCCGCGACGCCGAGGCCCTGGCCAGGGAGCCGGAGCCGAAGAAGGACGAGGTCGAACGGCTCAAGAAGAAACAGCGCGATCTGGCCCAGAAGGCCGAGCAGTTGCAGGCTCCCGAGGCACCCGAGCAGCTGAATCGGGCTCGCCAGGCAATGCGGCAGGGCGAGAAGGCGCAGACGCCCGAGGAGCTGGCCCGGCAGGCGAAGCAGGCCGCCGAGGATGTCGATCGTCTGCTCCGGCGCATGGAGAATGAGGAGAAGCCGGCCGAGCAGGCGAAGCGTCTGGCCGATCAGGCGAAGGACCAGGAACCGGGCCAGTTGGCCCGCGAACTGGAGCAGATGCGGGCTCCCCAGGCGCAGCCCGAGAAGGAACGCGCCCGGCAGGAGCTGAAGAAGGCCGAGCAGGCGGCCACGCCGGAAGCCCGGGAGCAGGCCAAGCAGAAGGCCGAGGAGGCCCTGCGCGACCTGGCGAAGAAGCTCGAAGAGCAGCAGAAGCAGCAGGCCAATCAGCCGGAGAAGAAGCCCGAGGGCACGCCCCGCCAGCAGGCGGAGCAGCTGGCGAAGGAGCAGCGTGCCATCGAGAAGGACTCCCGCCAGGCTCAGGAGGAGCAGGCGAATCGCGGCCCTGCCAATCGGCAGAACTACGATCAGAAGATGGAAGACCTGGCCCGCAAGCAGCAGGAGCTGAACCGTCAGGCGTCACGGCTGCCGGCCGAGGGGCAGCAGAAGGCCCTGGAACAAACGCGTCAGGCGATGAACAAGGCCGAGAATTCGCTGAAGAACAAGGAGGCCGGCTTCGCCGCTCAGCAGGCCGGCAAGGCGGCCCAGCAGCTGGAGCAGTTGGCGAAGAAGCTGCCCAACAAGGAGCAGGCCCAGGCACAGAACCAGCCGCAACAGGGCCAGCAAGGCCAGCCAGCGAACGAGCAGGCCGAGCAGGCACGACAGCTCGCCCGGGAACAGCGTGACCTGCGCGAGCAGACGCGGCAGAGCCTCGACGAGCATCGCCAGGCCCAGCAGCAGGAGCAGGAGAAGGCCCGCCAGGATCTGGCGAAGCAGCAGCAGGACCTGGCCAAACAGGCTCAGGACCTGGCGAAGCAGATGGCCCGAGACAAGGCCGATCCGCACGCCGCCGAGCGAGCCCGGGAAGCCGCGCGTCAGGCGGCCGAGCAACTCCAGCGCGGCGAGTCGGGCCAGGCGGAGAAGTCGGCCCAGCAGGCGGCGGAGCAACTGAAGCAGGCGGCCGAGCAGATGAAGCAGGCCGGCAACGCCGAGGGCAAGCAGCAGGCCGAGGACCTGGCTCGCCGTCAGCAGGAGCTGAATCAGAAGATGCAGCAGCAGCCGGGGAACCAGCAGGCCCGTCAGGACGACCTTCAGAAGAAGGGCAACGATCTGCTCCAGCAGCTACAGAAGCTGGCCGAGCAGATGCAGCAGAACCAGCCGGGCCAGGAAGCGGCGAAGGCCGGCGAGCAGGCTCAGCAGGCGATGCAGCGAGCCCGGGCGGAGGCACAACAGGGGAACCAGGGCCAGGCCCAGCAGGCCCGCGAGGAGGCGGCCCAGAAATTGGAGCAGACGGCCCGACAGGCGATGCAGGCCGCGAGGGAAGCCACCGCCCAGAAGCCGATGCAGCCGGACGGCTCGGCCGAGGCTCTGAAGCAGGCCCGCGAGCAGACGCAGCAGGCCCGCCAGCAGCTCCAGCAGCAGTCGCCCGAGCAGGCTCAGGGCGCGATGCAGCAGGCGGCGCAGGCCCTGCAAAAGCTGGCCCGCCAGATGATGCCGCAGCCGCCGCAGAAGACGGCCGGCCGGACGCCGGAGCAGGGCCCGCCACCGGGCGGTCTGCCGAACGCCGACGCCCTGCCGCCGGAACTGGCCCCGTACGCCGGCAAGAGCTGGGGCGAACTGCCCGGTGAGTTGCGCACGCGCATCATGCAGGAAGCTCGTGGCCGCTACGGCGACGACTACGCCCGGATGATCAAGCTCTATTTCGAGCAACTCGCCACCCAGGGCTCGACGCGATAAGGAGGGACACCGCCATGCCACTGATTCGCTTGCTGGCCCTGGTCGGCCTGCTCGGTGCCGTCACCGTGCTGATCGGCCCGCCAGCTCCGGCGGTCGCCGCACCGGTGCCGAAACGCGATACCGAACTCGATCGCTCGATCGACCGAGCCCTGGCCTACCTGGCCAGTGTGCAGGACCGAAAGGAGGGCTGCTGGCGGGTCGGTTCGTCGCGCAACAACGCCATCACCGCTCTGTGCGTGATGGCCTTCCTCTCGGCCGGGCACGTTCCCGGCGAGGGGCCGTACGGCCAGGTCGTCGATAAGGGCATCCGCTACGTCCTCCGATCGCAGCAGGCCAACGGCCTGTTCGCCGGCGACGGAGCCCACGAGATGTACCATCACGGCATCTGCACGCTGATGCTCGGCGAGGCGGCCGGGATGACTTCCGGCGACCTGAGCAAGGAGATCCGCTCCCGGATGACGCGGGCCGTCGAGATCATCCTCAAGGCCCAGCGTGTTCGCGGCTCGGAGAAGGGCGGCTGGCGGTACACTGTCACTCACTGGGGCGGCAGCGATCTGAGCGTGACCGGCTGGCAGATTCTGGCCCTTCGTGGTGCCCGCAATCTCGGTTGCGACGTGCCGGCCTCCGCCATCGACAATGCCATCGCGTTCATCAAGCGCTGCAATGATCCGGGCACGGGCGGCTTTCGTTACACGCCGGAGGACGGTGTCACCATCCCCTGCACCGGCACCGGCATCCTCGCCCTGGAACTGTGCGGCAAGGACCTGCACAAGAGTCCGATGCTGCTCAAGGCCGGCGGCTATCTGCTCAAGCATCCGCCGCGCTGGGGAGCGAACTTCTTCTGGTACATGGTCTACTACTGCTCGCAGGCGACGTTCCAGCTCGGCGACAACTACTGGAACTTCTATCGGCCTCAGCTGCACGAGGTGCTGTTCCGGAATCAGGGCAGCAACGGCAGTTGGTCCGGTGGCGGTTCCGACTCCGGTTACGGCGTCAACTACTCCACAGCAATGGGCGTCCTCGCCCTGACCGTCGAGTATCGTTTCCTGCCGATCTATCAGCGTGTCGAGGAACCGGCTGAAGAGAAGTGAACGCTGTGGGGCGACCGAGAACGGTCGCCCCACGGTATTTCTCAGTATCGGCCGCCACGACCACCGCCGCCGCCGCCGTAGCCACCACCGCCACCGCCGTAGCCGCCACGGCCACCGCCGCCACCACCACCACCGCCGTAGCCGCCACGACCGCCCCGGCCGCCGCCACCACCACCACCGCCGCCCTCGGTCTTCGGTCGGGCCTCGTTCACGGTCAGAGGCCGACCTTCGATCGACTGCTGGTTGAGTCCGTCGATGGCCGCCTGGGCTTCCTCATCGGAACTCATCTCGACGAACCCGAATCCCTTGGAACGGTTGGTCTCGCGATCCATGATCACCTGAGCCGAGACCACCGTGCCATACTGGGAGAAGAGCTCTTCCAGCCGGCTATCGGTGACCGAGTAGGCCAGGTTTCCCACGTACAACTTCTTGCCCACGAATGAATCTCCCGGAAGAACAGAACTGACATCAACCCGGTGGACGCTTTCCTGGCCGAGGTTGGCTGTCAAGGGTGGGACTGGAGAAGGCTGCTGTGGAAAGAAGCGTTCGCTAGACCCGTTTGGAGTATATCAAGGCGATTTCGCAATCGGAAGCCTCTATTTCTACGAATTTTTTCGAACGTCGCCAGGGCTTCGATAGCAGGGGTCTACTTTCCCATCGGCAAGATCGCTCGCGATCGCAGCCATTCCTCGCACCGCTTCGGCCAGGTCGAACTGGTGTGGCTCGACGGCCGCAGCCCGAAACCATGTCCGCCACTGCCGAAAACGTGCAACTCCGTCGGCACGCCGAGTTTCTTCAACGCCAGGAACAACGCGATGCTGTTCTCCGGCAAGACCCGGTCGTTGGCGGCATGAGCGAAGAAACTCGGCGGCGTCTCCTTGCTCGGCCGGATTTCCGGTGCCAGGTCCGTCGGCTTGCCCTTGACGGTCAGGTACGCCGGATAGATCAGCACCACGAAATCGGGCCGGCAGCTCTCGCGATCGGCCGCATCGACGGCCGGGTAGCTTCGCTTGTCGGAGTTCGTCGCCGTCCACGCGGTCAGGTGACCGCCGGCCGAGAAACCGAGCATGCCGATCCGGTCGGCCTTCAGACCCCATTCCTTCGCCTTGCTGCGAACCAGACTGATCGCCCGCTGGGCATCGTGCTGAGCCTGCGGCGGAGCCTGATCGGTCGGCGTGCCCATCCGCCGAGGAACGCGATACTTCAAGACGATGCCGGTGACGCCGAGTTGGTTGAGCCACTCGGCCACCTCGACGCCCTCCAGGTCCCAGGCGAGGATGTTGTAGCCGCCGCCCGGCGCGATCACGACGGCCACGCCGGTGTCGATTTCCTTTGCCGGCCGGTAGATCGTCAGCGTCGGCCTGGTGATGTCCGTCAGCCGACGCGTGACGGTCTGGCCCTGCTTCGTCTCGATGTTCCTCTCCGGGCCGATCTCGGCCTTCTCACCCGGAGCCGGCCCGGGCCAGAGATCAACGACGATCGGCTTCTCGGCCGCGGGCACCGAGAAGCTGAACCCCAGGACGCACAGGGCCGCGATGGCCCAGCGAATGCTCTTCACGACAGTCTCCTGTCACTTCTGAAAGGCCCGCGCCTGCCGTCGGCCGGCCGACTCCATGTAGGCGATCAAATCGAGAATCTCGTCCGCCGTCAGCACATCCACGAGCTTGTCCGGCATCGGCGACACCTTCGATGCCATGCGTTCGTCGATTTCGCTCTTCTTGAACGTCACCCGTGTCGGCTCCAGCGGATTGGGCTGCACAGAGATCGTCTCAGGCGTTTCATCCACGACCCGGCCGACGACCTGCTTGCCGCTGGACAGGTTGAACACCTCGTTGTGATACTGCTCCGAGATGACCTTCGACGGCTCCATGACCGCTTCGAGGATCTCCCGCCGACCGTAGCGACTGGCGACGGCCGTCAGGTCCGGGCCGACGCCGCCACCAGACTCGCCGAAGCGGTGACACTTCAGGCACTGCGCCGCTGCGTAGGACTGCTTGCCCTTCTCGTAGTTTCGGCCGCGATCGACCTTGTCGAGCTGCGACAGGATCTCGTCGAACTTCCACTCCTTGAACACCGGCCGCGGCTTGACGTCGTAGTTCGCTGCGGCGGCCGCCTCCTTGTTGATCGACTCCAGCGTCGGCTTCAGGGCCGTGTACTCCGCCGCCGACAGGTTGGCGACGAACTCCTTGAGGAAGTTCTTGTAGAAGTTGCCGAAGCTGTTGCCGTCGGCGTAGGGCCGGCCCGCTTCCTCGAACCAGCGTGTAACCTCCGCCGGATGCCCCAGGCGCTTCCGTTTCGGCGAGAAGAAGGTCAGGTACTCCTTGCGCTGATCGAGCGTCCAGAAGCCGACCGGCAGCGTTCGCAGATGGAACAGGTAGAAGATCTCCTCTTCCTGCGTCTTCGCGTCGGCCATGAGTTTCAGACACTTCGCCAGGACCTTCGGCGACTGCAGATTGATCAGCAGACGGGCCACCTCACGGTTAACCATGTCGCTCTTGCCGGGAAGGGCCGGCTCCAGTTCGGCGAGTAGTTTACGCACCGACTCACCGATCGGCTGGCCCTGCCGGATGAAGCTCAGGCCCAGGACACGCAGTTTGTCGAGTTGCAGGGGTTCGGGCAGCTTCGCCAGCGGGAACTTCTCCAGGGCCTTGAGCAGGTCGGCCTGCGTCGAGCGGTCGCCGTAGCGGGCCAGCGCGAGCAGGGCCGTCAACGCCGCCTGCGGCTCCTTCTCGGCCAGCGCCTTCGCCTTCCAGGTGTCAACCGGCTGCCACTCGATCGCGATCCGGGCGGCATAGCGCAGGAAGCGATCCGGGCTGCCCAGATGCGGCCAGGCCGCCTCGACCGCCTTCGGATCGACCTTGCCGTGGAACGCCTCCAGGGACCGCCGCAGGGCGCGTTCCTTCGCCCCTTCGGTGTTCTTCAGGTTCGCCGGCGTCGTCGGCTCGGGGCCGACGTAGCTGACGCGGTACAGGGCTCCCTGCGTGTTCCGCCCGCCAATCGTGAAGTACATCGCGCCGTCGTCGCCAACGACCATGTCGGTCACGTTGAGCGGCTTCTTCGGCCCGTTGCCGGTCAGCCCCTTCGGAGCGACGAAGTTCTCCAGCGTCGCCGTGTAGCTCGATCCGTCTGGCTTCAGGTGCAGGGCGATGATTCGGCCATACGTCCAGTCGAGAACGTAGATCGCCTTCTGATACTTGGCCGGGAACTTCGTGCCGATGCCGTTGCTGACGCCGGTCGGCGAGCCGAGGCCGACGTCGAGGCCGGGCAGGCTGTCGGGGTAGAAATCCGGCCATTTGCCGGTGCCGCTGCGCCAGCCGAACTCGGCTCCGCTGGTGCAGTGGTTGACGCGGGTCGGCCGATACCACGGCATGCCCCAGTCCCATTCCATGTCGCTGTCGTAGGTGAACAGCTCACCATCGGCGTTGAAGGCCATGTCGTAGGCGTTGCGGAAGCCGGCCAGCATCAGTTCCCACTTCTTGCCCTCGGCATCGGTGCGGACAACGTAGCCGCCCGGGGCCAGGATGCCGGTGGCATGGCCGTTACCGTCCCACTGCCGGGGCAGGAGCTGATCCTCGCCCCAGTGACGGTGCGGCGACGCGGGGTCGAGCCCTTCGGGCAGTTTGGTGTGGTTGCCGTTGATGACGTAGATCTTGTCATCCGGGCCGAGGACGACCGCGTGCGGGCCGTGTTCGCCGTTGCCGTCGAAACGCTTCAGGAACTCGATGCTGTCGTACTGATCGGTGTTCTTCGTGTCCCGGCAGCGGTAGAGGCCGAAGCCCTTCGGGCCGATGCCGTTGACGTAGAGCGAGCCGTGAGCGTGGAGCAGGCCCATCGACCCGCTGATCGGCAGGTTGAGCCTGTCGATGCTGGCCACCTTGCCGTCCTTGAGGGTGACGCGGAGCGTCGGCTGGTTCTGCTGACCGGAGATGATGAGCCGGCCCTTGTCGTCCTTGGCCATGCAGATCCACGACCCTTCCTTGGCCGGGTCGGCGGTGTGGAGCAGTTCGATCTTGAAGCCCGGCGGCACGGCCAGGGTATCGGCCGGCGTCGCCTCGCGTTTGGCCTTCTTCCCCTGGGCATCGAGCCCGGCGGGTAGGCCCACGACCAGAAGTAACCCCAGGAGCAGTAGAGAGCGTCGCAGCACGGCAGGAACCTCAACGTCGGCGGGATGGCGAATCATGCGAAGTGATCAGCATAGCGGATGCGCCGCCGGCCCGCACGCGGAATCAGGTCGGAAGCGAATCAAAAAACAGAGCGGGCCGGCACTTCGATGCCCGGGGTGCGAAGGTGGTACGACCGACTCGCGCCGGTTGCTCTTGTCCTGACGGAGCGGCCCAGGCAAGATACGCATCCGCTTCCCCACGTCCGCCACGGCCCGGGAGGCAAAGGAGGCCTCTTACGTGAAGATCCGTTCTCCCTGGCTCGTTCGTCCGATCGCCCTGATTGCCGCTCTGGTCGTCCGCTGCTGGGCGGGAACGCTGCGGGGGCGGCTCCATGATCCGGAGGGCCTCGTACCGCCACCGCTCGCCGGCGAACAGCGCTATATCTACGCCTTCTGGCACGAGTATCTTCTGCTGCCGCTGACACGCATCAGTCAGGGGAACGTTCACGTCCTCATCAGCAAGCACGCCGATGGCCAGCTCATCGCCGAGACGGCCCGGCTGCTTCTGCTCTCGACGGTGCCCGGGTCGAGTACCCGAGGTGGTGTGCAGGCCATCCGACGGATGCAGCAGATCGCCCGACGCGGCCATCTGGCCTTCACGCCGGACGGCCCCCGGGGACCACGCCGCAAGGTTCAACCGGGAATGATCTGGACGGCGTCGGCAACCGGCCTGCCGATCGTTCCGGTCGGCCTGGCTGGGGCGAACGGCCTGCGCATGCGCAGTTGGGACCGCTTCTTCCTCCCCTGGCCGAACAGTCCGGTCGCCGGCATCATCGGGCAGCCGATCCACGTTCCTCCGGACTTGACGCGGGCACAACTGGAGGAGTACCGCCAGGTCGTCGAGGACGCCATCAATCGAGCCACGGAACAGGCCGAGACCTGGCTGGAAACCGGCGAACTACCGCTCGACGTTTCCCCCGAGACGGTGGCGTGCCCGGCCGCCTGAACCCTCGCTCGCCGACGAACCTCCGGGCGATATATTGACCTGCGTCGGCTCCTGGATCGGGCCGCCCCGCCTTTCGACGATGAGGAACCTATGTCGCGTTTCCAGCCGGCCGACCATCTCCATTCGCGCACCTACATCGGCCTCCTCATCGCCCAGTTCCTGGCTGCCTTCAACGACCAGGCCATCCACGCGGCGGCGATGTTCTACGCCATTAACACGGTCACGCTGACCGAGGGCCAGGCCATTTCGTTGATGCCGATTCTGTTCTTCGCTCCCTGGGCTCTGTTCGGCACGACGGCCGGTTACCTCGCCGATCGGTACTCCAAACGCTCGACGCTCGTCTTCTGGAAATTCAGCGAGATCCCGATTGCCGGCCTGGCCCTGTTCGGCTTCTGGCTGGGACGAACCTATCCCGAGCATGACGAACTCTCCGCCTGGCTGGTTCTCGGCACCGTCTTTCTGATGGGCACCCACAGCGCCTTCTTCGTACCGGCGAAGTATGGCGTCATGCCCGAGATCCTCACGCCGCGGATGCTGTCGCGCGGCAACGGTCTGCTCGAGTCGCTGTCGTTCCTGGCGATCATCCTGGGCACCGTGGTCGGCGGCGTTCTCTCGACGATCTTCCGTGGCAACGAGATCTGGATCGGCGTCGTCCTGATGACCCTGGCCGCCATCGGATCGGTGGCCAGTCTGCTGATCGTGCGGATGCCGGCGAGCAATCCGAAGCGGCCCTTCCCGTACCTGATCTACGGCCCGCTGTACAGCAGCATCCGGACGATGCTCACGTCGAAGCCGCTGGCCTTCGCCGTGCTGGGCATCGCCTTCTTCACCTTCATCGTCGCCTTCATGCGGGCGACGGTCTACATGCACGGCAGCAGTCAGGTGCCGCCCTGGACCGAGTTGTGGACCAGTGTCATTGTCGGCATGGTGGCCTTCGGCATCGGGGTCGGGAGTCCGCTGGTCGGCTACCTCTCCGGTGGCAAGGTCGAGTTGGGCCTGATTCCCGTCGGAGCTGCTGGCATGATCGTCGCCACCTCCTGTGCGGCCCTGTGGCTCGACTTCATTCCGGGCCTGATCGCGTGCATCGTCGCGATCGGCTTCTTCACCGGGTTCTACCTCGTGCCGCTGTTCACGTTGCTGCAACACCGGGCTCCGAAGGCGAGCAAGGGCGATGCGGTCGCCACGAGCAACTTCATCAACGTCATCGGAGCCATCGTCGCCTCACTGGTCTTCTTCGGAGTGGATCAGGTCGCCCAGGTCACGGGCTTCGCCCCGAGACTCGATCAGAAGGATCTGGCCGTCGAGGTACTGGCGAAGGCTCCCAAGTTCGAGCATGGCCGACCGCATCGGATCGACTTCGAGAGTGGCCGCGTCATCCACGCCGGCTCGAACGGTGAGATGATCGACAACTTCCAGGAGACGCTCGCCGCCGGCGATCGAGTGCAACTGAGCGCCTACGAACTGGGCGGCAAGACGCACTTTCGGCTTCGACCGGAGAACACGCCCCAGATCCCCGCCTTCGACAAGCATCATCTGCCGCAACTGCTGTTCCTCAGTGCCGCGGCGTTGACACTCGTGACCCTGGTCCTGCTCTGGGCGCAGTTGTCGTACCTGTTCTATCGCACCCGGCTCTGGCTCCGCTGGCGTGGCAAGGCGCAGATCGAATCGGCCGGTAGCAACAACGTTCCGGACACGGGTCCCGCTCTAGTCGTGACCAATGCTCCGAGCGAGATGCGCTCGTTGCAGGTCCTCTCCTGCATCGACCGGGTCGGTCGTTACCTGATGATCGAGAATCGGCGTGAGCCGATACCGGGTGGGCCCCGCGCGCTGGCGGTCGTGCCGGAAGATCAGGCGGAGCGGTTCGACTGGCAGTCGGTCCAGAAGAAGGCCGAAAGGACTCTCCAGCGCGGCGAGATCGTCGCGCTGCCGCTGCTGGGCCACTCGGCGGAATCCCAGGTCGATGCCGTCTATCAGGCGGTGCAGAGCGATCGACCCGTGCCGGTGGTGCCCGTCTTCGTCGAGGTGCGCCAGGAACGCCCCGGACGACCGGAGACGGTCTACGTCGTCATCGGGCCGGCTCTGCCGCCGGAAACGCCGTTGGCCGAGGTCCAGGAAGCAATTCGCCGCCTGGGCGAAGAGATGGCCGTACGCCGTCGCCTCGGCGAGCCGCCGTTGCCGGCGGTGGAGGCGCATTGAGCCCGGAGGTGTGGCATATTATTCGGGAGGGGGAAGGCCGCCCCGGCATAAATGCCGGGGCTACGTGACGAAGCCTGGTAAACCAGGCTCTCCGGGGCAGCCTGGTTCACCAGGCTTTCCTTCCCAGGCCCGGCATTTATGCCGGGCCGTTGCCGGCCGTGGAGGGGCATTGAGCCCGCCGCGCCGACTCCGGCTCAACGCAGCGTGTCGAGCAGCTTCATCCGCATGGCCGTGAACGATGGCAGCAGACCGCCGATCAGGCCCATGACCAGGGTGAAGGCCAGCGCCACGCTCACGACCCAGGCGTTGACCGTGATCTGGAAGACGATCGTCTTGCCACCACCGCCGCCGGAATTCATCATGCCGGTCTGCTCCAGACCGTTGGCCAGGAAGCCCAGGGCGATGCCGAGGCCGCCACCGATCAGGGCCAGCAACATCGACTCCAGCAGGAACGAGACGAGAATCTGCCCCTTGCTGAAGCCGAGTACCCGCAGCACGCCGATGTCCTTGATCCGCTGACTGACCGCCGCGAACATCGTGTTCATCAGACCGAACATGCCGCCGATGGCCATGACCACGGCGATGAACATCGCCGCGAACAGGAACAGAGCGTTCCCCTTGGACAGCTCCTCGTAGTACTTCGACTCCAGCCGGGCACCGATCTCCAGGTTCGTTCGCGTCTTGACCGACTCGGCAAACGTCTGGCCCTGCTTCGCGTCCGGGGTCGCGACGACGATCGACGTGTAGAAACGCTGGCCCTTCTCGACGTTGTCCTTGCCGAAGTAGCGGCCCACGTCCTCGATCTTGGCCCAGATTTCCGAGTCGAACGGCGAGCCCTGCGAGTCGAGGATGCCGACGACGGTCCATTTCAGCGTTGGCCGGATGGCGAACTCGCTGCCGACCTGGACGCCGAGCAGACGGGCGATGCCGCTGCCCATGACGACCTCGCCGCCGGACTTGTCGAACCAGCGGCCACCCTCCCGGAGTTTCAGACCGTGAACCCGGCCAGCCACGGCGGGATCGTAGATGCCGCGAATCTGGAGCAGGCGGAAGTCGGCCAGTTCGCTCTCGCTCTTCGGCGGAATCTCCTGGTTGGCGATGCTGTAGATCTCCGGACTGGCCCGCGGCAAACGCTGTGGCTTACCGTCGGCCCCGACCACCTCATCGACAATCACCTCGGGATGTCGGCTGTCGAACACAAGGAACAGGTTATCGCTGACCGGCATGTCGCTGAACAGCTCGTCGGTCGCTCCTTCACGCATGATGATGACGTTGCCCAGTGGCCCGCTCTTGCCGGCCAGGTCGGTGATGCCCTGGACGAAGCCGAGCATGACCACGAGCAGGGCGACGATCAGGGTGAACCCGAACGCGGTCAACAGGGTCGTCCGCCAGCGGACGAACAGGTTGCGCAGATTGTACTTGAAGGGAATCATCGTCGCCTCACGCCACCTTGGCGAACACTTCCGACACCTTGACCGAAACGCCACTCCAGACCGGGAGGATGCCGCCGATGAGAGCGGTCACCGCTCCCAGGAAGCCGCCCCACCAGAGAGCGTGCCAGGGGACGAAAAAGACCGGGAAGAAGCCGAGTGGAATCTTGATGCCGCCCAGGCCGTAGTTGACCAGCAGGACCGTTGCCAGGCCGCTCAGGACGCCGGCCACGACGCCCAGGAGCAGACCCTCGCCCAGGATGAGCGTGAAGATCTGGCCCCGACTGAAGCCGAGAACCTTGAGGACGCCGATCTCGCGGATTCGCTCGCGGACGGTGATGCTGATCGCGTTGGCGATGATGACCGTCATCACGATGATGATGGCTGGCAGCAGCAGATACTTGACGCCCCAGAGCAGATCCTTGAGCGGCTCCAGAAAGCGACTGACCGCCGACGAGCCTTCCTCGACCTTGATCTCCTGGCCGACGACCTTGTCGCGCGAGATGACGCTGATCACGTCGCTGGCCGACGTCGGTTCGTCCACCATCAGCCAGCCGAGATTGACCTTGCCTTCGAGCGGAGCCTTCTCCGCCTCCATGATGCGGTTGAGGTAGGTGAAGTCCATGAACGTGCCCTCGGCCCAGCGCGTGTTGGGCGGCAGCTCGCCGACGATCTCCAGCTCGAGTTTGACGACCTGGTTGCTACCGCCGCGAATGCTGATCGCGTTGGCCACGAGGCGGTCGCCGATCTGCACGCCGAGCTTCTTCATCCGGTCGGCTCCCATCAGGACGCCCTGGTTGGGGAGCCGATTGCGGGGCGGGTTGACCATCAGCTTGGTCACCTCGGGGTCGAGCGTCTCCATGCCATCGACCATGTAGGGGATCTTGTCCGGCTGCGTGGCGATGCAGAAGAAGAACTTGTTGCGATCCTTCATGGTCGGATCGAGCGTGGCGGCGACGAAGGTCCAGGTCGCGTTCCTGTCGCCGTGGAAGCCGGGGATGTCTGCCAGTTCCTTGTTCAGGGCGTAGCCCTGCTCGGTGATGCCCTTCATGAGCCGGATGTCGAACCGGCTCGGGATGCGGTAACGCTCGGTGATCACCAGGCGAATGTCGCGGGACTTCTGCTCCATCGACAGGTCGAGGAAGCGGATGACGCTGAAGATCATGCTGAAGATGGCGACGAGCGTGAACACGGCCAGGGCCGTCAACACGGTGCGGATCTTGTTCCGCCACAGATTCTTGAAGATCAGGCCGAACAGTTTCATGACTGTGGCCCCTCCTGGATGCTCGGCGACGCGGCCGGCTGGATGGCGTCGCTCTGCCGTGGTGCGAAGGTCCGCTGAATCTGCTCCTGCGTCGAGGCCATGCTGTCCTCGACGAGCTGCCCCTTCTCCAGACGCACCAGACGCTGGGCGCAGGCCGCCGCCTTCGGATCGTGGGTCACCAGG